>VMFW01000014.1 GCA_007376265.1 Parcubacteria group bacterium Gr01-1014_20
CTTGCCGGATTTGAAAAATTTGGGACCAGAGGCACTTGAGGTTTCTTATAAGGAATTTCGAGAATTGTTCAAAACTAAAAAGGGAAAGATCAAGCAGGTTTTGCTCGATCAGAGTTTTGTGGTGGGAATCGGCAATATTTATTCGGATGAGATTTTGTACGTGGCGAAGATTCATCCGTTGAGTCGAGTCGAGAAGTTGAAAGAGGCGCATATAAAAGCGCTTTACGCGGCGATAAAGAAGATTTTGGAGAAGGGGATAAAGATGAGGGGGACGAGTTCGGATGATTTTCGGGATACTTATGGCAAAAAAGGAAGATATGGTGACATGTTATTGGTTTATCAGAGACATGGTGATAAATGTCTGCGTGGTCACAAGGTTCATAGGATTAAAGTAGCACAACGATCGGCGCATTTTTGTCCGATTTGTCAGAAGTTAGTTCAATAAAAAACCTCGCGGTTAGGCGAGGTTCTTAACTAGGGTTTCAAGAGTCATTATGAGTCCTTCTGGGGGAGGAGGGAGTTTTTTCCGTGGCAAGTTTTTACTTTGAATTTCCATAAGATCCCAGAGCTCAATTGTTGCCGGAGCGCCTACGGGGCTATCTGGTTTTGCTTCGCCGATGAGTCCATACCCGAGGTAAAGAGTGATGGAGCCACCTTCTTTGAGGTAGAGAGTCAGTTCGTATTCTGTATCGCTCCGGATCCAGAATGCCTCTTCCATTTCTACCGCGAGCATGGATTGGATTTGATCAATGATTTCGGGATCGTCGATGAGGGTACTTTCAGTTTTCTCGCGGGTTACATAGTCGATTTGATAAAACTCAATTCGGGAAATCGGTGGGATATCCAGTTTCATTTCACACTCCTTCTGTTAATGGTCTAGAGTGATTCTAACACGTTATTGGGGGAATATGGAAGTTTTGCCCGGTTTGTCAGAAGTTAGTTCAATAAAAAACCCCGCGGTTAGACGGGGTTTATTTGAATTGTTGCCTTGGCTAGTTTCCGGAGGTTTCTTTGTTGTTCAAAAAGGCGCTTTCGGCCGGAGGGATCATTTAGATAGATTGGAGGATACTTGAAGATCCATCCGTGAGTTTGGGGAATAGTGGTGATGGGTAGTCCTTCGATTGCTGTTTCGAGAAGATCCCAGAGTTCAGTTGAGTGATGGTCATGTTCTGGGGCTAGGCAAACAGTGGAGCATGGCATGTTTTCCATGATGATGTTGCCATTTATAAATAGGGTCGGATCATCTGGCCTTTCACTTTGGCCGTGTATTTCAGCTACGAAGGTGGGATTGTAGACGAAGCTTTCGTCTTCGGGTAGGGTGTCTCTTGCAGCAAAGACAGGGGTCAGTATTTCCTCAACTCGCCTTAGGGTTGCCGGGTCGGTAATTTCGGTTTCTAGGATGGTGGATTCGAGCGGGTCGAGTTTCCAAAGGTGAATGCTTCTGATGGGTTTTGGTAACACATCTTCAAAGGTCCAGCCGCTGTGCATTTCTATGTCGGTTATGACGGGTGCTGTTCTCACTATTCCATCTCCTTCTTGATCGGTGTTGGATTTACATGGTATGTAAGTTTCCCCGGTTGTTTTTTCATGAATTCGGGTGGAGCGGCTAGGGATCTGCCGTCTCGATGCCACAGAATGCGTCCAAAAGTTAATCTTTCGAGTAATTCCCAGAGTTTATCGGGATTGGGAATTTTTTCGATACAGTATCGGTATACCGCTTTTTCATTGTCGATTATCTCCCCCATGATGAATTCCAGTTGAAAAGGCTTAGATCCATCGCTCGGATAAACGTTGATCCAGTAGGTGGGGAGATTGCCTGGGCCAGAGGATGGGAAGAACGGAATTTTCTCAACTTCTTGGTTTAGTAGGCTCCGGATCCTTCTTAGAGCCCTTGTTTGGCTAATAATGATTTTTTCTAAGATACCAATAGTTGAGTTTCCGCCCGTCCGAAATAATTCGATCCTAGCGATTTCGGGTATGTTTAAGTTCATTGACCAACCCCTTTCTTGTTAAGGTTCTTCGACAATGCTAGCATTCTGGTAATAGTTTTCAATCGAGTCATGATTATTTTTCTTTACGGGCCGGATGATTATAGGAGAGAGGTTAAGAAGCGGGAAATCTTGGCGGAGTTTGAAATGAAGCGAAAGACTTGGCAAAAGTGTTGAAAGAAGTTTTAGACAACAAAGAGATTACAGTGTTGATTTCGGAAAAAGATAAGCCGGTGAAGGCGTTAGATTTTTTAAGAAAAAAACCCGTATTAGCGCAGGAGTTTGAATTTTTGGAGGGGGCAGAATGGGACAGTTTTATTTTACGGGAAGTGAAACGATTGGGTGTAAAAATTACACCGACCGCTTTAAGATTTTTAGCGAGTGTTTATCAGAAAAATACCTGGAGTTTGGTCACAGAGCTTGAAAAGATGGCCGGATTGAATAAGGAGGTGATTGAGGTGAAGGACTTGGAGGATCTTGGGGTGGCGGAGGTGCCGAGTTTTTGGGGTTTGATTTTAGGGTTTAAGTCTCGGAATTTGCCGCAAAAACTTTGGGCGCTTGAGAAAGTTTTGGGCTCACATGAGCCGTCGGCGAAGGTTTTTAATATTTTGGCGTATCAGTTACCGGATAGGCTTCAGGATCTAGCTCGATACGATTTGATGGTGAAGTCGGGGAAACTAGAGTACGACGAAGTCTTGGTTGATTTGGCTTTGAGGTAAAAAATAACGCCCCCGGGGGCGTTATTTTTTTATCATTTTCGAGAGTCTAGACTTCAATCGGCTAGCCTTATTTTTTTCAATCACTTTCGTCTTGGCAGCTTTATCGAGGGCTTGGAAAACTTTGGCCAACTTCTCTTTGGCTTTGTCGGCGTCTTTGCCGGAAACCAGCTTCCGGAAATCTTTTACTAGCTTTTTGTAGGCCTCTTTTTTCTTGTTGTTTTGCTTGTGCCGGGTTAGGTTTTGGCGCAGAGCTTTTTTGGCGGATTTTGTGATAGGCATGTTTGGAAATTTAAAGTTAAAAAATGGTTGTAGGGGTTAGAATAATGGATCTTATCATAAAAGTAAAGCCCCCAAAGCATGATGCGATGGGGGTTGGAATTTTGAGTGGTTAGTATTGGTCCATGGCAACGGTGTGTGGGGGTACGTATTCTTGGCAACCGGGTTCAGCGCAAATGCTCATGCTTGAGTATTGTATTAACTCTCCGCTGTGACCATTCGTTCCGTAGAGTTTTATGCCATACATTGGTTTGCCGTGGTGCCAGAATCCCAGGTACCGAGGAACCATCTTGATCTTGGCTCCCACGCATTTCCAGGCATTAAAGTAGAAGTTGCCCTCTAGTTTTTCGCGGATTTCGCGCTTTTTCACTACTGCTTTGTGATAACTAAGGAAGGCAAAGGGGAATAAGGCTCTTAAAAAACTCCCGATTTTTCTTAGCCAGATCATACGAACCTCCTTTTTGTGTGAGTTAGCTACTTGTTCTTATATTCTTATACAAGAAAGGCTCGGGGTTTGTCAACTAAGGTTTGGTTTTTTTGCTGACAAAGCCGGCGGCTTTGGTGGACCATTTTTTACCGACGCCCCGGCGGAATAGGCGGCCGAGGATATAGTTGGCCACTAAAAATATTATTGCCCCAAAGATGAGAAGAACTTCGAGACTTTTTAAGATGGCAATCGATATAATTGGGCTAAAGGTGGTTTTGAGAAGATAGGTTATGACCATAATTAATATGGTCCAGTTGGCGATCGCGAAGATGCTCACGCGGAAAAACTTTTTGAAACTCACTTTAGCCCAGCCGGTTAGAAAAACGAAAGGCGCGTTGGTGCTCGACACAAACTTGGCCAGAAAGATCCAGTTGAGGGTGTCTTCGTTTATATAGTCTTTTAGTTTTTTGATCCGAGAGAATTTGTTTCTTAGAAAGTTTCCGAACCGAGTGTCTCGTAGAGTCCGGCCGAGCAAGTACCACAGCATGTCCGAAAACATTCCCGCCAGAAAAACGGTGATGGTGAGATAGATCAATCCATTAGGCCCGAAGTAGCCGAAGAAGGCTAACCAGAAAGTGATAAAGGCGGAGATGTTGCCGAAAATGACGGTTGATAGAAATAGAGCAGCGTATGTTAGAAAAGTATTGCCACCAGCGAGAACTTCAACGGAGTGTATTGTCTCCATGTCTGTAGTACCTAAATTATAACCCCAAATTGACGACTCGGCCTCTTTTTAATAATATGAGGGCGTCCGCTAGTGGGCGGAGACATGGTGGGCGTAGCTCAATGGTAGAGCACCAGATTGTGGATCTGGTGGTTGCGGGTTCGACTCCCGTCGTCCACCCCGATAGAAAAAAGGCGAAGCTTGGTAGCTTCGCCTTTGTGGTTAGCGAGGAGCGAGGGTTGCGTCCAGGAAATCGTAACCGATGATGACGGAAGAGAGTTGCTCTTTCTCTCCGTCGCCATCCTTGTCGTCATAGGCGGATCGGCAGATTTCTTGGTAGGTCACGACAACCGTGTCGCCTTCATCAAAACGATCGTAAATCGATTTTCTTTCGATGATGAACTTGCCGTGCGAGCACCGGAAAACCGTGGCATGCTTTTCAGGCACTTCGGAACTTTTGATCGAGAGGTTGTCGCTCAATTGAATGCCGGGCTCAAAGCCGAAGTCGAAGTTGGGGTTAACGAACTTCAAAGAGTGTTGGGATGGCGTAAAGACCCGTTCGACGACCACAGCTTTCTCGGAGAGAACAGCTGATTTCTCAATTCTCGTATCTTCGCAAGCGATTAGACCGAGAGAGAGAAAAATGAGAATGAGCGAACCTTTGTTTCGCAAACGACCTCCTTGGTTACGGTGAGCGGTTTGTTTAAGATCAGGCCACATTATAGATTTTGTTTCACATTTCGTCAATGGGTTGGTTTTTTGAAGGCGCTAGTGTAGGCTAGGGTTGGAACTTTAAAAAAGGAGGCTTTAATGGACAGGCCGTCGGTTTTGCTTTTGGTGAGACATGCGGAATCTGAAAGAAATCGGGTCAAGCGCGGCGCAGTTTATTTTGCCGATGAGGAGATGCGGCGAACGGTTAAGGGCATTCCTGATCATAAGATTCCCATTACTCCAGAAGGGGTGGAACAGGCTAGGAAGACTGGTTGGATAATTCGTGATCGGTTCGGGGTTTTCGACTACGTTTATCACTCTGGATATGAACGGACGAAGCAGACTACAGAGTTAATTCTGGATGCTTATAGGCCGGAAGATCGAGCTTTGATGCAGGTTCGTTCGAATCACTTTTTGCGCGAAAGAGACCCTGGGCACACCTATGATATGACAGAGGCGGAAGCTGATCTGGCTTTCCCGTTTCTTAGGGACTACTGGGCGACGATGGGTGGATTCTTCGCGGTGCCGCCGGGCGGGGAGAGCTTGGCTCAAGTGGTGCAGCGGGTCTATCTTTTTTTAAACACGCTCTTTCGGGATCGGGCAGGCGAGAAGGTGGCTGTCGTAACTCACGGCGGAACTTTGCGGGCTTTTCGATTTCTCTTAGAGCGATGGGATTATGATCGAGCGCTCAAATGGCCACCCGGTGAGTCTCCCAAAAATTGCAGTTTAACGGTGTATGAGTTTGATCGTGCTTTAAGACGACTTAGCCTCAAGGAGTACAACACGGTTTGTTATTAAGTTTATTAAGCCCCATTTTTCAGGGGCTTTTTGATTTTTGCTCATAAAAGTAATAGAATTCTCGCATGCTTTTGTCGCAGAATCAGATCTTAGAACACATGAAAAAGGGGACGATTGTGATCGAACCTTTTAACGATAGGAACCTGAAGACCACGAGTTACGATGTGACGTTGGGTAACTGGTTTTGGAGAGAGAAGGCCCCGAAGGGAAGACACACCATTCACAACCTGTACGACGAGGTTTCGACCAAGACGGTTTGGTCCGGGCCATTTGAGGCAGAACTCGCCGGGGATTTGAGGAAAGATTGGGGAATTGATCTAAAGAACATCCCCGATGATTCCAAGATAATTGTTTTGGAACCAGGCGAAACGGTTTTGGCGCACACGAACGAATTTATCGGAGGCCGAGATATTTGCGTGGCGAAGATGTACGCGCGGTCTTCGATGGGGAGAAATTTTGTGGAGGTTTGCAAAGACGCGGGTTGGGGGGATGTTGGCTATTTTAATCGCTGGACGATGGAGATGACGAACAATTCACGACATTTTTCGATTCCGCTTGTGGTTGGTCGCCGCATTGCGCAGATGGTTTTTTATGAAGTGGCGCCACTTTCGAAAAAAGAAATTGATTACGTGGGTGAGGGAGGGAAGTACCAGGTGTCGCAAGATTTAGAAGAACTTAAAAAAGCGTGGAATCCACACATGATGATTCCGCAGATGCATAAGGATTGGGAAGTGTTTACGGCTTAAGCAGGAGACCCGCCAATGGCGGGTTTTTTGTTTGTAAAAATACGTGATTAACCTTAAACTAGATTTAACCAAATGAAGGATAAAGCGATTGAAAAACTAATTAAAAGCGAGATTAAGCGGCAGAATGAGACGATCAATTTGATACCGTCCGAAAATTTTGTTTCGCAAGATGTTTTGGGCGCGCTTGGGTCACCGCTCACCAACAAATACGCGGAAGGATATCCTGGGGCGAGGTACTACGGCGGGAATACTTACGTGGACGATATCGAGACGGTGGCTAAGGCAAGAGCGCTCGAGGTTTTTGGTCTCAAAGATGTTGGCTGGGCAGTGAATGTTCAACCTTATTCTGGCTCGCCAGCAAATTTAGCAGTTTACGTGGCACTCATACCAATCGGCGAAAAGATTATGGGGTTGCAGCTCGATATGGGGGGGCACTTAACTCACGGCCACAAAGTGAGTTTTACCTCGAAAGCGTGGCAATCCGTGCCCTACGTTTTAAATAAGAAAACGGAAAGTTTAGATTACGAAGCGATAAAAAAATGGGCCGAGAAGGAAAAGCCTAAAATGATTGTGGCGGGCTACACGGCTTATCCGAAAGTTATTGATTTTAAGAAGTTTAGAGAGATCGCGGACTCATGCGGGGCGTACTTGATGGTGGATATGTCTCACTTTGCGGGGCTAGTGGCGGGTGGGGTTTACCCCAGCCCTTTTAAGTACGCGGACGTGGTGACGACAACAGCCCACAAAACTTTGCGGGGGCCAAGAGCGGCGATGATTTTTTCAAGCAGGAACTCAAAAGTGGCCGAAGGAAATAAAGTGGAAATACCAAAATTGATTAACCGGGCAATTTTCCCAGGACTTCAGGGTGGGCCGCATGTGAATCAGATTGCAGGCATAGCGGTCGCAATGCATGAGGCGATGCAGCCCTCTTTTAAGAAGTATGCAAAACAGGTGGTTTTAAATGCTGGAATATTAGCTACGGAGTTGAAAAAGCATGGGTTCAGGTTGGTGGGGGACGGGACTGAAACGCATTTATTATTAGTTGATTTAACCAACAGGCGGATGGGTGGGGGGGAGGCGAGTGATAAGCTAGAAAAAAACGGGATTATTGTAAACAAAAATACGATTCCTTACGATCCGAGGCCACCCCTAGATCCATCTGGGATTCGTTTGGGGACGCCGGCCTTAACCACGCGAGGAATGAAAGAAAAAGAGATGAAACAGGTGGCGAAATTCTTGAAAGAGGTTTTGGTAGATGGCAGTGATGTTTCGAAAGAAGTGAAAAAGCTTTGCAGAAGATTTCCCCTAAGTTATAAAAACTAGTAATGATTATTGACGGGAAGACTATTGCTGCTCAAATAATTCAAGGTCTTAAGTCTGCGGCCGGAGATTGGAAGGATAAATTTATGGGAGCGATGCTCGTGGGTGAAGATCCGGCCTCAGCGAATTTTTTGAAACAAAAAGAAAGGGTGGCGAAGGAGCTTGGCGTCAGCTTCCGATTGTATAAGGCACCCTTGGACGTAAAGACCGATGATTTGCGAGCGGAGATTGGAATGCTTTCTCGCCCCAAAAATTGCGGTGGATTTTTGGTGCAGTTACCACTTCCGGAGCAGGTGAACAAGCACTACGTTTTAAATGCTCTACCGAAAGAAAAGGATGTGGATGTTTTGAGCGAACAGGCACTCGGGGCGTTTTACACAGGGCGGGGTAAAATCGCACCACCTGCGGTGGAAACAGTTACTGAAATACTCAAATCCCAAATCCCCAATGACAAAGCTCTTCGGGAACTTAAGTTCATTCTAATTGGGGCGGGGTTTTTGATTGGAAAGCCGGTGGGGTTCTGGTTGCAGAATAGAGCTGGGGAGGTGACGATCTACGACAGTTCAGTTAAAAATTTCCATCCCAACCTGAAAGAAGCCGATGTAGTTGTGAGTGGAGCCGGGGTGCCTGGCCTATTTTCAGCTAAAGATTTGAAAGAGGGATCGCTCGTGATTGATTTTGGTTTTAATAAGGTTGGTGAGAAAATTTGCGGGGATTTTAATCCAGGCGGAGCCGATGAGCGAAATATAGCTTACACAAAAACACCAGGCGGGACGGGGCCGATACTGGTTGCGAAGTTGTATGAGAATTTTTGGAAGTTGAATTCTTAGTTTTACTGTTTTATATTGGACTTGAAATTTCGCGCGCTTAGCTCAGTGGTAGAGCGACTCGTTTACACCGAGTAGGCCCGGGGTTCGATCCCTCGAGCGCGCACCAGTGATTGTATTTTCCTGCCTTTTTAATATACTGATGGGTAGCTCACCGCTTTTCGGTTCCACGGAGGGACCGGAGGGCAAAGTTTTTAATTCCTCACAGTTCTTCGTAAGGAGGGTGTATGTGTGTCAGGTTCAGTCCGCTCACGGAGGGTGGAGTCATCTTCACGGTTGAAGAAGGACCCAATGAGCGAGAACTCACACCCCAACCTTTTCATGCCTTTGGGCCGATCCTCGAAGTTAAGGGGCACTCGGTGGCTAGAGCCGTGAAAAGGGATGGAAATTCCAATCGGTATGCCATTCTCAAGGATGGCATGGTGGCTAGGGGTTGGTTCCCTGGTTTGCCGTCGCCTCCGGTTTTGGATGGTGGTACTGTGGTGTGCCTGACGGAGGTGGGGCCTTTGTCTTTCAGTTTCAACTGAGGCCCTAGTTGCGTTTTTCTGAGGCTTTACTCGTTCGAGTAGAGCCTCTTTTTTGTTTTATGGAAGTTTTCATGGAGTCTTTTTCAAAGTTAGTTTTTATGCTACCTTTAGCTTAGCGATTTTACTTTTTAACCCCTCAAATTTGGAGGAGGCAGTATGGATAAGCTTTCGTTTGTTGACTCCGGACGGGGAGACAGTTCCTACTACGTGATTGTGGAAGGAGCGCAGCAGCCCTTTCTTGGTTATGGAAGCCTGCGTTCTTTTCGGGCTGGCCGAGAAAGCCACATGATTTGCATGGTCAAGCGGAAGGTTGATGACCAATGGTTTTATAGTGTTTCGATTGATGGGCGAGAGCCACCGCAGGACGACTGGTTTTCAAAACCAGTTTCGATTGTTAGATTAATGAACGACGGCGCACGCTGTAAGGTATCTAACAAAGGAAGATTCAAATTTTCCTGGCCAGCAAAAACTATTGAAGAATAGATTCTATATGACCCGCATTTTAGCGGGTCTTGTTTTATCAGTTCGCTATTGTGTCCCCGCGAGGAATCGAACCTCGATCTACTCCTTAGAAGGGAGCTATTCTATCCGTTGAACTACGAGGACAAATTAACGCATTGATTCTAGATGAAATTTAGGATAATTTAAAGGGGCTTTAATCGGGCCGTAGTGTAATGGCAGCACGAGTCTTTTGGGAAGATTTAGTCCGAGTTCGAATCTCGGCGGCCCGACCAGATTGATTATTAAGGGGGTTTTTACTAGAATACCTACTGCGCCTGGGTAGCTCAGTGGTAGAGCGCAGCCCTGAAGAGGCTGGCGTCCGGTGTTCGATTCACCGCCCAGGCACATGAGCCGAAAAAAATCCCCGAGTGGGGATTTTTTGTTTACTTCTTGAGATCGAGGATGATTCTTTTTTCCTGGGGATTCACCGACTCAATGGTGAAGTTGTAATCGCGATTAGTTTCTAGCTCTTTTTTCATTTCCTCGAGACTACCGAATTTTGACACGTGAATCATGCCCTGGAGCTCACCTTCGCCTAAGCTTACCACCGCTCCAAAAGGATTAAATTTATAGATTTTACCTCTAACTTCCTGTCCGCTTTTGTACATCTCGTTGGCTCTTTCCCAGGGATCGGCCTTCAGGGCTTTTAAAGAAAGGATAACCCGGTTGTCTCGGATGTCGATGATTTTAACTTTAACGGCGTCGTTAATTTTTACGACTTCCTTGGGATTATCAATTAATTTGTGGTCGAGCTCGGAGATGTGGATCATGCCTTCGATTGAGGGGTTGTCGACGAATTTGACGAAAACACCAAAGTCGGCGATGCCGGAAACCATTCCTTCAATTTCTTGTCCAATCTGGTAACCGGTCAAGAGCTCTTTGACGTTGACGCTCGAAGTTTCTCTTTCGGAAACGATGAGCTTGTTGTTTCGCGGATTAACATCGATGACCTTAACGCCCAATTCTTCGCCGACTAGCTTTTTCAACTCCTCACTAATTTTCTGTTTGTCACCGTCAGTTTGTTTGGGTTGATGGTCGTTTGAGAGTTGGGAAACCGGCAGGAAAGCTTTGAGGTTTAAAAGGTTCAGGGTGAGACCACCGCTGTTTGAGCCGGTGATTTTAGTTTTTACGATTTCGCCGGATTCCATAAGCTCTTTGGCTTGCTGCCAGAGTTGTTGTTTGTCGGCCTCTGAGAGTGAGAGCTCGATATACCCGTTTTCGCCTTCGAGGTTTACAATTTTAGCGGCAATTTTTCCACCGGGTTCGAGATCTCGAATGGCGCTTTTGGCGTTGGACAATTCGGTGCCGTAGAGAACGCCGGTTCCGAAGCTCTCGATGTCGAAGAAAACATTCCTGGTGGTTTTCTTGATTAAAATCGCTTCAACCACATCGCCCTCCTTGGGGCCACCCAGATTGACGCTACTAACTTTGAAAATTTGGTTCAGAATCGGCTTAGCGCTTTTGCCATTGGTAATCATTTTTTAAGTAAGGTTGATTATAAAGGGGGGTAGGTCCTAAGTCAACCCCATATGATTATACGAAAAGTGGGTTGTATTAGGTTTTCGTGCTCTTTAAATTCTGGTTTAATTCTGATAAAATGCTTAGAATCATTCAATTCCTATGGTAATAACTTACTACGGCGAGGGTTCTTTTCGTTTGCAGAGTGGTGATTTTTCGATTTTAGTTGACCCAAACAACAACCGTCTTAAGGGCGATTTGGTGATTCGGACTTTAGCGCCTGCTGACACACTTTCGGCTGGAGCTGAGGAGATAGCCTTTTCGGGCGAGTATGAGGTTCGAGGCATAGAGGTTTTGGGCTGGCAGGTCCTGAATGAATCAAGTGACAAGTTCATTAAGACGGTTTACCTGGTTAAGTGGGAGGATATCCATATTGCGCTTCTTGGCCATATAACCGACACGCTTTCGGCAGAAATCTTGGAGAATCTAGGAGATCCTGACGTTTTGATTCTACCGATTGGCGGAGGACATTTTCTTTCGCCGCAGGTGGCGACGAGACTCGTAAAACAGATTGAGCCGGCGGTCGTTCTGCCAAGTTTTTTTAAGGACGCTAAAGATTTCCTGAAAGAAATTGGGCAAAAAGCGGACGTTCAAGAAAAACTGGTTTTTAAAAAGAAAGATTTGGATGGCAACAAGAGTCGGGTCGTTGTTTTGAAGGAATCCTAGACACATGAACCCTGAATCATGGAACACAAGATAACTAACGGCTTAAATGAATTATGTTTAAGGATTTTTTAGAAAAAATACAGGGTGCGGATGAGGGTAGGAAAAGGAAGTGGCTTTTGATTTCAACAACGATTCTAGTGATCGGGGTAGGGTATTTGTGGTTGGGATATTTTAATAATTTAATCGGGAAATTCAGCGGAACTCAGGTTCAGACAGCGGAGAGCGTGGGTGGGTTTTCTTTTGTCGAAACGATGAAGGCCGGCCTTGCGACGATTTACGATGTTGTAAAATCGGTTTTTGACAGACCAAAGGATTACCTCATTAAACCGTAAACCATGGGTCATGAACCACGTAACACTTATCAAATAAACTTATGGAGAATATAGAAAAAAGAGAAATAGTTACCGAGCTTCAGGAATCTTACCTGGATTACGCGATGTCGGTCATCGTTTCGCGAGCATTGCCGGATGTGCGGGACGGTTTAAAGCCGGTCCATCGCCGGATTCTATGGGACATGTGGGATGGGGGGCTGACTCATCAGGCGAAGTTTAGAAAATCAGCGAACGTGGTTGGAGAGACGATGGGGCGTTATCATCCTCACGGAGACGCGCCGATTTACGAAGCAATGGTTCGGATGGCGCAGGACTTTTCTTTGAGATACCCGCTTATCGAGGGTCAGGGTAATTTCGGTTCGATTGACGGAGATGGCGCGGCGGCGATGAGGTATACCGAAAGTCGTTTGGCAAAAATTAGCGACGAGATGCTTTCGGACATAGAAAAAGAAACAGTCGATTGGCAGCCGAACTACGATGGTTTCAGGCAGGAGCCAAAAGTTCTGCCAGCGAGGTTGCCGAACTTATTGCTGAATGGGACTCTCGGCATCGCAGTTGGGATGGCGACGAGCATCCCCCCCCACAATCTGACCGAGGTGGCTGAGGCGATTTTGCATTTGGCGGATAACCCGGAGGCTTCCGGTGAAGACTTACTCAAGTTTATCAAGGGGCCGGATTTTCCAACCGGAGGAATTATTTTTGACAGCAAGGTGATTCGAGAAGCGTGTTTGACTGGCCGAGGATCGATTCCGATTCGAGCAAAGACGGATATTACGGAGAAAAAAAACCGTCAGTTTGAGATTTTGATTACTGAAATTCCTTATCAGGTTAATAAGTCAGAGCTTATAAAAAAGATGGCGGAGTTAGTGCAGGAAAAAAAGATTGAGGGTATTCGCGATATAAGAGATGAGTCGGGAAGGGAGGGTTTGAGAATCGTGATTGAACTCAAGAGTGATGTGCCCCCACAGAAAATTTTGAACCAACTTTATAAGCACACCGACCTTCAGAAGAATTTTAATTCAAATATGATCGCGCTTGTGGATGGGATTCAGCCGAGGCTTTTGTCGGTCAAAGAGATCCTCGAGTTCTACTTAGTTTATCGGAAGCAGGTGGTGAAGAGGAGGACAGAATTTGACTTGCGAAAAGCCGAGGAGAGGGCGCATATTTTGACTGGTCTCGATAAGGCGCTTTCGGCCATAGATAAAGTAATCAGCACGATTAAAAAATCTAAGAACCGAGAGGATGCTAAGGGCAATTTGATCAAAACTTTTAAGTTTACCGAGATTCAGGCGGTAGCGATTTTAGAGATGAAGTTGCAGACCCTCGCGGCCCTTGAGAGGGAAAAAATTGAGGCGGAACTCAAAGAGAAGCTGGCGCTTATTAAGGAACTCAACTTAATACTCAAGAGTCCGGCCAGGGTTTTGAAAATCATCAAGGACGAAGTTTCAGAAATTAAGGAGAGGTACGGTGATGAACGGAGAACGAAAGTGGTTTCGGCGGGGCTTACGGCTTTTAGCGAGGAGGACCTGGTGCCGCAAGAGGAGGTGGTGATTACGCTTTCTTCGGGTGGTTATATTAAACGACTTTCGCCGGGGGTATTTAAGGTTCAGAATCGGGGCGGGAAGGGGCTCATCGGATCGGATGTGGCGGAAGAGGACTTCTTGACGCATTTTATAAGCGCCAACACTCACGACAATTTGCTCTTTTTTACTGATCGAGGACGAGTGTTTCAAACTAAGGCTTACGAGATTCCAGCGGCGAGCCGAACTTCTAAGGGCAGGGCGGTGCATAATTTTCTAGAGTTTCCAACAACAGAGAACGTGAGCGCGATTATTTCTTACTCCGACAAAGCCTCGGGTTTTCTCGTGATGGTAACGCAGGACGGGTTGGTTAAAAAAACATCGCTTTCGGACTTTCTCAACATCAGGCGATCTGGAATTATCGCAATTGCTCTTAAAAAAGACGACCATTTGAAATGGGTGAAGCTTTCAGGTGGCAAGGATCAGGTTCTTCTCGCGACAAGTTTGGGCCAGTCGATCCGGTTTAAAGAATCACAGATTCGCGCGATGGGCCGGACGGCGGCCGGAGTGAAGGCGATTCGACTAAAGAAAAACGACCACGTAGCGGCTTTTGATATAATAAAAGAAGCTGAAGCTGGTAACCCAAAGAGTTACACGGTGCTGGTCGTGATGGGCAATGGTTTTGCGAAGCAGACGGTGCTCGGTGAGTATAAAGTGCAGTCGAGGGGGGGGAGCGGAATTAAGACGGCACACATTACGCCGAAGACAGGAAATCTGGTGGCGAGCAAGATTATTCACGAGGAGAAGGAAATCTTGGCGCTCTCAGCTAAAGGGCAGGTGATACGGACGGAATTGAAGAGCGTCCGAAACACCGGCCGATCGACGCAGGGAGTAAGGATTATGAATTTGAAGGCGGGAGATAGGTTGATAGGAGTGGTGGTGATTTAATTTTTTTTACGGATTACGAATTTCTTACGAATATACAAATATTGTTTTTACGGGTTAGTTTTGAGAAGATGAAATTTACTCAAAAGCAGGTGGTGATTGTTCTCGGCTCGGTTTTTGCGGTTTTTGTTGTGATTGTTTTGTTTATACTGAATGCTCGTGGGCCAGCCGTGGGAGGCGAAAGAGAGGGACCGAAGATTACGCTCGCGGTTTGGGGTTTTGATGACGAGAGTTATTTTAGAAGTTTGATCGGGGAATATGGAAAGTATCGCAAGAACGTCAAGGTTCAATATAAGGAGTTCGACGAGGATAAATACGAGGCAAATCTGATTGACGCTTTGGCGAGTGGAGAGGGGCCAGACGTTTTTCTGATTCGGAGTAGGGATGCGTATAAGGAAAAGAATAAGATTTCGGCGGTTCCTGCTACCCAGCTGAATTTGGTGAGTTTTCAAAAGTATTTTCCCGAGGTGGTTTCCCAAGATTTTGTGATTGACGGGGAGATTTACGCCTTGCCGCTTTACCTCGACACGCTCGCGCTTTTTTATAACAAGGATTTTTTTGACCAAGTAGGAATTACTTCTCCGCCAAAGACTTGGCAGGAATTTCAAGAGGATGTCGCGAAGCTCGCGGTAGTTGACCGAGAAGGGGAAATTTTTCGGGCAGGGGCGGCAATTGGGGGATCGGAGAGGAGTGTGGCTCACGCAACGGATCTTTTGAACCTGATCATGCTTCAGAATGGAACGAATATGACGAGCCAAAATTTGGGAGCGGCAACGTTTGGCGCAACCGTAAAACAAAAAAATCCCGGGCTCGAGGCTTTTAATTTTTACCTTCAGTTTGCAAACGCAGCTTCGAGTTATTACACCTGGAACGATAACCAGCCGGATTCGCTCGACGCCTTCGCGAGCGAGAAGGTAGCCATGATTTTTGGTTATCAAAGGGACGTGAAGGCGATCAAGGATAGGAACTCTTTTTTGAAATTTGGAGTTGATCTGGTGCCGCAACCGGAGGGGGCACTGAAGGCGGTAAGTTACGCCGATTACTCTGGGCTCTCGGTTTCAAAGCAGAGCCGGGAGAAAGCTTGGGCGTGGGATTTTGTGAAGTACGTGGCGACGACTCCGCAGGTGGTTCAGGGATATCTGGATATTTCTAGTCGACCGCCGGCGATTCGAGATCCTTTAATAAAAGATAAGCTCAATGATTTACGTTTGGGGGTTTTTGCTCGCCAGGCGCTTACGGCGCGGGGTTGGACCCAGATTGATTCGACTGATATTAGAGGGATATTCTCCTCCGCGATTCAAAGCGTTTTAAGTGGCCAGAAAGATTCTGCTAAGGCTTTAAAAACCGCCGAAGAGCAGGTGACGGGATTGATGCGGGAGGCGGGGAAGTAGGGGTCGCATGGATCATGGAGTATGAATCATGGATCGGGTTGTGGAAGAGGGTGATGGGGTTTAATAGAAAATCTGGTAAAATTATTTGAAGAAGATGATTAAGTTTTTACTGGGAGCAGTTTTAGTTCTGATTTCTATTGCGTTGCCATTTGTGGCGTTGGCTCACAACGCTTCGGTTTGGCCGACGGGCTATTGGGGACCACTGGTGGCTTGCGATGGGCAGGTTTGTCGGAGTTTGTGCGACTTGGTTGACCTAGGCCAGCACCTGACCGCCTTTGGAATAACACTCGTAATTTTCGCGATTGCGCCGATCATGGTGGTCTACGGTGGAGTGAAGATGATGATGTCTGCTGGGTCACCGGAGGGGATAAAAAATGGGAGAGGTATAATTTTAAACGCCGTAATTGGGATTGCGATCGCGCTTGGGGCGTATATCATTATTTCGACCTTCTTGTTCTTGATTGGAGCGGCGACGGGTGGAACGGGGGTGCAGTGGCCGAATATTCAGTGTACGCCTCAAGTAGCGCCGCCTCCGGCGGCGGCGGAAGAACCACCGCCGGCAGCAGTATCGGGAGCTTGTCCGAATGGCGCTTGTCAGGTTATTAACGCCAGTTTTGAGGGCGGGTCGTTTTGGTTCAAAAACGGAAGTCAGGCGGCGACACCCATGGCGAACGCTCTTTCTTGCGTGGGCAAAGAGTTTGCCAGCAACTACGTAATTCTGGTTCAACCCATTAGGATCACCGAGGCTTACCCACCGAGTTCGCCTCACCAGGATCCGAGGCACGGTAATGGTTGCGCGGTCGACATCACTCCGCCTTCAAATTTTACGACGTGCGGGGCGGTTCAGAATTTGATTCAGGCGGCCCAGACTTGCGGACTCTACGCTTTAAACGAGTACCCAAATTGCGGTGGGGCGGAGACGGAGCTTACGACTGGAGGTCATGTTCATTTGGAGTCTAGCGCGGGGGTGTGTCAGGGTTAGGAGAAAATTGTTTATGGTATAATTTTTAAAATGATTAAGATGTTTTCGTTTGTGAATCTTTTTGTTAATGAGGTTTCTGCTTTTGGTGACGAGCCTGAGCCGGTTGTGGTTACGATTGATAACCCAGCCGGATGCGGAGATTTTGGTTGCGTGGCGGATAATATAATTGATGGTTTGCTCGGGCTCGCTATCCCAATTGTGGCTATTATGGTTTTGATTGGGGGTTTCCAAATTATGACGGCGGGGGGGGATGTGGAAAAGCTCAAAACGGGCAAAAAGACAGTTTTATTCGCGGCTTTGGGATACGCAGTAATTTTGTTGGCTAAGGGAGTGTCGCTTATTATGCGGAGTTTACTTACCCCTTAGTGATTTGCTATAATAAATGGAATCGAAAAGGTCGGTTTGCCTTGAATTTAGGCACATTAAAGAAAATCAAAAATTTTAAGATGAAGAAACTTGGATTGTTCCTGCTTCTCTCGGTGTTAGTTTTTCCGTTTTTAGCTGCAGCTCAGCTACCGACGCCAGCCCCAGAGCCTACTGACCCAGGTCCAGTTGATAGCGGTCAGGATATAGTTGATCTCATAAACCAGTTCCTGTTCTGGTTGGCGACGATTTTCTGGATTGCAGCGGCCGGATTTATCTTTTACGCGGCCTTTCTTTACCTCACAGCGGCTGGTGATGCCGAGAAGGTGAAAACGGCCAGTCACGCTTTGCTTTATGGGGTGATCGCAATTGCGGTCGGACTCATGGCCTATGGCTTGCCGGTGCTAGTTAGAAATGTTTTAGGAGGTAACTAGGTTAGATAAGAGTTTGTACATTTTCATCTCCCCCCATTAACGGGGGGAGATGTGGGTAAAAGATGAACGACTTAATTAATAAATTTAGAACGCTTAAAGGACTAGCTTTGCAGTTGGTAGCGTTCCTGCCATTTACGACGTCACGCCCATTCCCGATTTACGGTTTGGCGGCGATAACGCACGCGGCGAGTGAGCCACCACCAATAGATTCGGTGGCTGATATTATTAGCGTGATTAACCAGATCGGAGTTTGGGTGGGTACTATATTTTGGATTGCCGCCGCGATGTCGATTTTTTACGCCGGGTTTATTTATATGACCGCGGCCGATGATACCGAGAAGGTGAAGAAAGCAAAGAAGCAGTTGCTTTATTCGATTATTGCGATTGCTTTGGGGATTATGGCTTATGGGTTCCCGGTGCTCGTAAGGAGTATACTCGAGTCCAGAGTAGCCCAGCCGGCACCTTAAAGTGAGTTTACGTTTTGATGAATTTTAAAAGCGCTCCCGAATGGGAGCGCTTTTAAGTTTTTGAATCAAAAAGCCCCGCTCTTTTATTTTGCAAAAAGCGGGGCTTGGGTTAGCTGACAATTACGTCAACAATTATTGGTTGAGAACTTGTGTTTTTGAAGCGCATAGTCGTAATGCCCCTGAATACACTGCCATCTCCCGGGTCGGTTTCGTAGGCTTTTTCCCATCTATTTTTTCCGTATCCGAACTGAATGAAGATCTTGCCTTTTATATCAGCTAGGAATTTGGGAGATGCTACTCCGTTTGTGTTTGGCCGATACACGATATCTGTCCAGCAGTTCCTGGGCATCACCACATACCGAGTGGTGCCGCGGTGGTTGGGTTCAATGTACCCACCACTACTGCAACCG
>VMFW01000015.1 GCA_007376265.1 Parcubacteria group bacterium Gr01-1014_20
ACGTTTAACGGAACCATCTTGAGTGCCAAGCAGATTATCATGCAAACCGGCGCGGTCTTGAATGGCCGAGCCTTGGCGCAGACTCAAGTGACGTTGGATGGCAATACTGTTTCGATTCCTACTACCCCAACTTCAATTGGTCCGACGCATACCTTTTCTCAAGAGAATGGATATTTTGTTGACTGTGGTGTGACACCAACCCTATTACCGGGTCAGACTTTCGGAATGTTGCCGATGCTTTGTCCTTATATCTCGAAGCACCCCGATGGTTTGCCAGCAATCGGAAATGATGGCAGTTTGAATTCGTTCCATCAGCCATTCACTACTACTCTCAATGGCGGTATTACCTGGAACGACACCCCTGGACGATTAGCAAAGTCAGAGAATGACATCGTGGATAATTGGACAATAGATTTAGCGGTGCCATGTTTTGGTGGGCATTGCGCTCAAGACTGGGAATCTTTCGTTTTTGGAATCAACCCAACTGCGGTTGCGGCTGATTACGTTCAACCGCTCGCTAACGAACATAAAGTGTTTGGATGTGACTTATGGGTTGAAGTGAGTGGAGTGAGTTGCGCGCAAAATCCTGCATCATTTTCGGTTGTAAGCGATACATCGAACACAGTGCCAGAAAATGGCGGGGCGGCAGCGGAAGCACTAACCTTTATTCACTCGGCATGGACAGCTTCCATCCCAGGAGCGACCTGGATTTGGGAGAATGATCCCGTGGAGAACCCAGGGGTAAACGAAACCTTCACCTTTGAGAAGTCGTTTACGGTAACCGGTTCAGTAACAAACGCAACGCTCGCTATCGCGACTGACAATACTTACAGCGTTTACGTAAACAATACGTTGGTGGGGGGTGACTTAAACGAGAACAATTTCCAGCTTGGCACTCAAGATTCATATCCAGTGACCAATTTGGTTTCGGGAAGCAACACCGTCAAAGTGGTGGCTACAAACATCGGTGTTTCAGGTGCATCGCCGAGTGGAAACCCAGCTGGAGTTCTTTATAAGCTTAGCTATGACACCGCTTCTTGTGTTGAATAGGAAAAATAAAATTAAGTAATTAGATCGCCTCTTGGGTTTTGCTAAAGCGAGACCCAAGAGGATGGGAAAAGAAAAAGAACCCCCGGACTAATTGAGGAATTGGAAAAATCAAAATCAAGTTTCTCAATTAGTTCAGGGGTCAACCCCCGAACTAGAATTGCTTCGCAATTAGTACAGGGATGGAAAGGTCGAAATGAAAATAAAAAGATAAATTAAAAAAAGTTTAACTTCCTAAATTTTTAAGGGGATTAAAAACTTAGGAGGGTAAAGTCGAAAAAAATAAAAAATTAATGAAAAAATTACTTATCGGTTTTGGAGCGGTGGCGATCGCCTTAGTAGGCGCTTCCATGTTTGCCGCTTTCGAAGCTCACGTTGTAAATGTTACTGCCCGAATTGAGAATGCTCTCCGAGTTCCGACAGAGCACATCAGTTTCGGCACGGTTTTCCCACAGGAGCACTTAAATAAGCCTCTTGCAGTCTTCCTTTCCCAGTCCTTTTTGGATGAGGATCGAGTAGACGATGTCGATTACTTTATTCGCCAGAAGCCCAAGTGTGGTGTGACCACCTTGGATGGTCAGACTTTGGTTGAGGGCAGCACTGCCACCGGACATATTGTGGTTGGCGACAACCCGGCAACAACCCCAACAGTTGAAGAGTATTGGGTTGATTGTGGTGAGGCTCCGGTTCAATTTGATCCGACCACCCACATGTACGGAATGCTTCCAATGCTTTGTCCCTACATTTCAAAGCACGCGGATGGTAGGCCGGACAATGATGGTAGCTTGGACTCATTCCACCAGCCGTTTGAGATTATCAATAACGGTATTAACTGGAATGACACCTTTGGTCACTTGGCCAAATCTCAGCAGGACTTAGAGGATAACTGGACGATTGATTTGGCGGTGCCATGTTTTGGTGGACACTGCGCCCAGGATTGGGAGTCTTTTGTAACTGGTATCAATCCAGATGCAATTCCGGCTGACTATGTCCAACCACTCGCAAACGAGCACAAGGTGTTCGGATGTGACTTGTGGATCGAAGTCGGAGGCATCAGTCTTCCAGGACTCGGTTGCAAAGGTAAGATTGACTTGATGTTGGTGGTAGACGAATCGGGCAGTATTGGTTCGACCAATATGGCGACCGTAAGAACCGCCTTGCACAGTTTTATTGACGCTCTCGTACTTTCGACTGGCGGACCAAACGCCGGCCAGACGAGTTTTGCCTTTAGCGGTTCTCTTGATCAGGAGCTGACTGATGACCCAGCTTTAATGCACGCCGCGATTGATACTTTGGTTTCTGGTGGACTTACCAATCTGTCGGCCGGTATCGCTTTGGCTAACGACGAGTTTAATAGCGTTCGAGACCGGTTGGACGCACCAAACATTATGGTGGTCATAACGGACGGAGTGCCGAATGTTTGTTATGTTTCTGGTTGTGGTGATCCGGCAGTTGAAGCAGCTGGATACGCCGACGCGGCCCGCGCGGACGGCACGGAAGTCTTCGTAGTTGGCGTTGGTCTGGGAGTAGACGCTACTTATCTTACAGATGAAATAGCCAACCCAGCGCCTCCGACCCACTACTTTGCCGGTGATTTTGACGCGGTAGAGGGTATTTTGGTTGACTTGGTTAGTTGTGACGAGTAGTTCCTAGTTCTTTGACTGCTTAATTGATTGTGGTCAAACGAAACCCCCACCACTAGAATCGCATTGCGATTAGTGTGGGGGCAGGTTTGGCCATAATGGGCTTTCCGCCTCTCCTCGATATCATGCATGAGAAGAGAGGCGAATGGCCGATTATCGCGCCAACCCCAAAAGAGCGGGGAGAAAGGTCGATTTGCTCTTAGTAGTAAAAATACTCTTTAAATTTAGTCGAAAAATAAACTAAAGAGTTTGAACAAGAATGTAATCCTTCTTCGCTTTGGCGAAGCGAATCAGGATGATTTAACTCTTGATTTGAAATGGATACATTTTTGAAAGTTAAATCAAATGAAAAAATTACTAGCAGTTTTTGGAGCGGTGGCGATCGCCTTGGTAGGCGCTTCCATGTTTGCCGCTTTCGAAGCTCATGTGGTTAACGTTACCGCTAGAATTGAGAATGCTTTGGGAGTTTCAACTGGCGCTATCAATTTTGGCACCGTGTTCCCGCAAGAGCACTTGAATAAGCCTTTAGATGTTCAGCTTTCCGATTCTTTCATGAGGGAAGACAGAGTGGATGATGTTGAATACTTCATTCGCCAGAAGCCAAAGTGTGCTATTACCTCGCAGAATGGAACCGTGGCTGATCTCGCGAACACCGCGACTGGTCACGTGATCCCAACCTTGGACGATCCTCTCACATTGGAAGTTGATGAGAGCAAGGGCGGAACCGCCTACACGATTGACTGTGGTCCAACTCCTCGAGAGCTTACGACCGGTGAATCTTGGGGCGTACTTCCTTCCCTTTGCGAATACATTTCAAAGGAAGAGGATGGAACCCCAGGCGAGGGTAATGATGAAACCATGCCTTCATTCCACACACCGTGGACTGTGAGTGGTGGTCAGGTTAACTGGAATGACACTGATGGCCGATTGGCAAAGTCAGAGCAGGATATCGTCGACAATTGGAACATCGATTTGGCGGTGCCGTGCTTTGGTGGAAATTGCGCGCAGGACTGGGCCGATTTCGTTGCTGACATAAATCCGAATGCTGGTGATCCAAACCAGTGGACTCAGCCATTAGCAAACGAGCACATGATTTTCGGTTGCGACCTTTGGGTCGAAGTTTCCGGAGTTTCGGAAGCTCCAATCGAAGATTAGTTAATTTTCTTTCAGGCCTTAGCCCCGAGGCGGGGTAACTTTCCGAGGGGTTAAGGTCCTGCAAAAAATAGCCATGAAAAAGTTAATTTGGGGACTCACAGCCGTTATGGCGACGTTGGTTATCATGCCGATGTTCGCCGCTTTTGAGGCCCACGTAGTTAACGTCACGGCTCGCATTGAGAACGCACTCTTTGTGCACCCACAGTCTATCGAGTACGGAACCGTTTTTCCGCAGGAGCATCTTTTTTCGGACTTTTTCTTAACATTTAGCCAATCCTTTTCCGAGACGAGCCAAACTCGCGTTGGAAAAGTTGACTACGTGATAAAGCAGAAGCCCAAACCAAGAGAAGCGTTCTTGCAAGAGGTTGGCGTGGAAGTCGCTCGCGACTTTTGCCACCTTAATTCGCCGGCGAATGTTGGCGATCTAAACGACCCGTATTACGACAAGTGTTTCCCTTCCTTGTGTCCATATCTCTCGAAAACTCCGGATGGAAATCCCGCAACGGGACCGAACGCCAATAACGATGTTGGCGTGCCGGCGTTTCATGATCCGGAAGTACAATATGCCGAAGGCACTATTGTGAAAATTCCAAATCTCGGAAGAGATTCGGGTGACCAATGGACCATCAACCTCGCCGTGCCCTGTTTTAAGGGTATGTGCGCTCAAGACTGGGCCAGTTTCGTGTTGGGCCTTAACCCGAACGCGGGTGACCCGGCGCAATATGAATTGCCGCCTACACTAGAGCATGAGGTTTTCGGATGTGACCTTTGGGTAGAGGTGACGAGAATCTACTAGTAATCCTTCGACCTGGCTCAGGATCAGTCCTTTGGACTGGCCTCAGTCTGGCTCTGAACCTGATCGTTCTTAACTCCGGCTCACTTTGATTTAGTTTGCGGTAAGGAGTCTTGTGAGTTCCGACGCCGCTAAAGCTATGTCGGGCCCAGTGGGCTGGAGGATTGAGCGATTATGTAGTCGCTCTTGGGTTTTGAAAATTTATGAATAATCTTCTGCTACCGCTCGTCCCGCCAGCGACGGGACTCGCTGGCGATTCGGCTCCGCTCCTCCGACACTTCGGTCGGAGACCATGCCCGCGTAGCCTCATAGCCGCGCAAAAGATCATTCGGTAAATTTTCCTGACTTGGTTTCGGGTGTTTGTCCTCGCCATCTCCCGACTTAAATGGGAAAGGGTAAGGATAAAGTCGACAGCACCTTTAAAAATGTGGAATCTTAAGAAGGTATAGACCCCAGAACTAAAGGATTTAGTACCGGGGTGGACAAGCCTGAATTCTTGTGTAATAATGCCACCTATGGAAGAAACACAAAAAGAGAGTCCAAACCACCTTAAGAAGTGGGGTACGGGTATGAAATGGCGAATGAATGGCATTACGCCCTGGCTTGAAAAGCAAGCCGGAAGGCCACTTAAGACTTCGGATCGGGTTATAGGCATAATCCTGATCGTAGTTTTCCTTTTTGTTTTTTATGTGGCCTTGGACGCGAACAAGTACAGGATGCAAGTCATGGTGATTGAGGGCGAAGGCAAAGTTGGCGTTAACCCAACGAGTGAGTTGCTCGATTTTGGCGATATGTCGCTTGGAACGGAGTCGGTAAGGACGGTGACCATGAACAATGGAACGTTTATGCCGATGTACGTTTTGGTGTGGAAGATGGGCAAACTATCTGAAATCACTAAAATTTCTAACAAAGCGACGGGCGAACCATCGGGCGCCTTTAAGCTCACGCCGAATACAGAAGTGAAGATTGATTTCAGCGTGAGGATGCCGGCTTCAGCCAAGATCGGCGACAAGTACACAGGCAGAGTATTTATCTTTAAGATTCCTACCTTTGGGTTATAACGAATTAACGGATGACGGACGATAGGCAACTGACGACCGAGACTTCGGAATCGAAGACGGAGGAGGTTAGCGCCATAAAAGAACCGAAAAAGAAGAAAAAGCTCAAGAGTTTTCTCTGGAATTTTTTCTTTTACGTGATTTTTGTGGGCGGCATCGTTTTCGGCCTGCCGAGGTTTTTGGTGTGGTCGCTTGGAACGGAGTATCCCATGGCGGCGATTACTTCGGGTTCAATGTGGCCGGTGCTAAAAGAGGGAGATTTGGTTTTTATCCAGGGCGTTAAGGACATTTCGGAAGTGAAGGTTGGAGACATCATTGTTTTCAGTAACGAAGCCAATAATTCCCTCACCATTCACCGTATTATCGCTATTAAAGAGGGCGTGATTACAACCAAAGGAGACGCGAATCGCACCGACGATAATCCGATTAGTTTTGATAAGGTGGTTGGTAGGACTTTGACTCTTATGGGAGAAAAGCCCTTTCGGATTCCCCATCTTGGTTCCGTGACGGTTTTTGCGAGCAAGCTTCGGACTAAATAATCTTTTGATGAGAGAATTGAACGAAAAAATTAAACCCTCCAAAATTTCACACTACGAAATTTATGAGGGCAAGTATGTTGATTCTATTCTGATGAAAAAAAACGGAAGGAGAAGTAGAGATAAAAATAGAAATTTAAATAATAAGCGGAGTAGTTTATCACTCCAAAAAAAGCGTCCAGCTTTGGGAGTTTTTAGTTTCACGAAATTTGTGAAGCCGGTGGTCACGACTTTCAGTCTGGCTTTTGGTTTAGTTGGACGAGCTTTCCGAGGCACACTTTTCATCTGGAAATTATCACTCGTCGCGTTAGCTTTGATAAGCATCGTGCCGATTTCGGCTTTTGAAGCGCATATTTTAAACGTAACGGCCTCACTTTTAAACATTGATCCGCCGGTTATTTCTCCGCCGGGTGGACAGTACAATAGCGAAATTGATATTACGATTGATGACGCAGACCCGGACGCAACCTATATTTTTTATACTATTACACCTGGGACCGACCCATCCTTCGCGCCGGATCCGGCTTGCGGAGTATATCCTGGCGGACCAAAACCGATTGGGCCGATTACCTTAACTGATGATTCGGTGGTCAAAGCGATTGCTTGTGACGGGCCGGACGGCAGCGCGCACGCAAGCATTATCGTGACCGAAATTTACGATTTGAATTTGAAGGGTAAAATTGAGGGCCGGAAATATCACGATTTAGATAAGAGCGGGAATTTAACGGTTGGCGACACGCCCATTCAGGGTTGGCAAGTTGACCTCATGAGTGGGACATCGACCGTGGCGAGCACCGTGACGGACGCAACTGGGTATTATACTTTTAACAATCTTGACGCAGGGAGTTATTCCGTCGAAGAGGAAACTCGGTCGGGATGGCAAGCGATTACTTTGTCTGTTCTCTCGATTACGATTGATGGCGGTGAAACCGAAGTGGCAAACTTCTTTAACTTCGACACTGGTTTTGCCTGCGTGCCAACGGACGTCAATTTCCCGACCGATTTAGGGGTTCAAGCCGGCGGCGCGACGAGTGGGAACGACGATGTGGTGCTGGCTTCAAACGTGACTATCAACGCGGATGTAAGATCGAATGATGAGGTTGAGATATCCGGGGGTGGCGGAAACCGAACGATTAACGGTGATGTGGCCGTGGTTAACACGATTGATACTGGGATTACCATTAACGGTGTCTCGTCAACCGGAGCGTCGGCTGTGCCGCTTCCGGACGCCATGATTAGTGTCTGGAAGGCTAAAGCCCAGGAAGGCGGGACGGTTAACGGTAGTTTTACTTTCCCGAACAACACGGTGGGACTCGTGATGGGACCGACTGAGATCATGGGCAATGTGACCCTGGGTAGCTCGAACGGACTTAGTGTTCGCGGGCCGATTTATATTCATGGCAATCTAACGATTGGAAGTAATTCAACGATCAATCAAGACGCGGCTTTTGGTAATCAATTCACGACGATCATCGTGGATGGACTGATTGATATTTCTTCAAACATCACATTTAACGGGGCTGGTAGCACCGGCACTTTTCTTCTGATTTCGACCCACGCGGCGGTGGCGGGAGATGACGCAGCGATTCAGACCAACTCAAATAATTCTGATTTGGGGGATGTGGTGCTTTATGCCTCCGACGGTGACATTCATATTCGATCGAATAGAACATTGCTCGCCACTTTTGCCACTCATGGAACAGGGGATGATGCCGATGACAACGGCGCGGTAAGATTGGATTCGAACGTGACCGTTAATTACCGGACTTTGCCGACCAAGATTTCTTGCGGACCGAGACAGCCGTTTGAAACAACGAGCCACGTTTTGGTGAATGAATTTATGCCGAACCCGACGGCGAGTGATGTGGGAGTGGTTGGTGGAACGTTGGATGGCGAGTGGGTGGAAATCTTCAATCCAACTGGATCCGCTGTGGACTTGGCTGGTTATGTTTTGTACGACAGCATTAACACGCATGCGCTTTTAATTACTTCTTCAAATACTGATACGGGGGGAACAACTGTGCCGAGCTTGGGATACTTAGTGGTTTATCGTGATGGAGACACTGATTTTGAGCTGAATAACAGCGGGGGAGATACGGTGAGGCTTTTCAGCGGACTCATTGGTTCCGGTGGGGTTCTTGTAGACAGCCATCTTTACACTCGAGACGCGCCGGAGAATAAATCTTTTGCGAGAGTGCCAGACGGTTCTTCGAACTGGGTGGATCCGGATTCAACTCCTGGAGCTGCTAACGCATTTTTCTTTGAAGCTTTGCCAGGGGCGTTGCCTTTTGAACCAGCGCCAATGCCGCTGCTTGTGATCGAAGAGGAGCCGGTGGTGGTAGAGCCGGTTGTTTCCTCGGAGCCCGCTCCGGGTGAAGTGATAGAAATAGTTGATCCATCTCCAACCATTGACGAAACTCTAGAGGCCGTTTTGACGGATCCAGAAAGTTCATCGACTCCACAAGATACTCCTCCGGCCGAAACCGAGGGTGCTGGGGATCCAGCAAGTTCATCGACTACCGAAAACAGTGTTCCAAGTGAAACCGATGCGGTGGATAGCGAGCCGACCCCTCCTGCCGATTCGAGCACTGACACCCAGAGTCCCGAACCCGAAGCGAGCGCAGCTCTTCCGGAAGAAACTCCGGTTTTAGAGCCACCGGCTGAGACCACCCCGCCTCCAGACGCCGAAAACAACACTCCTGCTCCCGAGCCAACTCCCACACAATGAAAACCATTCGATCTTTAATTCTAGTGGGACTCTTAGGGTCTGGTTTGATTTTGACTTTTAACGCGCTTAGAGTTGAGGCCACAAACGTGACGATTAGCGAGAACTTATCGGTGACGCCAAATGTGATTTCCTTTGAGACGGTTTTTCCGGGCGAAGTTCATTTTAGACCGCTCGATATTAATCTTTCTGGTTCTTTTTTGAGCAACCCTATTTATGATGACGTTGAGTACCGGATTTTACAGAGACCAAAACCGAGGATAGACAGCGCGCTTGAGCGTTCTTACTGTTCGGAAAACCCAACCGACTACAATCGGTGCTACAGGTCGCTTTGTCCGTACCTTTCAAAAGAGGCCGATGGGGCACCAGCAAACGATACTGGGGTGCCGGCTTATCACGATCCAGAGGCGACCTCGAGTATTGCTCTAGGCCGACTGGCAAAATCAGATACTGACACCGCTGACCACTGGGTAATTGATTTACACACCCCGTGTTTTATAGGCCAATGTGATCAGACGAGATCCGTGGCCCCAGAGTATCAGCTCGACCCGTCTTTAAACGGCGAAGTTTTTGGTTGTGATTTAGTGGTGGAGGTTACGAATATTAGTTACTCAAGGGCGATTACGAGGACAATCGGTTTTTGGCAGACTCACACCAAGTTTACTTCGAAAATGTTTACGACTAAACTGGGCGGTACTTTGAATGTTGGGACTTCGACTCATGTACGCGTGATAACGAACACTCAGGCCCATAGTCAAAGCCGACTCTTTGGAGCATTTTATTCAAGCATTTCGAAGAAAACTAACAACACCAACCGAACGAGTTTGGATAAGGCGAGAATGCAGCTCTTACAGCAACTGGTGGGAGCAAGGCTTAACTGCGCGGCTTTTGGATGTACCCCAGCTACGCAAACCCTGCTTAATCAAGCTGACGTGGCTTACGCTGGTAATTCAGCCGCCGCCATATTGGCCTTAGTCCCGCAGGTGGACGCTTACAATAACAGCGGGGATGCAATTCCGATCCCGCCGGCTTTGGGGAGTATCGGGTCAGCCACGCCTGGAACCTCTCAATCTTGGGCGAATAAGGTTTTCTGGAACACGCCTTAGTTTTTGATTTAGCGCGATGAAGATAATTAAGTACCTTGGCTTGGTTTTAGCTTTGGTTTTGGTAACGCTCTTTTTTGTGAAAGCTCGCGAGAATCGACTGGAGGAGAATTTTAGAGTGGCCTTTGAAAGCACTTCAGCTTCGAATCACCGAGCGGTTTTTGAAAAATCTTTCGACAAGTTGGGCGCGGAGAAGATTATGAAAATTTTAGAGGGAGAGTATCCTCTTTGTCACGACCAAGCGCACGATTTGGGGCGGGTGGTTTTTGGTCGAACCCGAGATATCGCCGAATCAATTCAGATTTGCAAAGATGGTTGTACCGGAGCCTGTTTCCACGGAGTTTTGATGGAGGCATTTAGTAGTGATAAGCGACAAGAAACAAGTGATAAGGAAAATGGAGATGGGCACGTTTGGCTCGATGATATAAAAGAGAAGGCGGCCGAATTATGCGACAGCTCGCAGGTTTTGGATTTTCACAGCAAGGGGAAGTGTGTGCACGGAGTGGGTCATGCCTTTAGTTATCTTTCGGGATATAAAATCCCCGAGGCGCTTCAAGCCTGTAGGGTGTTTGGCGACAAACGATTTGAGTTTTACTGCGCGGGCGGAGTGTTTATGGAGTATGAAGGCGCTAGGGGTGATCGAGACCTCGCTTCGGAATCTTTGCATTACCCGTGCGATAAGTACGGCGGAGAGTATCCGGCGGCTTGCTACCCTCATAAGGTGCCCTACATTTTGAAAGAATTAGGAAGCAAGGAAAGTTTAATTCTGGAGTGCTTGAAGCTCGATGGATTTTCTAAGACCGCTTGTTTTAATGGATTGGGATATCAATACAATCTGGGCGTGGATAAAAACCCCAGACTGATTGCTCAACTTTGTAATGACGGCTCCTTGAATGACCAGAGGGCCTGCCTTTACGGGGCCGTTATAAAAATTGCCGAAATTAATCCGGGAAGAAGGGCGGAAATTTGCGGATTTTTAGAGGGGGAGAAAAGGGAATTTTGCGAGGACACTTTTAGGGAGGGCCCGTACAGTTTAGAGCGAGATTTCAGTCTGTTTTTCTAGTTTGTTTTTATAAATAAAAACCCCCGACCGTGTTGATCGGGGGTTTAGGTTTGTGCGCGTAGCGCGAGGCTCTATTCGAATCTGATCAGGATGCCGGCGTGCCAGATTTCCTTCTCGTTGTTTTTCCAGTCAGTATGGAGTGGATCGAAGAGAAGAACTCGACCGATAATTTCCGTGTGGAGGTCGCAGAGGCTCTCCGGAATGATGACGCTGACTTTGGGGCCGGCTCCCGTGAAGCGTTCGGCGGTAAACCCGAAGGTGAAGTAGCGATGCGGTGTGGCTGTCCCTTCGACGTAGTAATCGTAGGTTTCTCCGCCATATTCGAAAAATCCGATGGCGTTTGCCCTGCAGGTGCCAATGCGGCCCATTCCGACGATTGCGCAAGTATCGGGCATGCCGATGCCGACACCGAGTTTCAGCCACGGCTTGACGATTAAGGAAGGTCCTCCATAGATCTTGATATGGGATTCTCCCTCACGCTTCTCGCCGACCAAGCGGCCGAAGAAACCGACTTCGCCGTCATGTTCGTAGGCGTAGAAACTTTGGACTCGCAGGCCTGGTTTGTGGAATTCATTCCAGACTCCGTTAACTTCGATTTCAAGACTGTGATTTGGGTAGGCGTTTTGCGCGCTTTCAGATTTCTCCTGGACGAAGTTCCGCTCTGTCGTCGTATCATCATACTGTTGGGCGTTGGCAGAATTGGCCAGGCTGAAGATTGTGATCAGGGCTAGGAAAACTACTGTGAACTTTTTCAAGCGTTCCTCCTTGGGTTTTCAAAGGTGCTTTGTGATTGGTAAACTTTTCTCTGGCTTACTTTTAGCATCAAAACGAGGCCGAGTAAAGGGGTAACGTGGGTGGGAGCCTGTAGTTCCAGGGCTAATAAAAAGCGGCGCTGGGCGCCGCTTTACTTCAGAAGGAGAGTTTTAATTTAGAGCCGACGACATGGAATGTCGTCCAATCACCGGTGCTTTGGCGAGAGGTTTGGAGTAAATAATACGCTTCAACCCCTACGTTCTTGTTGAGCTTGCGCCCAACCCCGGCAAAGATTCGGTTTCTTACAACCTCTCCCTCACTAAGGTCTACGAAAAGTTCATCCGATAAGAACGGCTGAAGTTTGCCTCCAATCCATTCGTGAGGGAAGACAGCCGTGATCTTGTTGCGATACCTCCACATTAACGTCGAGGCTTCGCGGTGTCGGTATTCGAGGCGGTTGCGATCGCTGAATTCTACACCCATCCAACTCCAGCTTAAAGTTACGAATGCCGCCGGTCGTCTCTCTTCAAGCCATCTTTCTTTTTTTTGCTCGTAGACCTGCCGGTAGCCAGCTCCGAGAGACACGGATTTGCTTAGCTCGTAAGTAAGACCGCCCTCGGCGTGGAAGTAGTAGAAATCACTTGCGTCTTCACCAATGCGCAACTCTTCCTCGAAGGAGACCTTCAGTTTTTGGGGCAAATTGCCATTCAACACAAAGGTTCCCCAAAATTGCTTGTCGCCGTCAGTCAGAGTTTGAGCCGATGTCGTCCGAACAGTCGAGATTAGAGTCACAACCGTTGCCAAAAGCACCACCCACGTTTTCCGCACTTTCCTCTCCTTGTTTTATTGTTTCTGGTTTGCCGACTGTATACTAGCTGATTTGGACTGTTTTGTCAAGATAATGCGGATTACTATTGACAAATTCTTAGATATAGCTTATAATTGTCGGCAGGGAAAGCTGTTTTACATAGCCAAAAATGCTGTTTTTGTACAGTTCGCAAACACCACAAGGGCAGAAGCCCAAAGGAGGAAGTGCGTGAAGAACAATCGATGGATAGCGATCGGAATGATGGCCATGAGCGTTTATCTTATGGGGAACAGTTGCGATGGTATTGCAACCTCACCCCAGAAGTCGAGTAGTGGAGCTACTCAGGTCACCTCAGTTTTTCAGGTTCCCAAGAATTCTCGCGGGAACACTGTCGAACAACAGAACATCGATGATCGAATTCGAGTTACGACCGACCCGACCAAGGTGATGTGGATTCACCTCATTGCGCTTGATGGCAAGATTATCAAGCGGATGCCGGTTCGAAACAAGGTGACAAGTTCTGGCAAGCGGTTAGAGCCGCGTCATGCGGCCAACAGCGGCCAGTACGGGGATTATCCCAACACGACCAGCGGCTGGGAAACCGACGAGTTTATCCAGCCTGACGGCACTTACGGAGAGTCCGATTCCTACAATTATTGGTTCGATCCCATGGGTCGCTATCACCAATGGGGGACGGCGGGAGGTTTGGGATATCTGATTACGGATTATCCCATTGACCTTGAGAATCCGGAAGACAAGATCACGGGTCTCTACAACATGAACGAGGCCGCCCGCAAGTGGCAACTCGAGCAAGAGGAGAGTTTGCGAGTGCTCGAACAGTCTCGCGCGACTTCTCTTAACTAATGCTTTACTCGATCTGATTTCAACCAGACAAGAAATAGGAGGATCGAAATGGCTCTAATGAGTGACGCTGAGCGAAGCGAATATCGCGGTGCTGTAGCGGAAGGTATTGGCGAGGCCAAGTGGACCTTCTGGAAGATTTTCTGGGTGGTTGTCGGGCTTATCGTCGTTCTTACGGTGGCTGGATTTGCTTTGGGTTTGTTCGGTGAGACAGCGCAGGTAGCCCAGGAACAGTTCGGGCCACGAGCGTCACTCGCAAAGTACGAGTGGTTCATCGAGCGGGCGACCATGATCGAGAAGGCCGATGCGGACGTGGCCATGTTTGAAGGACGAGTTCGGGGAGTGGATGAGCAGTATGCCGCCTACGGCCCCGACAAGGCCAAATGGGCGCCGCACATTCAGGCTGAATACAATTCGGCCAGGCAACAGGCCCGCGACGATCTGGTCTCGGTGAAATCACAGCGGAACAATCTGGCGCGCGAATATAACGCCGCATCAGAGAAGTTCAACTGGGCGCCGTTCCAGACCAATGTCGACAAGCCCCGAGAGAAGTTCCAGGAGCTTGTGCTGTAGTAGCAACTTTGATTTCATGGCCCCACGCAGAATTTTTGCGTGGGGTCTTTTTATTAATTTAGAAGAATCTTTTTCAAAGCTGGCTTTGAAAGTTTTTTGGCGGAGGAGTTAATTTTGGCGAGTTTTAGGAGAAGAGGAAATTTCTTAGATCTTTTTCCCAGGATTTTCACAAAAATCGAGGCCGAGCGGAAACCCTCACTTTTGCCAGTGGGCTTGCCCGTTTTGCCGATGGTTTCGCCCACACCGCGATTGCGAGAGTGAGGGCTGAAACCGGTAGTGATGAAATCTCCTAGGCCGGCTGTGCTCATGGCTGTTTCGTGGTGTCCGCCTAGGATTTTGACGATTTCTTCCATTTCTTCGGCGGCTTTGGCGGTTAAAAAACCCTTGGTGTTTAGACCGAGGCCTAGGCCATCGATGATGCCCAGAAGGAGAGCGTAGACATTTTTGAGCGAAGCGGAGAGAGCCACTCCCCTCACGTCACTTGAATATTCCAGCCGAATAGAAGTTTTGGCGAAGAGTTTTTTCATTTTTTGAAACACTAGTCGTTTTTTTGAGGCCACGACGCCGAAAGCGGGAAGGCCGTTTTTAATTTCCTCGGCCAGAAATGGGCCAGCCAAGAGAGCAAAGGGCTGGTTTTTGGGCAGGTTTTTTTCAAGAATTTCGTCGACGGTTTTTAGGTGATTTTGGGAGATGCCTTTAGCTAGAGAAATGATAATGGTTTTTTTGGTTAAATAGGGGCCGATGAGCTTGGCGGTTTCGGCGATGCCGGAGGACGGAAAACAGAAAAAAATGAAGTCCGACTTCGGTACCGTTTTTTCTAAAGCTTTTTGGTTTTTAGCGGGTTTTTTATCCCAGAATTCTACTTTATGAGAAGGACTCACAAGGATTTTGCCAATCGTCTGACCGATAGCCCCGGCGCCCACAATGGTGATTTTTAGCATTGGATTTAAATATATAACTTTTTGAAACTAAAAAAAATCCCCGCACACTTTTGGCATGCGGGGATGGGGGAGGCAGCACTTAGACTTAGGCAGCGGCCGGAGTGGGTTGGAGGGCTTTGGTGAGGCCGATGGTGTTTGCCATATGTCCGTTGGTACCCATTTCGGTCGGAACGACGATGATTGTTCCCGGTCCTTTCGAGGCGTCGCGAATGGTGTCGCGCAGATCGATGCCTTCGAGGTAGTTCAGAATGCGATTCTCGTCGACGCCCTCGACTCCAGCGAGGAGACCGACGGCTTCCTTGAGGCCGGTGCAGATGGTTTTGCGTTGCGCGACATACGCCGTCGCCTTGATTTCCAGGCTCTCGGCTTCGGCCTTGGCTTCGCCAACCATTTTAGTACGTGTGGCTTCGGCTTCGTTTTGAGCGGCTTCGAGCGCGCGCTTGGAAGCAATGACGCGGTCGAAGGCTGTTTTGATTTCTTCGCTCGGGACGGGATCGTCCACTAGGACGTTGATGACTTCGTAGCCGTACTGCTCGAAGCGGACTTTTAGCTCAGCGATCACCGCAGTTTCGAAGGTATCCTTGCTTTGGAAGACTTCATCCATCGTGAGATCGTTGGCTTTGCTTCTCACCACGTTTACCATGTACGAAGAGATCTGGGTGAAGGGGTCGTCGAGTTCGTAGTGCGCTTCGCGAACTTTGCCCTCGATGACCTTTAGTTGGACCTTGACCGGCATCACCAGAAAGACATTGTCTTTGGTTTTGATGCCGACCTTTTCAACGATCTCCTGAATTTTCAGGTTCATGGTTTGTACCACTGAGCCTAACGGCCAGATCGGTTTCAGGCTGAAGCCGGCTGATTTCACTGAGTGGAATTTGCCCAGGAATTCGATGATGTTGGCCGTCTTTTGGCGTGTGATGACGAAAGACGAGAAGAAGAAGATCAGAAACACGATGACGCTGGGCACTGCAATGACCCAGAAAAGGATACTAGTGAACAATTCGGTTCCTCCTTTAGAAAAGGGTTTGCCTAAATACTGCGTTCGATGTCAAAACTTGCTCTAGGCATTTTAAAGAACCAGGGTTACGATGTAACCGGGGTTTATATGAAATGCTTTGTACAGCCGGATATGTCATGCATGAAGGAAGCCATGGATGCGATGGGGGTGGCCAAGATGCTCGACATTCCTTTTGAGATTTGGGATTTTCAGAAGGAATACAAGAAGAGGGTTATCGACTACATGGTTGAAGGCTACCGACAGGGACTTACGCCAAACCCGGACATTGAATGCAATCGGGAGATTAAATTCGGACTTTTTTTGGAGAGGGCGCTGAAACTGGGAGCAGATTATGTGGCGACCGGGCACTACGTACGAACTCGAATTATGAATAATGAATTAGGAATTAGGGAAGAAAGTACCTCGCTCTTCGAAGCAAAAGATAAAAATAAAGATCAGTCCTATTTTCTGTGGACTTTGGGGCAGAAGCAGTTAGGGCACGCACTGTTTCCAGTTGGGGATTATTTGAAAAGCGAAGTGCGGGAGATAGCTCGGAAGGCCGGGCTTCCGACGGCGGAGAAGAAGGACTCACAGGGAATTTGTTTTGTGGGCAAGGTGACACTCGATGATTTTTTGAAAGAGTATTTACCCGAAAAACGCGGAGAGGTTTTTAGTGTCTCGGGCGAAAAATTGGGAGAGCATAACGGCGCGCATTTTTATACGATTGGTCAGAGGCAGGGGAT
>VMFW01000020.1 GCA_007376265.1 Parcubacteria group bacterium Gr01-1014_20
AGGTTTAATATTGTATCAGAGTGGAGCCTTTACCATGCCCGCAACCTATATTCAACTTGAATATAGCGCTTTTATGTCTGAGGTTGAGCAGGGCAATATTACAAGTGTTACTTTTGCCAGTGACGGTAAAATCACCGGCAGACTGAAAAATCCAATAAACAACCATCGTGATTTTAAAAGCATGGGCTTGCCTCCTTCGGATGCTGGCTTTCAAAAATCAAGACAAGATGTCCTTGCTAAAAATCCCGGAGCAAGCGTCAACCCAAAGATAGTTCAGCCAAGTTTCTTTTTAAATATCCTCGGTTCGTGGTTACCGATGTTATTAATGTTCGGCTTCTTCATATTCTTTATGCGTCGGATAAGTAATGTGGGAAACGGGGCCCTATCTTTCGGGAAGTCGAAAGCCAAACTAATTAGCGGCGGTAAAAAAACAACCTTTGCCGACGTCGCCGGTCAAGATGAAGCTAAAGAAGAGCTTCAGGAGATAATTGAATTTCTAAAAGAACCTCAAAAGTTCCAAAAACTTGGGGGCAAAATTCCTAAGGGCGTCCTCTTGATGGGACCCCCCGGCACAGGCAAAACTCTTCTGGCCAGAGCCGTGGCTGGTGAAGCTAAGGTTCCGTTTTTTTCGATTTCCGGTTCTGATTTTGTCGAAATGTTTGTCGGAGTTGGTGCCAGCCGAGTCCGAGATCTTTTTGAGCAAGGCAAGAAAAATGCTCCCTGTATCTTGTTTGTGGATGAGATTGACGCCGTGGGCAGACATCGCGGAGCTGGACTTGGCGGCGGACATGACGAACGGGAACAAACTCTTAATCAGCTTCTAGTCGAGCTGGACGGATTTGAATCACATGAAGGTGTTATTTTAATCGCCGCTACCAACCGGCCTGATGTCTTAGATCCGGCCCTTTTAAGACCCGGGAGATTTGACCGCCGAGTCGTAGTTCACAAACCAGACCTCAAGGGACGCAACGGTATTCTTGCCGTTCATACCCGCAAAATTCCGACTAATGATGATGTTGAGATAGACGTCATTGCCCGTGGGACTATCGGTTTTTCAGGCGCTGACCTGGCAAATCTTGTCAATGAAGCCGCTATAAACGCAGCTCGTTATAATAGAAAAACTGTTGAGATGAAGGACTTCGAATCCGCCAAAGACAAGGTACTGATGGGTAGCGAGAAACGATCGATGATTGTCAGCGATGCGGAAAAGAAAGTAACCGCAATCCATGAGGCCGGCCACGCTTTGTTAGCCACAATACTCGAGCACGCTGACCCCATTCACAAAGTAACGATCATTCCCCGAGGCATGGCTCTCGGTCTAACCCAGCAACTGCCCGTTGATGAAAAGCATAATCACTCCGAGCCGTATTTCAAAGATATGTTGGTCGTGCTTCTTGGCGGACGCACAGCTGAAGAACTGTTAAATGATGGGGTTAAAACCACCGGCGCCTCTAATGACCTTGAGCGGGTTACCGATCTGGCCCGAAGAATGGTTTGCGAGTGGGGCATGAGCGATGCAATGGGGCCGCTTACTTTCGGCAAGAAAGAAGAGCAAATATTCCTCGGGCGTGAAATTGCCCAGCATCAGGACTATAGTGAAGACACGGCGATTAAAATTGATAACGAAGTTAAAGTAATCGTAAGCAAAGCCTACGAACGCGCCAAAAAACTACTCCGAGAAAACAAAAGTAAACTGGAGCTTATTGTAGCAAAACTGCTTGCCGCAGAAGTCCTGACCGGAGATCAGGTTAGAGGAATTGTCTATCCGCCTGAACCCCAAACTCAGCCTTGAGTTCATCCCACATATAACTTGTTATGTGTGGGATTTTATTTTTGAGCCACCTCCCAGATTTGCACTGGGGACCGTAATTTATCCCGTTAGAGCCGACCCGGGGATTTGAACCCCGAACCTACGGTTTACGATACCGTTGCTCTACCGTTGAGCTAGGTCGGCTCTAACGGGACAAGCGAAAGTGTTTGCCCTGCCTGCCGGCAGGCAGGTCTACTAGCTGAGCTAAGGTGGCATTCTCAAAATTTTATCACAAAATCAGCATTTTTCCAATTAAAAACACCGGTACGGTGTTTTTAATTGGAGCGGGTGAAGGGAATCGGACCCTCGTCTCAACCTTGGGAAGGTCGTGTTCTACCATTGAACCACACCCGCCTTCGCTCGCCAAAGCGAGCTACGGCGGGCAGGCCCGCCAACTCGCCAAGACGATAACTTTTATTCTTCCATCAAGTAATACCACCACTTAACGGGATTGGGTATATTTTCATTCTTAAAATCCTGGGACGAAGAGCTTATATTTGCACTGTTATCGGTATAAACAAATACTACTTCTTCTCCTGGTGCTTTATAATTCAGCTTAAGACGGGCCTGGCGCTCAAGAAATGACGGGTTAGTCATGTAAGAAAGAAACTTCTCCAACATACTGTTGCTATGCTCAAGATTATCCGCTTTTGCCTCAAGTTCCCACACTTCCTTATTGACTATATTATCGTGTAGTTTAATCTTAATAAAGGACAAGCCGAGCCAGCCAACAGCCAGTATCATCAACCCCGTAACTAATTTTGACTTTAACACTTTCATATTTTAATTCGCATGTGCGCATTCGCATAGAGCTTGCTCACGCTATTCGCATACTATGTTTAGCAATAAAAAATATCTCCGAATTTTCACCATCATCGTCGCTGTTATTACCGCCCTAAGCATGGTGGCGTTTCTCTTTCTACCTTTTATATAATTCTACCGCTTCAGCCCCTCGATTAAAACTCGGGGTTTCCGCTACCGTTTCAGCATCTTCAAGAAAACCTCCTGGGACAAGTTAACCTTACCTGATTCTTCCATTTTTTTCTTGCCTTTCTTTTGTTTTTCAAGCAGTTTCTTTTTTCTGGTTACGTCTCCGCCATATAAATATCCTGTAACGTCTTTGCGTCTGGCTTTTATTGTTTCCCGAGCAATTATTTTCCCGCCTATCGCCGCCTGAATCGCCACCTGGAACCACTGGGGCGGGACAATTTCTTTTAACTTTTCAACCATCGCCCTGCCTTCATACTGGGCTTTTTCTCTCGGAATTATCCTTGAGAACGGTTCAACCATATCCTCGGCCAGAAGAATATCCAAACGAACCAAATCGGCAACTTCCGTTCCGGCCAATTCATAGCTCATTGAGGCATAGCCCGACGAAACGCTTTTTAGCTTATCGTAAAAATCAGTTACTATCTCCGCCAAAGGCATTTTATATTTTAAAATTACCGTATCTTTTCCGAGATAATCAGTGGATATATATGTATTCCTAAAATGCGAAACCAAATCCATAATATTCCCCAGATAACTTGCCGGACTAAGAATCTCCAGATTGACCACCGGCTCGGCGATATTCTCTATTATACCGGGATCGGGCATTAAACTGGCTGATCTAATTTTTACTTTTTCTCCGCCAGCTGGCGGATTTCCTTTTAATTTTATTTCATATTCCACCGATGGCGTCGAAACGATCAAATTAAGGCCGAACTCTCTTTTTAAACGTTCGGAAATAATTTCAACATGAAGCATTCCCAAAAAACCAAGCCGAAATCCCCTACCCAAACCCGCAGAAGATTCCGGCTCGTAAGTCAGCGAAGCATCGGTCAGTTTTAATTTGCCAAGAGCATCTTTAAGTTCATCATAGTCATCAGCATTCTCAGGAAAAAAACTTGCAAAAACCATCGGCTTCGGCTCTTTGTAACCCTCAAGTGGTTGAAAACTCGACATATCGAAATTTCGAAATATCGTTAAGGTATCCCCCACTCGTATCAACCCCGGATCCTTAATCCCCGTCGCAATATAGCCGATTTCTCCTGCCGAAATGCTTTCTGAT
>VMFW01000016.1 GCA_007376265.1 Parcubacteria group bacterium Gr01-1014_20
TTTAAGTCTTTCATCTTTTTTTCAGAGATTTCTAAAATTTGGGCTTTGGTCACCTTGCCGGCTTTTACTTTAGGGGGGGTGCCAGAACCTTTTTCGATGCCAGCGGCTTTACGGAGCATATCGGAAGCCGGAGGGGTTTTGAGGATAAATGAGAAACTTCTATCTTCAAAGATGGTAATTTCAGCCGGAACGATACTGCCAGTCATGTCTTTGGTAGCTTCATTGAACTGCTTGCAAAAATCCTGGATGTTGATGCCGTGAGGACCCAAAGCCGTCCCGACTGGGGGAGCAGGATTAGCTTTGCCGGCCTCAAGTTGAAGTTTTAGGATTGTCTTTATTTTCTTAGCCATAGTTAAAATGGAATATCTTCGGGTTTTATATCATCTTTGATTTCTCCGTCGATGTCAATGACGGGAATCTCCTCAATGGGTGGCTCGTCCTTGTGAGAGCTTTCCGATGGAGCGACTGGGTTTGGCCCTGATCGCCTCTCGACTCCTCCGCCTTGGCCGGCACGGGGCCCGAGCTGAAATCGTTCACAGATAATTTCGGTGGTTTTTCTTTGACTTCCCTGCTTATCATTCCAGCTCCTTGTTCGCAATCTTCCCTCGATCAGAACCAGGGCGCCCTTAGCCATAAATTGACTGGCGATCTCGGCTTGCTTTCCCCAGACAACCACATTGTGAAACTCAACTTCTTCTTGACGCGCACCATTTTTGTCGTTCCAGACACGGTTGGTCGCGACACTAAAGCTAGCGACAGACTGACCGCTGGGCGTGGTTCTAAGCTGGGGTTCGGCGGTAAGACGACCAGCGAGGATGACTTTATTGAGATTCATTGGTTTCTTTAATGATTACTAATTTAAGTACAAATATACTAATAGGGTAGCAATTTTTTGTCGATTCGTATATTCGTAAAACATTAGTAATTTGCGACCTACTGGAGGATTTCCTCAATCTTCTTTTCAAGAGCTTCGTTTGAGAGAGGCATGGATGCTTTGCTAATTTCTTGAATTGGTTTAGATGATAATGGTTTTAGTCTTGGCTTTAGGGTTGGGGAGCTTTTAGCTTTTGAGAACGCTGGGGTGATGATTAAAAACCTAACAACCTCATTTGAGGTTTTTAGGTTTCGATCTAGGGTCGGAAGTTCCTCGGGTGTCATCTCGAAATGGAAATAACCGAAGTTAGCGTTTGTTTCCTTGTTAATCTTATAGGCTAAGGCAAGATTCCGGATGGGGCTTTCAAAAGAAATTGCACCGCCATGTTGGCGAATTAAAGAAGCGATTTTTTGAGCGCCAGCTTCATCATTGACCAAAAAGGATATCTCGTATGATTTTTTATCGCTAGGTTCTTTTTCCATCTTTTTTTACTATTATCGTAAGTTAGACAATTTTTGGGAGCCAGTCAAGCTTTTGCCCCTACGCAACTGATTCAGCCTCTTGCGGCATCGCCTCGCTCGACTCTTCTTGGGTAAGAGAAGCGCTCTCCCCCCTTGCCCCTTGGGTTGGAATGAGCCGGCCGATGATGACGTTCTCTTTCAGGCCCCGGAGCTGATCGGTTCGATTTTCGATAGCGGCTCTCACAAGAACTCTGGCAGTATCCTGGAAAGAGGCGGCGGAGAGGAAGCTTTCAGTCGAAAGGGCCACCTGGGTGATTCCCATGAGAAGTTGTTCCGCTTTAGCCGGGGTGCGACCTTGTTTTTTTAGCTCCCGATTAACTTCCAAAAATTTTGGCTTTTCGACAATTTCGCCACTCACGAGGTCGGTTGAATCACCGGAATCTTTTATTTTTACCCGCGAAAACATTTGGCGAACAATGATTTCGATGTGTTTATTATTAATAGCGGCGCCCTCGGAAAAATAGATTTTCTGAACTTCGTTGATGACATATTTTTCAACGGTTTCCTTGCCTTTCAGCTCGAGTAGTTCTTTGATATCGAGGTTACCCTCTGAGAGCTGGTCTCCAGCCTTCACGACATCTCCGCTTTTTACCGAGAACATGGTGGAGGAAGGAACTGAATACTCGATAACCTTAAGAGTTTTGGAAGGTTTTTTGCCGGCTTTCGCTTTTTCAGTTTTTAGATGGAGGACTCTGATATTACCCCTTTCCTCAATTTTCTCGACAAAACCATCCTCGGTGGCCACAACGGCTCTTCCTTTCGGTGGGCGGGCTTCAAAAATTTCCTCGACTCGAGGCAAACCGTGAGTGATGTCGGCGCCGGCCACACCGCCGGTGTGGAAAGTTCTCATGGTTAGCTGGGTGCCTGGTTCACCAATGGCTTGGGCGGCAATGACTCCGGCCGCTTCACCGATTTTAGATGGCTTGTTGTCTCCCAAACTCAAACCATAACATTTGCTGCAAACTCCATAGAGGGTCTTACAGGTGATCGGAGATCTGACTTTGATGGATTCGACATTGGCTTTATCAATGACGGAAACAAGGGGTTTTGTAACAACATCACCAGCTCTCAAAATGATCTTACGGTCGGATCGAACATCTTCCAAAATAGTGCGGGAAAACAAACGACTACCGAAGTTTTGGCCAACTTCTTTGCCAGACGATCTGGATACCTCGATTCCCTCCTTAGTGCCGCAGTCTTCTTCGCGAACAAAAAGGTCCTGGGCAACATCAACTAGGCGTCGAGTAAGATAACCGGCTTGGGCGGTTTTGAGGGCAGTGTCGGTGGTGCCTTTTCTAGCGCCGTGAGTGGAGATGAAATATTCAAGAACGCTTAATCCCTCTTTAAGAGATGACTTGATTGGTAGCTCGATGGTTTCACCCTGAGAGTTTTGCACCAACCCTTTCATACCAGTCATCTGAATGGGTTGAACCCAGGAACCACGAGAGCCAGAATCAATAATTTGATAGATCGAATTGTTTTTAGGTAGAACATTCAAGACGAGGACGGCTATTTCCTTCTTGGCTTTTTCCCAAATGCTGATAACTCTTGATCTGCGCTCAGAGGCGGTTAGCAAACCAGAGCGGAATTGATCGTATACGTTTTCAACTTCAGCTTCGGCCCTCCTTAGGATGCTGGGTTTTTCTTTGGGAATAATTAAGTCCGAGATAGCCCAGGTGATGCCAGAGAGAGTTGCAAAGTTGAAACCGAGAGATTTGATCTTATCCAAGACTTCGCTGGTTTTCTCGAAACCCTCGGCCTCAGCAAAATCTTCAAGTAGCTTTGAGAGCTCCTTCTTGTTTAGCGTTCGGTTAATGAATTCGTAACCATCACCAAAAGCTTGGTTGAAGATTATACGACCGACAGAAGTTTGGAGGCCGCTGACCGGAGAACCAATTGAAATCAACTGCCTTAAGCCAATGACATCTTGATCGTAAGCAATTAAGGCTTCTTTCGAATCGACAAAACTCTTGGTGGCTTTTTCGCTCGCAGAATCTAACTGGGTTAGGTAGTAAATACCTAAAATTATATCCTGAGTAGGCATGGTGATAAGGTCACCGGTGGCAGGTTTTAGAAGGTTGTGGCTCGAGAGCATAAGTTCGTGAGACTCTCTTTGGGCCTCTTCCGAGAGCGGCAAATGGACAGCCATCTGGTCCCCGTCAAAGTCAGCGTTAAAAGCCGTACAGACAAGCGGAGGGATTTGGATGGCAAGGCCTTCGACAAGTAGGGGTTTGAAGGCTTGGACGCTTAAGCGGTGGAGGGTGGGGGCGCGATTTAAGAGAACGACACGATCTCGAATAACTTCCTCGAGAATGGCCCAGACTTCGTCAGTGGTTTGCTCAATGACTCGATTGGCGCTTCGGATGTTATTGGCTAAACCCCTCTTTATCACCTCGCTGATTACGAAGGGACGGAAAAGTTCTAGCGCCATACGCTTGGGCAGGCCGCACTCATTCATTTTGAGTTTAGGCCCGACAACGATCACGGATCGTCCAGAATAATCAACACGCTTACCTAAAAGGTTTTGCCTAAAGCGACCCTGCTTTCCCTTTAACATATCGGCTAAGGACCGAAGGGGACGACGCTGGGTAGATAACTGTTGAGTGCCAAAACGAGCTGAGTTATCGATCAGGGCATCGACTGCTTCTTGGAGCATTCTTTTCTCGTTCTTTACGATCACGTCAGGAGCCTTTATCTCTAACAGTTTTTTGAGACGATTGTTTCGATTGATTACTCGACGATATAGATCGTTTAGGTCGGAGGTGGCATAACGGCCGCCATCCAAAGCTACCATCGGCCGAAGATCGGGTGGGAGGATGGGCAGAACATCGATGATCATCCACTCGGGACGGCTATTCGACTTGATCATGGACTTAAACATCTTGAGTCGCCTCAGTTGTTTTATGTCAATAACCCCCTTCTTTGATTCGGCGATGTGTTTTTCGATTTGCTGAACTTCTTTTCTTAGATCAAGTTTTTCCAGGATTTCCTTGACGGCTTCGGCTCCGCTTGAGGCCTTGAAGACATTGCCGAAACGCCTGGCTAGGCTGAAGTATTCTAGTTCATTTAAAATAACACCGGGCTTAAGGTCGTTAAGAAATTGTTTTGTATGTGAGGCGGAGGTGGTTAATTCTTTTTTTATCTCGGCATCTTTATCGCTTAGCAACTTAAGTTTTCCTTTAAATTCCCGATCGAGATCGCTCACGGCTTGCTTTCGATTGGCGTCATCGACTTCGGTAACGATGTAAGCGGCATAGTAGATCACTCTTTCTAATTTAATTGAAGAGGTATCGAGAACTAAGCTAAGCCTAGATGGAACGCTCTTTAGAAACCAGATGTGACTAACTGGAGCGGCCAACTTGATGTGTCCCATCCGTTCACGCCTTACGATGGCTCTTGTAACTTCAACGCCACATTTGTCACAGACGACATTTTTATAGCGAATGCGTCTATATTTTCCGCAGTAACACTCAAAATCTTTGGTTGGTCCGAAAATGCGTTCGGAGAAGAGTCCATCTTTCTCTGGCCTTTGGGTTCGGTAGTTGATTGTTTCTGGTTTGATAACTTCACCATGAGACCACTTTAGGATTTCATCGGAAGAAGCAACACTTATTTTTAGGGATTTAAAATCATCGCGACGGTCAGATTCAGAGTCGTAAACTGGCTCGATATTTAAGCAAAGGGCCTTAAGTTCACTTAAGAGTACGTTGAAAGAAGCTGGGATGTTAGGTTTTTTTATTTTTTCGCCTCGAATGATTGATTCGTAGGCAGAAGATCTTCCTAAAATGTCGTCAGATTTAATCGTAAGCATTTCTTGAAGGACATGCCTAGCGCCATAACCTTCGAGAGCCCAGACCTCCATTTCTCCAAAACGCTGGCCACCGAACTGAGCCTTACCTCCTAGAGGCTGTTGAGTGATGAGGGAATAGGGGCCGATGGAGCGAACGTGTACCTTGTCTTCAACTAGGTGATTAAGTTTGAGCATATAGATTTGACCGACCATAACTGGTCGATCAAAGGGACGGCCGGTGCGACCATCAAAAAGTTTTACTTTTCCGTCTTCGGGGAGGCCAGCTTTTTTTAGTTCGCCGCGAATATCTTCCTCGCTAGCCGAGTCGAGGCCGGGAGTAATGGCTCGATAGCCAAGCTTTTCTGCCGCCCAGCCAAGGTGGGTTTCAAGAATTTGTCCCAAATTCATGCGGGAGGCAACACCTAGGGGATTTAAAATGATGTCAACTGGCGTGCCGTCTTCAAGATATGGCATGTCTTCGACGGGCCTCACCTGAGAGATAACGCCTTTATTACCGTGTCGGCCGGCAAGCTTATCTCCAGCCTGGACTTTTCTTAGTTGGGCAACCTCGATTTGAATTCTTTTGATGATGCCTGGTTCGAGCTTGTCGCCTTCTTCTCGGTTAAAGATTTTTACGCCAACGATTCTCCCCCGCTTACCGTGTGGCAATGTAAGGGAGGTATCTTTGACGTCACGGGCCTTTTCGCCAAAAATAGCGCGAAGGAGTCTTTCTTCGGAACTTAATTCAGCCTCACCTTTCGGAGAAATTTTTCCAACTAAAATATCGCCGGCTTTAACTTCGGCGCCAATGCGAATAATTCCTTCTTCGTCTAGGTTTTTTAATTTTTCTTCGGAGACGTTGGGGATATCTGGAGTAGTAACTTCTGGACCAAGCTTGGTGTCTCTCACATCACAGTAATAATCTTCGATATGGATGGAGGTGAAAAGGTCGTCCCGGACAACCCTTTCGGAGAGGATAATGGCGTCCTCAAAATTTGCCCCTTCCCAGGAAACGAAAGAGACGAGAAGATTCTGACCCAGAGCTAGGACGCCGTTGTCGATCGAGGGTCCGTCGGCTAGGACATCTCCTTTTTTGAAATTTTGACCAACCTCGACAATGGGTTTTTGAGAAACAGAGGTGAACTGATTTGATCGCTTGAATTTTTCAAGAGTGTAAACTTTTGCGTCTTTCTCGTATTTAACTTTAATGTGCTGAGCGTCAATTTCTAAAACAGTGCCGTTATCCTCGGCTTTAATAAGGTAGCCAGAGTCGCCAGCGGCTTTTTCTTCCTGACCAGTGCCAACGTAAGGCGCCTGGGGTTTTACCGAGGCAACTGCCTGACGTTGCATGTTCGAACCCATGAGCGCTCGGTTCGCGTCATCGTGCTGCAAGAATGGGATTAAGGAGGTGGCAACGCTTATAAATTGGTGGGGGGCCACGTCTATTAGGTCAACCTCTTTGGGTGAACAGATACTGGGGTCCCCTTTAATTCTGGCTTCGACGGCGTTAGAGACGAATCGATTGTTCTCGTCGCGGTGGTTACCAGCATGAGCGATCTTGTATTTTTCTTCGTCGGTAGCATCAGTCCAGATAATTTCCTTTGTAACGACACCGTCTTTTACTTTGGCGTAGGGTGTTTCGAGGAAACCATATTCATTGATACGGGCAAAGCTGGCTAGATAGTTAATTAAACCAATATTCCCTCCTTCGGGAGTTTGAATCGGACAAATTCTTCCATAGTGCGAGGGGTGGATGTCCCGAACCTCAAAGCTGGCTCTTTCCCTGGTGAGTCCGCCAGGACCTAAAGCCGAAAGGCGCCGCTTGTGCTCAAGCTCCGCCAAAGGATTGATCTGATCCATAAACTGCGAAAGCTGGGAAGAAGCGAAAAATTCTTTGACGACAGCGGTCACGGGACGGAAGTTGATGAGTCCGCCGGGCGTGATAGTTTCCTTATCGAGAATAGACATCCGATCTTGAACGATCCTTCTTAGTCTCGCAAATCCAATTCTTAGTCGGCCCTGAAGAAGCTCACCGACGGTTTTCAGACGCCGATTGCCAAGGTGGTCGATGTCATCTGGCTCAGCCCCGGGGGCATTATTTAAAACTATGATTTCTCTTACGATAGCGATGAGGTCGCTTAGTTCTAGAAGTCTAATCGTGTTTTTTCGATCTAAACCTAAGCGTTGATTCATCTTAAAACGCCCTACCTCGGAGATGTCGTAGCGGTCGAATCTCTTGAACATTGAATCGATCAGGCTCTTCGCGGTTTCGGGAGTAGCGGGATCGCTGGGGCGCAGTCGACGATAGATTTCAACATATGATTCGGCGACATCCTTAGCGCCATCCTTCTTGAGGGTAGAGGCAATGTATTTAATTGTTCCAGTATCAACGTCTTTAAAGGATGATAAAATCATTTCCTCGCTCGCGCCAAAAATCCGAAGGAGGTCGGTGACGGGAACTTTGCGGTGACGATCAATTTTGACGCCAATTGTTCCATCAATGTCAGTTTCGAATTCCAACCAAGCGCCCCGATTAGGGATAATCTTCGCGCCAAACAAATTTCTGCCTCGCCACGGAACAGACGTGAAATAAACACCGGCCGAACGAATCAGCTGAGAAACAACGACGCGCTCGACGCCGTTAATAATAAAAGTTCCCCGATCGGTCATGGTGGGGAAATCGCCAAAATAAACTTCTTGGATTTGATCGTGGCCGGTTCTTTTGTTTTTCAGCCTAAGTTTTACGCGAAGGGCGGCTTCATAGGTTGAATCCTTGTACAAAGTTTTGGCTTCATCGTACTTGGGTTCGTCAAAATGGCAATCCTCAAAATAAAGTTCAAACTCTTTGCCGGTGTGATCGGAGATCGGAGAAACTTCTTCGAAAATCTCCTTGAGGCCTTTGTTTAAAAATCTCTTGTAGGAGGCAAGTTGAATCTCGTTCAGGTTTGAAATCTCGACCAGCGGTTTGAACTTGCCAAAATTTTTAGTTGGGAGGACCTTGTTCATCTTGAGGTTTGTGTGGGGTTTTTATGGAAACCGTTTGGGAGCGTAACAAAAAAAACTGGCAGAAGATTCTTCGACTCCGCCTCGCTCTCCGCTAATTCCTATTGTTCCAACTTAGCGATCAAGACTTTAAAAAAGTTGATATGTTGCGATTGTGCTCCTCTAGGTTTTCGGAGAAAACTGTTCTCCTACTCAGAGGATCACTGAGGTAGAACCAGTATGGAGAATCTTGAGGTTCTACCGCGGCCGAAACGGCAGAAAAACCAGGACTCGCAATGGGCCCTGGCGGCCAACCTTTATATAGATAGGTATTATATGCCGAGTCAATTTTCATGTCAAGAGAGGTCAGCGGGTAGCAACTTGACCCCTTTTCGGCAGATTTCATCCGTTTTGCGTAGCAAATTGTGGCATCAACCTGAAGTGCCATCCCGACCCTAACTCTCTTTTTCAAGACCCCAGCAGCAATTTTTTGTTCTTCTTGGTCGGGGATCTCTTCTTGGATTAAAGAAGCGAGGATCAGGTTCTCCTCTTGGTTTTTGGGATCATGCCCCAAAATCGACCCAACTTTTTTGTTGAAATTGTCGATAAAAATATCGACGACTTCTTCGACTTTGGTGTTGGTTAAAAACTTATAAGTGTCGGGAAATAAACGGCCCTCGATTTTTCTATCTTTAGAGAATTGAATGAGCGCGCCAGGACTGATAACCGATACTTCGCTTAAAATTTTATCAACCTCGTAAACTGTCAGACCTTCGGGGATAGTGACCGTGATACTCCCGCTGCCAGCTTTTGCAAATTTACTGATTAGAGCCGCGGCGCTCAAGTGGGGGCTCAGGGTAAATTGCCCAGGTTGGATTTTTTTACTGGAACCCGTGACCAGGCCAAGAATTTTAAAAACGAATGGAGAGCGAATGAGCTTACTGGCCCCAAGTCTTTCGGCGACGCTGTCGAGGCTCTCACCTTTCGAGATGGAGAACTCCTCGTAGTTAATCTTATTTGAGACGGGGCTGGCCTCGAGACTAAAAAAAATGGCGACCAGAATGATCGGCATGAAGACGAGAAGATAGACTATTTTTTTGTTAACTTTTTCTCCCAATAGCATTGATAATAGACAATAGGAAGAAACTTGTCAAAAGACTAGAGCCACCGTAACTTAAAAATGGGAAAGTTACTCCGACGACTGGAGAAATTCCGGTATTGGATCCGACGTTTAAGAAAAACTGCCAGCTAAAAGCAAGAACTGTGCCTAGACAAATAAACTTTTCGAAGTTTTTATCCGTGTTGGCCGCAATTTTTATAATTTGATGAATCAAAAAGAGAAAAGCGGAAATGCAGAGGATACCGCCCAAGAGTCCCCACTCTTCAATTAGGGCGGAAATAATAAAATCAGTGGCCGGTTCAGTTAAAAACTTGAGTTGGGTTTGAGTGCCCTGACCGTAGCCTTTGCCAAAAAAACCAGATGAGCCGATGGCGATTTTCGCTTGGTTAACGCTGTAGTTAATACCCAAAGCATTTTTTTCGGGGTAGAACATACCGATAATTCGGTCTTTTTGATAATCGTCTAGATAGAACTGCCACATGAAGATGCCGACTACGAGAAAAACTAAGCAAGCGACAAGGACCCTTTTCCAGGGTAAACCGCTTAAGAGCAAAAACCCTAACCAGATTACAAACAAAACTGAAGCCGAACCGAGGTCCGGTTGGAGAGCGACGAGCCCAGCCGGGATAGCAAAATAACCGAAGGAGGTGAGGATGTTGCTCCACCTCGCAACACTTAGATGCTTACGACTAAAATATCTGGCAAAAAATAAAATCAAACTCACCTTAGCAAGCTCGACTGGCTGAAAGTTGAAATTACCGAAAACCAGCCAACTTTTAGTTTGATGGATGAGTGGTCCGCTAAAATAAACCAGTACTAAAAGAAGGATGCTGGCCGCGTAGAGAATGTTAATGGCCCAGCGGTAATTGAAGATGGAACGCCAGTCTACAAAGTATAGAGCGACAATGGCCAACAAGCCCAGAGAGGCCCAGGACAATTGGAGGAAAAACAGTTCTCGGGAGATACTACCGAGGACGACCAAGCTTGAGGCGATAAGAAACCCAACCGGAAGGAAAAGGCCCAACATAGAATTATGACGATCAACGTCTAGAGTAGATTAGAATTTCAGTTGCACTAAGATCAACGTTTTCGACTAAAGGATGAATAATTGAGAAGTTCCTAGTTTCGTCAGGTTTAAAGTTGGTGATGACAGTTCTTGAAACTCCCACCTTGGTTCGAGCTTGATTTTTAAAAACGGCGATAACTTCAACTTCCCCGAAAACCTGAGACTCTCCATTTATGATATTCCCTTCGGCTACAATGTTTCCACCCAGGAATGATGTTTTTTTGTTTTGGAGCTTAAAGTTTGGGCGGGGAAAATTTATATCTTCAATCCAGAGCGACCTAGCGGGAATGAACTCGACTCGTTCGACCTTGCTCAAATCGACCTCGACGTTAGGCGCAACAATGGTTTTTATTTCGCCAGAATAGAGGAATGATTCTCCGCTTATTATTTTTATCGGAGTTTCGCTTTTGCCGAAAACTTTAAACTCAAAAGAAAAGTTCGTGGTGGCAAGATGACCGTTGGGGTTTTGAATTTCGGCGATTAAACTTACATGTTTGCTATCAACCTTAAAGAAACTCGGATCCCTAATTAACTCGATTGGCCTAAAGTCTACTGGGAAACAAAAGTTTCCACAGATACCCCCGCAGTCAATCCCCTCTTCGTTTTGATTTTTCTTCTTGTCAGAGCAGGATGGTTCTGGTTTCAGATACGAAAAATAGGCCCACCCCAAAATAAAGATTATGAGTAGCAGGAAGGACCCTCCGTAAAGTACTTGTTTTTTAAACCTCGGCATGGATATTTCAATTATAGAGAACAATTTGGGCTTTGAAAAATAAAACCCCCAGTTCTTTTGGGGGTTCCAAAAGAACTGGGGGTTTTAAATTTAACTTCAGCTTACTGGCTACTTGAGGTCGAGCTCCCAGCTGGCTCGCCCAGGGCTGATTTTAGATCAGCTTTGGCTTTTTCGAGGGTGGCCTTGAAGTCAGAGTGGGCCTTTTCGATGGCAGTTTTCTTCGTTTCCTTCAGACTTTCAAGCTTTGCTTTCATTTCCTCGTTCGCTTTTCGGGCAGTCTTAAAAGCGTCTTGGGCAGCTTTCATAGCGGTGGAAAAATTAGCTCGAATGGTTTTCACATCCACCCCAGCGGCACAATCGGCTTTGGCTTTGTCGGCGGCTGCTTTGAGGGCAGCGGTTCGATCAGTAAACGCCTTGTCAATCGTAACCTTACGCGCTTCTAGTTCGGCTTTAACGCCATCCCTGAAAGCTTTGACCGCGGCATCGACCGCGTCACGCCTAATCTTGATGGCAGTCAAAACGGCATCCTTGAACTTTGCGACAGCTGCTTTTTGGGCATCAGTAGAAGCCCTACCTTCTAGTTTCGAGAGGTGTTCCTCTAGGTTCGAGTCGCGGTTTGTTCGCCTATCGGTTCTTTCAGAAAGGAATCTGTCCCATCGCTCTTCGAGCTTGCTTTTCCTTTCATCTCGGTGTGAGGTAAATTCACCCTTCCGCTCTTCGCTATGTTGACCGATTTTTGAGATTTTTGAATCGAGTTCGGCGCAGATGTTGCCCCTTCTGTCTTCGCCTCGAGGAGGCGTTGAAGTTTGGGCAAAGGTTCCAGCCGGTATTGCTAACGCAAGAATTATTTGTGCACCAAGTAAAGCGAGAATGATTTTTTTCATTTTATTTAGAGACCTGATGCATCAAAAGATCGATCAAAACCGTCGAGTTCGGCGCTACCGCTATCAAAGAGACTCGGGTCAGTAACATCGGGAGTCATATCGTCACCCGCTACAGAATTCAAGATTGCGGCCAGAACATCATCTGTGTTGCCGGTAGCGGGAATGTTTGGCTCGTTCTCGATTCCTTCCCCCTCTTTCGCTGTCATGGCGTCGTCTCGATTACCGTCGTTTCCCGTCCTGAACAAGAAAAATCCGCCAGCAACGATGACTACGACCACAACTAGCCAAATAAATATTTTATTCATGGTAGTTTGATCAAATTTTACGACCTTTCGGAAGTTTCATTATACCATATATCAAACTTAAAGAAATTCAACAGACAAAATAAAAAGCCCCGCGCGATTTTTGCGGGGCTTAAAAAACTAAACTAGGTTTTCAATTCCCTCCTCTTTGAAATGGAGGACTTCCGATTCCACGGTCCCAAATACGTGATCGGGATTTTGCCGGCTGCCGTGGTTTCTTCCGCTGCCGCCGGTCGTGGTACCACCACCCCAGTGATCGGATGGATTTTTTTCCTCTTCATCGCAGGCAATGAGGATTTCGGGAACGGGAAAGGCTATTAGCTCGGATATACGACACACGCTGTAGCTCCAGCGACCGTCGGCGCGCTCTTTTGCAGAGACGAACGCGTGAATGCCGTCAGCGAGAGCGCCTTGTCGGCCATACGGACCGATTTCTTCGATCATAGCCCAACCAGTTCCCCTCTTCAACACATTGTATCGAGCATCTAGTGGGATAACGCCATTTTCGCCAACAATGAATTTTTCGATGCGATTACAGACGTTAGTCACCACATCGGTGAATGCCGCAGGATCTCTTTTCTCAAGACCACCACTCATTCTGAAACGACGATAGGGTTCGAACACCCAGGCCAACTCGGAGAGAATGGGCATGTCGATTGGCAAAGGATACATCCCAGAGCAGGTGTCGAGTAGGTCGACCAGGCTTACCAGCTTATTCAGGCGAGGATTAATGACCGACTCGGCAATCCAGCTGTGACTCAGGAGATAGTAGGTTAAACAGACGTCTTCGTCGCAATCATTGGCGAACACTCTGGCTTCGAGATCGTTCCCCTTCCTGAAAACCTTGAACAAACCGACTCTGATCTCAAGCAGAGCTTGAGCACAAGAGGCGCGGGTTTCGAGTCGAGAGACGTTTTCGTGATGATTCAGATTGGCGACCGGAAGACGGCTGTCTAAGGCTGGCTTGTCGGCAACGTAGCCATCGATGGCAATAGAGTAGGGACCCCAACGATCAATGAATTCTGTCCAGGATAGGGGTCTATCTTGGGGCCGCATTTCAAGCGTAACTGCCAATTGCTCCTCCTTCTGGTTTTATCTTTAATTGTTAAATAGCTGTGTTTAACGGTTTTAAACTATACAACATTTATGGAAATATATCAAGAGAGAATTTCTACGATTTTTTCCTTAGATTTAAGGCCGGAAATTATAGAAATTGAGTTTTTTCTAATCTTGAAATAGGTAGATAAGAGACTAATGAGTCGCTCGTTGGCCCGGCCTTTTTCCGGCGGGGCACTGACGTAAACTTTGTACTGATAGGAGTTGTCCCTCGTCGTTTCACTCTCTCGGGATAAGTGTTCCCTTACTTTGAGTACGCGTTCTTTTTTGGCGTTGGTTACAACGCGGACTTTGATTTGCACATTTTTATTGTAACAAAAAATCCCTCGCTTTCGCTCGGGATCTTCGTTTTGTTTCTAAATTTTCTTCGCAAAAGCTCAAAAATTTAGACAAAATTTCGAACTGCGGTGCTTGGTTGTCGGCATATCCTACTTTCCCCCCTAAGGAGTATCATCGGATTTCGGCGCTTTCACTTCTCTGTTCGGAATGGGAAGAGGTGGGACACACCGAAATGAAACACCGACAACGAAGCATCGCAGTCTTGACTTTTAAAGTATATGGTGCATAGTATTCGTGACAGCTGAACTATTCGTCGACTGAACGCCGGCCACTCCTCGCGATGAGGAAGTGAAAGTCGGGCCTGTTCGACATCAGCTGTCTTTTTTTATTTCCGTTCAAATTTTTGGATTTGACATTTAGATTGTCAGGATTTACGATATCGCAAGAACAAAGGAGGTTCTATGAGCTCTAATCTATCGCTCTGTGTTACTGTCGTGGTAGCCGTCGTTTGGTATGTGTTTTGTGGAGGCATGAGCGTATTGTACTTCTCCGGGATTGGCTTGTATCTCTTCGGACTTTTTCACGGTCTCATACGTGGCCGATTCATTTATCAAGAGACATCTAAACGAGAGGCTTCAAGCGCTCTGGGCAATCCGATTTCTTAAATCGAGTTGAAAAAGTCCTTATCTAGGCGCGATGTATATCGCGCCTTTGTTTTATCCAAAAATTTGAACGGAAATTTTACGCATTTTGGGGCTTTCGCTCCCCACGGAAGTTTTTTGTTTTAGAGAAGCTCTCGGAAGCAATTTTTGCTTGGTTCCCGCCGAGGCGGGAAAAAATTGCTGAGAGGCAGCGGGCGCTTGCCGTTGGAGCGAGCGAACCGCGGTTCTCTAAAATAGAAAACTGAAGTAAGTCAGTATTGGGATGGTTGGTAAACGGTCTATTAGTACTCCTTGGCTTAACGCATTACTGCGCTTACACCTAGAGCCTATCAACCTGGTAGTCTTCCAGGAGACCTGCACCTAATCTTGGGGTAGGCTTCGCGCTTAGATGCTTTCAGCGCTTATCCCTTCCATACATAGCTACCCGGCAGTTCACTTGGTAGCAAAGCCGGTAAACCAGAGGTATGTTCAGCCCGGTCCTCTCGTCATGTAATCACGTATCACTACGTGCATAGACTATATCTTTACCCTTCTCTTTATGAGTTAGGGTATCGGCGTGTTATGAAAGCTAAAAAACTTTCATCCGACCACGAATGGTCAAGTCGTTACGGGGTCAAACCTAAAAGTGATAATAACTCTGATTTTGATCGCTTCTTTCTGGTTGCGTAATTTTCTTGCTGAATAGCAACAATATTATCAACCAGTTTTTTCAAAGATTTTTTATCTTTGTTCGATTTGATCAACTTAACAGAATCCAGCAATATCTCCGCTTGTTTCTTTTTAAATCGGATAAATGGCAGGAGATCGGTTAGAATATTCTCTACTTGATCATATCCATTGATTCTCAACTCGCTCATACCATCATTTCTTCGAGACAAATAGCCGATACCCAACACACTTTTTATCCAGTGTAGTGGTTTTTCGTGCCGAGTGTCTTGATAGAAACAAATCGTGAACATAATCCTAACTCCTTTTTTGGAGTCAGAACGTTTCTTGAGTTGAATCATAAGACTGCCATCACCGTCCAAGAAACCTGCGATATATGCTAAATCAGTTTTAGATCGACTTCCCACGGTATTGTCTTTATTAATTTATGGTCCTCAAGTAAATTGTACCAAAACTCTGGGACCGATGCGAGTTTTGGCTATCAACGAACCTTAAAGAATAAAGATTCCACCGTTATTAGCCGAATTGTCATCATGAATTACTTCATGAAGTAGCAATGTTGTTTACTAGGGCCAACTCCCCTCAAGTGCTAAACGCCTGCAGCAGATAGAGACCGACCTGTCTCACGACGGTCTGAACCCAGCT
>VMFW01000017.1 GCA_007376265.1 Parcubacteria group bacterium Gr01-1014_20
CCGAAAGCTAATGGATTACTTCTGGACTTGGGATTTTCCTCAGATCAACTGAATACCTCCGGTCGGGGATTCAGCTTCCTCGAAGACGAGCCCCTCTACATGACCTACAGCGAAAAATCAAAGTCCGTGGCCGAAATCATTCGCGAGCTCAAGGAGAACGATTTAGCCGATGTTATTTTCAAATTTAGTGGTGAAAGGCTTTCTCGTAAAATTGCCCGGGCTATCAAGGAGACGGGGAAGAGAAAAAGAATTACCTCAAGTCTGGAGTTAGCAGAAGTCATTCGAGGAGCAGTTGGAGGAAAGTATGAAGCCGGCCGAATTAATCCCGCCACACGAACCTTCCAGGCCCTAAGGATCTTTGCGAACCAAGAGCTAGAAAATCTAGAGCGAGTTCTCACTAACCTAGAGAACATCCTAGCGGTCGGCGGTCGAGTCGCAATCATAAGTTTCCATTCAATCGAAGACAGTCTAGTTAAAGATCATTTTAAAAAAATGGTGCAATTAAAAAAATTGACTCTTATTAATAAAAAACCCATTGAGGCAAACATGGATGAGGTTGTGCGTAACCCTCGCAGTCGTTCCGCTCATCTCCGCGCCGCCATCATTAACTAGAACCTCAAACCCATAACCTAAGTCAAAATGACATTCATTCAACCAAAAAAAGAATCCAATCCATTTGTAAGACTTAACACCTTACTTCTTATCCCCATTTTTCTTGGGCTAGTTTCGCTTGTTATCCTTTATAATCAAGTGGTAAGCGCAAATCATGAGGCCGGAGCGGCTAGGGAAAAACTTGAGCTTGTCGAAGTTGAGAACGCTGAACTTAAAGAAAAACTCTTTGGATTATTTTCGGGAAATGGCGTAAACGAGCTGGCAGTGAGAGGTGGTCTAGTTTCGGATAAAAATCCTGAATATTTCAACCCCCAAAAGCAATGGGCATTCGTTTCACAATAATCATCGTAGGATTTAGTCTAGTTTTCGCCTTTTTAATTTTTAACGTCTATAATCTCCAAGTTGTAAACGGTGGCAAATTTACCGCAAAGGCTGATTCCCAGTACTTTTCCTCGGTCGAGAGTAAGGCCAACCGAGGTTCGATTTATTTTCTAGATAAAAATTCAAACACACTCCCGGCCGTTCTAAACAAAGAATTTCCCGTGGTTTTCGCGGTCCCAAAAGCCATCGATGATCCAAGGGAAACGGCTAGCCTGCTCTCTGAAATCATCGGAGAAAATCCAGCAGCGCTTGAAGAGAAATTTTCAAAAACCGGTGACCCCTATGAACTCATCCTTAAAAAAGCCGAAACCTCTATTGTTGAAAAAATATCTGAATTAAAAATTCCTGGCATCCACATTGATACAGGACCCGAGAGATTTTATCCATTTGGCTCGCTTGGAGCGCAAGTTTTGGGTTTTGTCGGTCCTAGCGATAGTGACGACGTTGAAAGCGGCCGGTATGGGTTGGAAAAATTCTACAATGATCTCTTGGCTGGAAAAAATGGGCGCAAAGAAGACGGAAGACTAGTGACGCTTCCCGAAGCTGGGGGTAACCTTACCCTTACAATTGATCCGAACATCCAGAAAGAGGCTCAAAAAATTCTGAGCGGGTTGACTACCACTTTTAAAGCCAAAGGGGGATCGGTGATTGTTCAGGAACCCAAGACCGGAAAAATCTTAGCCCTCGAAAGCTCCCCTTCTTTCGATCCGAACAACTACGGCCAGGCTAGCATCTCAAGTTTTTTAAACCCCTCTATTCAAACTATCTATGAACCCGGTTCAGTTTTTAAGGTTATCACTATGGCCGCTGGCATTGACGCTGGGAAATTTTCTCCGGAAACCACCTATTTTGATACCGGCAGCCTGACAGTGAGTGGTAAGAAAATTAAAAACTGGGATTTAAAACATTACGGTAAAGTAACCATGACTAATGTGATCGAGAAGTCCATCAATACCGGAGCGGCTTATGCCGAATCTTTAATCGGCAGAGACGTTTTTAAAAAATATCTAGAAAGTTTTGGTTTCGGTGAAAAAACCGGCATTGATTTGCCGGGCGAAGTTTCTGGAGATCTCCGCGCCCTTAATTCTAAATCCCCCGAGGTTGCCTTTGCGACCGCTTCTTTCGGCCAAGGAGTAGCAGTGACCACCGCCGAAATGATAAATGCCATTTCTGCCATTGCAAACGGCGGTAATCTGATGAGGCCTTATCTAAACTCAGAAAGTGAACCAAAAATCATTAGACGAGTTATAAGCGCGAGAACCGCCAGGGAGGTAACCGAAATGATGGTTTCTGCCCTTGAGAAAGCCGAAATTGGCCAAATCAAGAGTTATAAATTAGCCGGTAAGACTGGCACTGCTCAAGTTCCCGATTTCACTAAGGGCGGGTATACGGACAAAGTCATTAACACTTACGTTGGTTTTGGTCCGGTTGCCGATCCAAAATTTGTCATCCTGATTAGGCTGAACGAACCCGAGAACGCTCCTTTAGCCGGAACCACGGTGGTCCCGGCTTTTCGCGAACTAGCTCAATTTATATTAAATTACTACAATCTTTCGCCAGATGGAATTTAAATGAAATCGCTCCTGAACAAAATCCTTAAGTTTAAACTCAAAAAGTTGGCCGAGCTAACCATCTGGCGATTTCGGCCTGGCATCATCGGGATTACCGGGAGTGTTGGCAAAACTTCGACGAAGATGGCCGTCGCTACCATTCTTAGTAGTGAGCGTGACATCCGTTTCTCGAGCGGAAACTATAATAACGAGATCGGCCTGCCTTTTACAATCGTAAGCGCCGAAAGTAAGATTGGCGGTATATTTTTTTGGCTTAAAACTCTTAGTTTAGCCGCGTTCAACTTCATTGTTCTCAAGAAGTGGATGCGGCATAGATACCCAGAGCTTCTTGTGCTCGAATACGCGGCGGACAAACCCGGAGATATCAAATACCTTTTGAGCATCGCCAGGCCAAACATCAGCGTCGTGACGGCTATTGGCGACGTTCCGGTTCACGTGGAATTTTTCAGTGGTCCGGAAGAAGTGGCTAGGGAAAAAGCTCGGTTAATTGAGTATTTACCAGCGGCCGGGTTTGCGGTTCTAAATTATGACGACGAAACCGTTATGAGTCTTAAGGACCGCACCCGAGCCCATATTATGACTTTCGGTTTTAGCAAGGGTGCCGATGTTAGAGTTAGTAATTTTGAAACCAGGTCTGAAGGGGAGCGCCCCATCGGAATTTCTTTTAAGTTAGAGTATGGTGGGAGTTTTGTGCCAGTTCGGCTTGAGGGAGTTTTTGGGAAGGCCCAAGCTTATGCTGCCGCCTCCGGTGCCTGTGTTGGATTAATTTTTGGAATGAATTTAGTAAAAATCTCCGAAGCTTTAAAAAATTACAAGCCAGTTTCCGGGAGGATGGAACTCCTGGCCGGAGTTAAATACACCCAAATCTTAGATGACAGCTACAACGCTAGTCCATTGTCTATGCACGCTGCGCTAGACACGCTTGTTGATTTGCCCGCTAGCCGACGAGTTGCGATCTTGGGTGACATGACTGAAATCGGAAAATACACTCTTGAGGCCCATGAAAAAATTGGCCGCATTGCGTCGAACAGCGTGGATGTTTTGGTCACTATTGGTCTGAGAGCGAAGTTTATTGCGGAAGCCGCTCGCAAGAACGGTCTAAGAAAAAATAATATCTATGTTTTTGATAGGGTGGAGGACGCCCTAAAACCGGTTCAAAATCTAATTCGAAAAGGAGATCTTATCCTTATAAAAGCTTCTCATAGCATGCAGCTCGAAAAAATGGTTGAGGAAATTAAAGCCTTTTGATTGTAGCGCCAACGGGATTCGAACCCGTGTTACTAGGATGAGAACCTAGCGTCCTAGACCAGACTAGACGATAGCGCCAACTGCTAAAACATATCAAAACTCTTCTCTGAAAGCAAAAAAATCCCACTCCTTGCACATGCAGGGAGTGGGACGCGGGAGTTGAACCCGTCTTGTTTGTCCGCCATAGCTTAAGCAACGGCGGAGAGAAGGGAGGTGCTAAGCCTCGGAGTTGTGGTCCGAAGTTTCTTGGCTATCGGCATTGGCGGGGAGGGCAGCTGAAGCTTCCCCGAGCTGATCGTCGTAGTACGCGATCAGTTCGCTGGTTGCTTCCGCATCCAAACTTTCCGCCCAAGCCTGAAGGGCACCAGACTTCACGAGATCGAGCACTGGAACGATCTCGAGTCCTCGACCGCCCACGGTTGAAATCACCGAGTATTCCGGCTGGCCGTTCTTCGCCGGGTCGATGCGAAATGTTTGACCCTTCTGAGTGAACTGTCGGAGGCTAGCCCCTTCGTCGCCCACGGCCTCAACGATAATCGTTAGAAGCCCTGTCACTCGCTGATTTCTGAGCTGACGAGTCTTCTCTGCTGCCTCTCTTGCCTGTCGTCGCGCCGCCCGAGCCGCCGATTCCGCCGCTTCTTCCTCATCACGTTGGTGCTGTTCGGCGGCGAAGTACTCTTGGAGTGGCCCGTTCTGACCACTCTCATCGAGCAACATGCCGAGGAATTTCTTGAGCGCCACGGCGGCGGCCTGCTTGTCGATGCCGTTCCGAACGACGATCGACTCGATGCGGTACCGGCGATGAACAAGCTGTGTTTCAAATGGGCCGGAGAAGATGACAATCAAGTCGCCCCCGCTGATTGTACGACCAGTGCGGTTCTTTGAAACCCCTGCCTGTCCATGAATGAGAGAGAAAGAACCGGGTGGGCAATCAACATCGTCGTTGGTGAACTCGAGGATTTTCCCCTGACCCAGTGTTGTGTAGGTCAATAGATTCCGGATCGGGCATTCAAACGAGCCCGGTCCAGCAATCACCCAAAATTCACCTCGCCGGGTGTCGTACACCAACCGATCGTAACGGTTCAAGGCCACCTTCTTTTCCTCGTTCTCCACGTCCACTACTACCAACTGGTAGTAGTACTTGCTCTCCGTGGGGTTGCCATCCTGATCCGTCTTCGGCACCTCCCGGCGACGCTTGTAGAGCCTTGCCTGAAGTCCGAGCGTGAGAGATAGCGAACACTCGCGCTCAGCTCCGAGGGTATCTCGAAGCTCTCGGTAAGTCACCTGTTTCTGCATCTGACTCTCCTTCTGCCCTTTAGGCCGGCGTGGCCGATTGGTAAGCGTCCAGTCTGCTTATGCTTTGATTCCGCCTATGATCGGAACTGACTGGTTTAAGTCCCTACGGCCAATATTAAAAAATAGCCGGTCGCAGGGATCAGATAGGTGACGATCCTGGTACCTCCAATATTTTCAAATAGCGATCAAAGAGCTACAGAGCTCTAAGGCCCCAATTATACACCATTAAATCCGTATTTGTCAAGGATTAGCTTATCCGCCCAATCCATATTAAGATTTACCCCACGTTCTTTTAAATCTAAAAACGGAGGGACAGTTGCCTCACAATCTCAAGCTTCTAAGCGGTGGCACCTCAGCTTTCTGCCCTGATTGCGGTTTTTTGGGAGTTTCAGATCAGAAGAGGGATTTACTCTTTTTCGAGAGGTTGCACCAAATCTATCCGCACCGCTTTTTCCTTCTCCACATTCATAACCTAGAAATATCTGACGACAAACTTCGAGCCTGTTGCTGTTGTGGTTTTAGGGCCGAAGTCTCAAGGCCAGAAACGCGAAAGTATTTCGAAACCCTTCATTCAAAAAATAAGCCCCATGAGCTGAAAGGCGATTTGAAGGCTCAAGGCCTCATTCCATAAAAAAGCCCTATCTTGTATTCACAAGCTAGGGCTTCTGTTTTTTAATTGTCCAGGATTTGACCACCCCAGGACCTTAGTTTTTCCAACACTTCCCGGATAGAGCTTGGAGGAGTCGAGGCTCCGGCGGTAACGAATACTTTGACTGCGCCCGTAAAAAAAGTCTGGTCGAGTTCATTGGCGCCGAGGACAAACCGGGTCGGCTTATGAAGTTCCCACTCTGAAATCTCGGCCAAATGCTTTGAGTTGGCGCTTGTCTTACTGCCGATCACCACCACCCGGTTGCATTCCGTGCAGGCCTCTCTGAGCTCCGCCTGCTTTAAGGAAATATCGTCACAGATTGTAGATGATGATTCTGGGTTCACAATGGACGGGTAGGATCGATACTCGGTGTTTGGGTACCCTTCCTTGATCCTCTCAAGGATTCGTCGCAGTTCCAGCTCATTAAAAGTGGTTTGCGAAACCACTCCAATCTGATCAAATTTGCCGTACGGAATATAGTAAACATCTCGCATGCTTTGCATGAGGAATGCTTTTCCCTCAAGTATTCCTAGAATTCCCAGCACCTCTTGATGATCCCGCGGCGCTCCAACCACGATCATTTTCCGCCCTTCGGCCTTGAGATCGAGTGAGGCTTGGTGGACATTTTTCACTATCGGGCAGGTCATATCCACCACTTCTCCGGCTATTGTTTCCAGTTCCTGGCGGATAGCTGGATCCAGTCCGTGAGCGGTAATCAGGATCACCTCACCAGCAGCCTGTCGGCGAGCCTCTTCGAGGCTAGATAAGACAGTAAGTCCCACGGTGAACAAATCACTGACCACCGTTTCATTGTGAACCAAATGACCAAAGACAAAAATCGGCCGACCTGCCTTTCTTCGTTTACCAATTGCGCCGTCAATCGCTCTTTTTACCCCCCAACAAAAGCCAGCTCGACCACCTACGATGATTTGGAATCCCACGAAACCCTCCTGGTTTTAATGTTCTCCTAGTAATGTAGCTAGAACGAGTCCGTTGGTCAAATCTCTCGAGCTTTGATAAAATCATATTACATTGCGATGAGAAAAATTATTTTCGGAAACTGGAAGATGAATCCGCTGTCATTGAGCGAAGCCTTAAAAATCGCCAAAGCCACCGATTTCAAAAATGTTGTCATTTGTCCCCCCTTCCCGTTCCTAATCCCCGTTAAAAACCATTTGCGAAAAGCCGGGCTTGGAGCCCAGGACATTTTTTGGGGAGGCTTGCCTACTGGTGGGGGAGCCTATACGGGTGAGGTTTCTGGAGTAATGCTTAAAAAGAGTGGCGCCAGTTTTGTAATTATTGGGCATTCCGAACGGCGTAGAGTTCTAGGTGAAACCGACGAAATAATAAATAAAAAAATCAAAGTCGCTCTCGCGGCTGGTCTAAGAGTAGTTTTGTGTATCGGAGAGCCCGCCGAAGTTCGAAAAAAAGGTGAAACAGCGGCCAAAATTTTCGTGAAATCCCAACTAACAAAAGACCTCAAAAACATCCTCGGCCGAAGAGTTAGGGCCCAAAACTTAATTGTCGCCTACGAACCTGTCTGGGCTATCAGTACCAGTCGGGATCCAAAGCTCACGGAAACTCCCGAGATGATTGTTCAGATGATTAGGTTCATCAAGAATCTACTTGGCTCAAAATTCAAAGTTCAGGGCTCACGAATCCTATACGGCGGCTCGGTAACAGCCGAAAACATTGAGCGTATCATTAAGCATAAAGAAATTGATGGCGCCCTGGTCGGTGGCGCCAGTCTTAAGCCAGTCGAATTTAAAAAAATAATTCAAATAGCGAAAAAAAATGGATAGCACAAAATCAAAATTCTACTTTTGGGTTCTTTTAGATGTTTTAGTCGCCGCTCTAATCGTCAACGTCGTTTTTTTTGTGATGCCGGCAGTTAATCATTTCGGCGAGTCCCTCTACCCAGTTCGAAACTTAAATGTTTCAGCCGAAGGAAAAACCACTGTTAAGCCCGACATCGCTCAATTCTCCTTCTCGGTTATCACCGAGGGCGCGGATCTTGAAAAAATCACGAGCGACAATAATAAAAGAATCGCTGAAGTCGTTAAGTACATCAAGGGAGAAGGTATCAGCGCGGATGATATCAAAACCACGCAGTACAACCTCCAACCTAAATACCAGTACATCGAATCTCAAAAGAAATCATATATCTCGGGTTACGAGCTAACTCAGAGCGTTTTCGTTAAAGTCCGGGAGCTTGATAAAAATCTAGGTAAAATCTCCACCATCCTCGGGAGCTTACCTGAAATGGGTATCAACCAGATTAGCGGCGTCAGCTTCACCGTTGATGACCCCGAGGAATTCATGGTTAAGGCTCGGGAGGAGGCCTTCAGGAAGGCTCATGAAAAAGCTACGGCTATTGCTAAGGCCAATGGTATCTCGCTTGGTCGAGTTCTAAACGCCAGTGAATTTCAGAATGGGCCAATCTACTATGGAGCCTATGATAAAGCGGGCTTCGGCGGCGCTCCGGCCATGAGTCTATCCGTCCCTGCCCCGCTCGAGCCCGGCACCCAAGAGATTGTGGTCAATGTAAACGTTACCTACGCTCTTAGATAGGTTCTACGCAAATATCCCCAAAACCCTTGCATTTAGCCTAAATATCTGCTATGCTGACCCCGAATGAGTGTGAGTAATCCTTTGGGTTTCTAAAGGATTGCCCCATCTATAATGTTTGGCCATGAACCCCGCAAGGGGTTTTTGGTTTTAGAACGACCCCTTGCGGGAGGGAGGGGGTCGGGGAGGGACGGGAAATGAGTCCCTCCCCATGTTGGAGATTATTCAGAACCGAGGGTTCTGAAGGAACCTGCGACCCACAAGGGTTTTTTTGGTTTTTTATGGGTAGGTTTGAAAATTTAAGAGAACCCACTATACTTAAAAAACCGTAAAGTAGTTAGTCGGGAGACTGCGAACCCACTCGCAAGGAGCCACGTTGAGCTAATGGTTGCCAGGCGAGCACTCATTTAATAACAAACATATTAGGAGGTCACCACTGGCAACCATTAGCCCCGGGTGGCAGGGAGTATCGCGGTTTCCCAACTAGCTATTTTTGTTTATGACCAAAGTGAAAGAAAACATTTCTTTACTAAATTTGAGCAATTACAAAATCGGCGGGCCAGCCCGCTTTCTTTTTGTCGCCAAAACCGAGCAGGACATTTCGGCCGGCATCAAACTAGCCAAAGCCAAGCGGCAGAAAATTTTTATTCTCGGCGGAGGCACGAATCTATTGATCAGCGACAAGGGATTTCCCGGTTTTGTAATTAAGCCTGATCTCGACTTCAGGAGCAAAAAGGGCGAGAAGATCAATATTGGTGCTGGCACTTCAATTAGCGATTTGCTCAACTTTACGGTTAAAAATAAGTTAAGCGGCTTTGAGTGGGCGGGAGGATTACCGGGAACAGTTGGTGGAGCGATTTACGGCAACGCCGGTGCCTTTGCTGGTGAGATTAAGGACTCGGTTGAGTTAGTTCGCAGTTTTAACATTAAGACTGAGAAATTTGTTGAAAGAGATAAGGAAGAATGCAATTTTGAGTATCGCTCTAGTATCTTCAAAAAAAAGCGTGGCGAGGAGATCATTGTAAGCGCAGTTTTCAAGCTCGCGCTCGGGAGTCACGAAAAAATCAAAACTGCCATTTTGGAAAAAATAAAGCACCGGGAGGAACGTCAGCCGCTCGAGTATCCCAATGTCGGTAGTATCTTTAAGAACGTTGATGTTCGCAAGTTCCCAAAAGGGAAATTAGGTGAAGTCGCGCACGTCGTCAAGAAAGATCCCTTTCCGGTTATTCCCACTGCCTATCTTATCGCCGAGGCGGGACTAAAAGGCATTAGTTTTGGTGGCGCTATGATCTCCCCGAAGCACCCGAATTTCATTGTGAACGCCGAAAATGCCACGGCGAACGACGTTTTGGCCCTCATTAGCCTTGTAAAATCAGAAGTTAAGCGCAAATTCGGGGTAATCCTAGAGGAAGAGGTCCAAATGGTATCATAGGTGCTAGATTTATCTCCGATTTCCAAAACAGAGGGCTCTCTTTTTTTAATTAAGGTTGGTTTATTAGAGAACATCCGTCACTTTATTGAGTGAGTAATGTTATTTCTGCTGAGCATTACAAACTTCAGAACCGACCCATCATCACAATCGAGTTTTTGCTTTTAGAGAAGCTATTGGAGCTTTCACTAGCATGGTTTCGCGCAGCTAATAGAGAAAGTGAGATGCAGGTGCGTGTTCGACGCTGGAATCGGATCGACACCGGTTCTCAAAAAGCAAAAACGAGAAAAAGTTATCCACAGTTTCACACTTTTATCACGTCGTTGTGCTATACTTTATTTAAGAGAAGAGCGATCAGGATTCTCATTTCGTATTTGTTAAAAAGGTCGGCAAGTAAGCGAGTAATGTTTTCTGAAATCAACTCGCTATAAAATTTAAAAGATGGCAGCAAAGAAAAAAAAGAAGTCAACCAAGAAGCGAGTCTAGTCTTCTTGTGTCTTCTCTAAAACCCGCCCCCTTGACAGGGGCGGGTTTATTTTTTGAAAAAATCCTTTATACTTAGTTCATGAAAATAACCGTAAAATCAACAAATTTAGACGTTACGCCAAGCCTACAAACCTACATTGACTCAAAAATGTCAACATTGGAGAGGTTTGTCACCAAATTTAATTCGGAAGGAGCCGTTACATTGCATCTAGAAGTCGGGAGAACAACCAAGCACCACCACAAAGGAAATGTTTTTATGGCGGAAGCTAATCTTTCCTTGCCTGGTAAAGTTCTACGAGCGGTTGACGAGAGCGACGATATCCGAAAAGCCATTGATCTGGTGAAAAGAAAACTTCACCTTGAACTTGAGCGGTTTAAAGAAAAAGCCATCGATCTCCGAAAGCGATCAAGATGAAATTTTTTAAAAACTTTTTTGGGGGGCGGGAAGTTAATGAATTAAAAGAAATTGTTGAAAAGATTAACGAAATTGAACCCGAAGTAAAAAAGCTCTCAAACGAAGAAATTAAAAATCAAAGCCTTAGTTTGAAAGAAGAGTTGAGATCGGGCGTTACCTTAGAAGAGATTTTGCCGAGAGCCTTCGCCCTCGTTCGCGAAACCGCCTTCCGAAATTTGAAACAGCGACCCTTCGACGTCCAACTCATGGGTGGCATTGTTATTCATAGGGGCTCCGTAGCCGAAATGACCACTGGGGAGGGAAAAACCCTATCGGCCGTTGCCCCGGTCTATTTAAACGCCCTATCCGAAAAGGGTGTTCATGTTGTTACGGTTAACGAATATCTGGCCCGAAGAGATGCGGTTTGGATGGGGCAGATTTATCAGTCTCTCGGCTTAAGCGTCTCCTGCCTGGTTCCAAATGGCGCCTATCTTTACGATCCCGATTTCAAAATTCCAGAGACGAAAGAAGGTGAAGTCGATAAAGAAAGAGACACAACCGGCAGTTTCCTAGTTCAGCAGGATTTTCTCCGGCCAGTTTCAAGACGCGAAGCCTACCTAGCGCATGTTACCTATGGCACCAATCACGAATTCGGTTTCGACTATTTAAGAGATAACCTTGCCTACAACTTAGAATCACAAACCCAGAGGGGTCAGCACTTTGCCGTTATCGATGAAGTCGACAGTATCCTAATTGACGAAGCAAGAACCCCGCTTATCATCGCCGCCCCTGACGAGGAATCAAGCGATTTCTACAAGAAATTCGCCAAAATCGTTGCTTTTCTAGAGCCAGAAAAGGACTTCGAAGTCGAAGAAAAACACCGTTCAGTCACTCTCACCGAGGCGGGAAACGAGAAGATCGAAAAGATGATTGGTGTCTCAAACCTTTATGCCCCAGAACACATCCGCTTAGTTCACTATCTAGAAGAAAGCTTAAAAGCTTTTGCCCTCTTCAAGCGAGATAAAGAATACGTTGTCAAAAACGGCGAAATTTTCATCGTGGATGAATTTACCGGCCGTGTGCTTTTTGGCAGGCGTTATTCTGGCGGATTGCATCAAGCCATCGAGGCTAAGGAAGGCGTCGTCGTAAGAGAAGAGTCAAGAACTTACGCTAAGATCTCAATCCAAAATTATTTCCGGTTGTATCAAAAAATTTCGGGTATGACTGGCACGGCCCAAACCTCAGCCGAAGAATTCCACAAAGTTTATAACCTCAACGTTGTTAGTATTCCCACTAATAAACCCCTAGTCCGCAATGATCACCAAGACGTTATTTATAAAACTCAAAAAGCCAAATGGGAGGCGGTGGTGAGTGAAGTAAAGATGCGTCACGAAAAAGGTCAGCCCGTTCTCCTCGGCACCGCCTCTATTCAGAAAAACGAACTTATCTCCTCGCTCTTAAATCAGGCTGGAATTCCCCACGAAGCTCTAAACGCCAAAAATAACGAAAGAGAAGGCGCCATTATCGCTCAAGCTGGCCGGATGGGGGGCGTTACGGTTGCGACAAACATGGCTGGCAGGGGAGTCGACATTATTCTCGGCGGTAACCCTCCCGATCCGGCCGGAGCTACAAAAGTTAGAGAATTGGGTGGTCTCCATGTTATCGGCACCGAACGTCACGAAGCGCGGCGCATCGACAACCAACTTCGAGGCCGAGCCGGAAGACAAGGCGATCCTGGTTCCTCTCAATTCTTCCTTGCCCTCGATGATGACTTAATCAGGATTTTTGGTGGTGATCGCATTGCGGGAGTTATGGAAAAGTTTAATATTTCCGAAGATGTGCCGATTGAGCTCGGTATGATCAGCAATGCCGTCGCCCAAGCCCAATCCCGAGTCGAAGGAGCCAACTTTGATCTTAGAAAACACCTCTTGGAATATGACGACATCCTGAACAAGCAAAGAACCAATGTCTATAAGAAAAGACAGGAATTTCTAGAAAGTGCGCAAAAGGGAGATTTAGCCAATTTAATCTATGAGGTAACCGAAAGACATCTCGAGAAGTTGAGGTCGCATGAGCCGGTCAGCGAAGTTGATGGTCCCGAAGTTTCAGGTGAAGAGAGGGTTTCTAAGTTCCTAGAGGAGGCGGGAGTCGCTAGCTTCGAAGCATTTCAGTTGGCGGGGGATGACGCCGAGAAAATTAAAGCCCTCCTGATAAAAAGGAGTAACGAAATTTCTCACGATTCTATGACGTTAAATCGAATGCTCGGAATCTTAGACATGCTCTGGATGACGCACTTGGAAAACCTGGAAGCCCTTAGTGATTCCGTGGGTTTGCGAGCCTATGGCCAAAAAGATCCCTTACTTGAATATCGCGAAGAAAGCCGGCAGGTTTTCCGGGATTTTTGGGACAACTTCAATGCCTGGATCTTCTCGAATATTTTTAAATTAGCCAATCAGGCGAACGTCATTAATCACCCACGAGTTGCTCCTAGCAAACCAGCCTCTGACCATAAAGTGGGTCGCAACGACCCCTGTCCCTGTGGTTCTGGCAAGAAGTATAAGAAATGCCATGGAGCATAACCATGACCAGCCCAAAGCCCAGGAAAACACTCCACTTTTTGAGCGGGAGGATGTAAGGTCTTTCATCACCAACCGAAAAATTGCCTCGGAAGACTTTCGCTTGATTGAAAAGATAGCTTCACTTCCACGGGATGTAATTGTGAGAAATTTTCACAATCTTTTCAATTTAAGCAAAGAACAGAGCGCTAGCGAAATAAAATATCTGATTCAATCCGCCGCAAGTGTCGAAGAGAAAGAAGGTTATGAAACCATGCTCGAATTTCATGATAAGTACGGTTGGATGGTAAGCTGGCACTTAGTTCGTACGCTCGAAAGCATGTAAAAAAGCCGCTGGGCGAACCATGCGGCTAAATAGCAGTAATCTATTCAAGGAGGATAACTGGCATCAAGTTAGGAAAGTCACTCGGCATCTTCCGGCTTTCGTTCAGCGCCCTTCCATGGGGCTGGGCATAAGGTAGTCCAGGGGCGGCTTCGGCGACTTTGCTGTGAGTTTTGATAAAAACGTAGTGCGCCTGACGTAATCCGCCATGACCATGATTGTCACCCGGGAGAGGAAGAGTGATAAATCTTTGATCCACCAGGAGCTCCCCAAAGGTTAGTGGTTCAAAACATCCATCAGACATTTGCATCCAATCTCTTTTTAAGTCGGAAGCAGTCTTGGTTGCCA
>VMFW01000002.1 GCA_007376265.1 Parcubacteria group bacterium Gr01-1014_20
CGTTGAATCTCGGGATTGTTTCAAGAGTTCGGTGGGGTTAAGGGTAAGAAGAACTACGGTCGATAGGATTCCGATAATCCCGATGACTATTAAAAGCTCAATCAAGGTGAAACCTCGACGCATTGGGTAAGTATAACATTTCTGCGGAAGCGGGAGGATTCTTCCCTTTCGGTTCAAATCTGTGATTTGATGACGGAAAGCAATCCCGCTCTAGCGGGAGAACCTCATTTTATTTATTTTTTCTGTCTAAAGCGGTGGGGGTGAGATTCGAACTCACGATACCCTTTTGGGGTATAACAGTTTTCAAGACTGTCGCCTTAAACCACTCGGCCACCCCACCGCTTTAGACAGAAATAACGCCGTCCGTTTCTACGCTTCCCTGTGGACCTAGGCAGAATCGGACTGCCGCCTCCTCGTTGCAAACGAGGCATTCTACCACTGAACTATAGGCCCGGTAGTTGGATTCTATTTAATTTTACGCTTTACGACAAGAGATAAAAAAAGCCCCCAATTGCTTGAGGGCTTGAATGTTTTAACTATGTACTACTGATACTTCCTTGAAGTTGACGTGCTCACCTTCGGTTCCTGGAATCACGTCGGCGTAGAAACCGCGAACGATAACCCCTCGGAGCGTCGGCCGAAGCGCTGTAACCGCATCCTGGAGGTGCATAATTTGGATTTCTCGAACTGATTTTCCGGTGAAGCGACGGGCAACCCTGTTGACGAGGTCATCGTCTTTGTAGGCCCCGCAGTCTTCGTGCGCCACCAAGATCAAGGTGGTCGCATGGGTGATCCTCAACGCTTTTTGAAAAAGGAGATCGAAGGCCTTTGGGAGAGACCCGGTCAGAACTGCGAGTCCACTCGCGATTGTAACACCACTTGGCCACTGCAGGACGTGCGGGTTTTGGAAACCCAAGCCGTGGATTAGAAACTCACGGGTTTGGTCTTCGAACCGGTGGTCGCTGCAGGAAACAACAAGACAGTCGGCCTTCGCGTTCACCCAAGGTATTGAGCTGGTGTAGCCGTTCTGCACAAGCTCCTCACCCGACATAGGATGGGTCGGTTCGGAGTGGCTAGTTTCGTTCTCGCTATGAGCCGAAGCGGGGTGGCTGGGATCTTCGTGTTCGTCGACAGATAAATCGACGATATAAGCCTCTTGTCGAGGCGCTGATCTCAAGGTTGGCCGAACAAGTTCTCTGTGAACTAACTCCGCTTGCCGTAATTCTGTCATCGACGAACTGGGACTTGGGTTCATTCTGCTCCTTTCTCTCGAATTAGCGCCCAGGAGACCATAGAGTCTCCCGGGCGCGTTGAGTCGTTTACAAACTTAACGGACGGGTTCAGCAACTTCGATCGGAGCATGAGTTGTTGCATTGGACGAGTTGACGCCGATCAGATCGTTCATGTTGATGCCGAGTTTGCTGAAAATCTCATCGACATTAATACCCAACGCCTTGAGTTGCTGCAGGGCACCGAAAACGATCTTCGGAATGTTCATGGCAAAGTTTGCCACGGGGCCGTTTCCATTGCCATTTCCACCACCCAGATCAACCATGTGCACCGAATCGATGCGAGCCAAGCCGGCTCCCACCTGTTCGAACATGGCGGCAAAAATCTTTTCGCCAGCGTCTCCAACATGTTCGATGATCTGTGGCAACATCTCGAGAATGATAACCGTGCGAGCTGCAGGGGTCATCTGAGCCAAAGCTTCCTGTTTCTTCAGCAAACCCATGGCTTCAGCCAAGAGTTTGGCTTGAATGGCCGCACCTTCGGCTTCGCCCTTCTTCTGAACCACTTCCGCCTCGGCAATACCGATCTCACGCTTCATGGCCGCATCTGCCAACGCCTCACCCTCACCCTCAAGTTGCAACTTGGCTTTTGCAGCTTCAGCTGTCGCCTTGGTGGCTTCGGCGTTGATAATTGCAGATTGCTTATCCCCTTCCGCCTTGATGATCGATGCTTGTTGCACACCCTCGGCCTTGATGATGGAAGCTTGCTTCTCGGCTTCAGCCGGCCTGATCTTTTCAGTGACCAGCTTCTTTTCTGCCCACTTGGCTTCCTCTTCAGCCACCTCGATTCGAGCGCGAGCATTCGCCGCGTCGACAGAAGCTTCGCGAGCCTTTAGGTCCTTTTCGAGATCAGCTCTAGCCAAAGCACCGGCTAGTTCAGCCTTAGCCTGGGCAGTGTCGGTCTCAACCTTGAGATCGGCCCTCTTGACCGCCAAGTTACGCTCAGCTTGAGCGACCGCTTCATCGTTCTCAAGCTTTTTCTGCTCTCCTTCGCGAGTGGCGGTTGACGATTTGATCGTTGACTCACGCTTGGCCTCGGCTTCGCCAATATCGGCGTCGCGTTTGACCTGTGCGGTCTTCGTCTTGCCGAGAGCGTCAATGTACCCCAGACTGTCCGAAATACCCTTGATGTTGAAGTTCACGAGTTCAATACCCATGTTCTCCAATTCAGGTTTCGCGACGTTGACGACTTGCCCGCTGATCTTCTCGCGATTCCGGACCATCTCTTCGATGGTGAGCGTACCGACGATCTGCCGCAGTTGGGCTTCGAGAGTGTTTTTGCACATCACCTCAATCTCTTGAGGTGTCTTACCCAAGAGTTGACCAACCGCGATCGCCAGGATGTTAGGCTGAGAGGAAATGCGAAGGTTTGCCACTGCATCCACATTCACCGCTACGCCATCGACGTTCGGGGCTTTTTGTACGTTGAACTCCGTCTGGAACACCGCCAAGGACATGTAGTCAATTCTTTCGAGGAGCGGCATTTTGAGCGCCGCGCCGCCAACGACTGTCCTGAAACCTTGTTCGATCGTTCCGCCCTTGCCGTCAGATACCTTGCGTTTGCGTCCAGTCAGGATCATGGCTTGGTTCGGTGGGCATTTCTTATAGTTCCTCGCGATCATCATCGCAACTGACAAAAAAGCAATACCGATGGCGATGATCATCACCGGGACAAAGAGTCCGCCTAGCATGTTTGACATTCCTACTTGCTCCTTTCTTTGGGTTTTCTAGAACTATCCGGTTAGAGTTCCTCGACTTCCACATTGGAACCGAACGTACGAACAATTCTGACCGGCCGGCCACTCGACACTTGTTTGCTCGCAGTAGCCGTCCTTCTGATTTGGCCCTGACCAGGGACAACGAGTGTAACCTCACCCATCCCGTCCACCGGAATAGAGAGGGTAACTATTGCTTCCCTATCAATGAGACTCTCGTTAGAAAGCAAAGAGTTGGACTGTTGTTTTTTGAACATCCGGATCAACATAAAGCCGATAAAGGCAAAAATCCAACCCGAGAAAGCGCCGACACCGCACGAGAAAAGAAGTTTCTGGGTCATGTAATAGGTAATGAAACCCAGAGCTCCGAATCCCGTCGCTAGAAGCGACATCCCTCGAACGGACATGACAGGATAAAGAAGCCAGCCGCTTAAACCCATGCCACTATCATGATCTCCGTGATCGCCATGATGACCATCGCCGCCATGATCGACATCGTGATCGGTGTCATGGTCGCCTCCAAAGATCATGGAAACGATCGAAACGACCGCTCCCAATATCGCTAAGGCGGCAAACACGAGTAATGCCATGCCCTGTGAGAGCAGATTACCAGCCCAGTCAATCATTGGTTACCTCCTGCGTTATGGTTAAGTCCGGCAGGGGGTTGAAAGCAAGCGTGTCGCCACGCTTGGTCGCGTAGTAAATCTCAATGGCCTGGGTCTTTGGGAACCAGGTTCGAATCACTTCGCGAGCACGAGCGAGATCGGCCTTCTGCCGACTTTCGACTTCGTCGGGCTGGTTATTCCAGGCTCCAACGACGTCGTATAGAAGACAATCACCGTGGGCGATCAAGATGACTCTCCGCGGCGAATGCCGCTTCAAGACTTCTATGACCGCACGCTTGGCCGGTTCAAATTTTTCCGGCACTTCGGTGGGCGGTATAGCAAAGAACATCGCTCCGCCCGGAACCTCAATCGGTTCCACCTTCACTCCCAAGAAATTTCGAAACTTCTCGAAAGCTTCCTTGAAGTCATCCTCATTACATTGAATTAAGATGTCGTCCCCCTCTTTGTGTTTTACGGTTACCACAAAAAGGTCGTTGGTCTGGCTTTTCAAAACCACCGTCTGCACGGGTTTCTTGGATTCTTCATAGGCCCAAGAGCCCCACAGAATGGCTCCAACGAGCGCCAACGCGAGGACGGCAATAACTACCGTCTTCATTCTCCTTGCTCCTTTCTTTAGGTTTGATCTTCTGGTCGTACTGCGCGAGCCTTGTAAGCTCGCCATCCCCTACCCGTTTGTGCGATGTCCTCCAAGACCACTAGCTGACCTTCGTGGGGAGCACCTTCTCCTTCCCAAACTTCTTTGGTAAGAGAAAAAGTGATTGATCCCTCGACGCCCTCAACCTCTTGGTTGGGGAGAGTCACCGCATAGTTACGCTCGGGAACAACCTTCAGAACCTTGGCCACGATCGATAGAGCGCCTACCACATTCGAGCCTCCTTTCTCCTTGCTGTTTGTTCAGTTAAATCAGTAGTACTAACCGTTATTTTATAAAAACATATGACAATGAACCGGCTACAGGATAATAGAAATGCTAAATAATGTCAATAATCTTGACGCCAACTTACTTTTATGACACGACTATAAACGTCAAAAAGAAACCCAGGGAACGCGTTGCGTTCCCTGGGTTTCTAAAATAAAAAATTATTTCTTAGTCTTCTTTACAACTTTACGAGCAGGGGTTTTTATCTTTGTCGCTTTTGTTAACTTGGGAGCTTCGTCAGCAATAAGAACCCTGAGGGCTGAATTCTCCGCCTTTTGACTCAAAAGCTCAAGGACACGGTTAACTTTTAACTCAAGCGATGCAACTTGTCGCCTAAGCGCATCTATTGCGCCCTCACTTGGCACCCTCGTCTGTTCCGGTTGGTATTCGCGCTGTGGCCGAACATCTCTTCGGAAATCTTCTCGGGGACGATCGCTTCCGTTGGAGTTTCGTCCTGGCACGTGTGGTTGTTTACCGAAACAATCACGACAGTAGACCGGTTTATCTCCTGTGGGACGAAAAGGGACTTCGCAGTTCTTTCGGCATTCGGAACATACGGCGGGAAAAAGCTCCATCCTCCCTCCGGGCCTAGCGCCCCCGTCTCTCCCACCTCCAAACTGACCACCAAATTTTGGGCGTCCGCCAAAACTGCCACCTCCTTGCCGAAAACCACCTTTTTGAAATTTATTCATATGACCTACTTATATCACAACTTTTTTACTTTGGCAATACCTTGGTGGACCTGAGGGGAATCGAACCCCTACCTCCTCCATGCCATGGAGGCGTTCTGCCACTATACTACAGGCCCAATAATTTTTACTCTGCAATATTATTGTCTAAATCCTTAGTTTTATCAACTTCACTGCGAATAGTCTTCTGAATTTCACCTTTTTCCCCAGCGCTTGGGTTTAAAAGAAATGCTCTCACAATATCCTGAATCCTCTCGCTTTTAGAATTGTCACCGAAAGGCACTTTGCTCCACTTGGGAACGTGAACCATGCGTTCGAAAGTGGTTATTGAATAAGTATTTTCATCCTCGCTTGTTTCATGAAGGCCAGGATTTTTCTTTAAAACCCTGATATTCCTCTCGGCTTCAGCCGCCTTAAGCGGATTGTGTTTGGAGTACTTCCTGTGCCAATCAGGAAATTTGATTATAAATTCCTGAGAGTTCTCCTCCCACAAAACTTTTCTCTCCCCTTGGGCCTTATTCAACATGCTTCGCACCTCCCCTAAAGCTTCTTCTGGGGCGCCATGCCGCTCGTTTTCCTGATTAAATTTTTCAGACATTTTGATTCTCAAGTTTTCTGGATTATACTAGGAAAGTCAAAATTCGGCAATTTTTTGCCCTCGTAGTTCAATGGATAGAACAGATCCGTCCTAAGGATAAAATGGGGGTTCGATTCCCTCCGAGGGCACAATGAAAAACGCTTAATTTGCCACTTGCGGCAACTTTTCCATTCTTGATTTGAGTAGTGATGGCGCGGCTTCGCGCCGTTTTTGTTTTCTTTTTTTGCAAACAATTTATGACCAATCGCCCTCGGGAATTGAACCTCGGGGCTTTTGACAGTCGCTCTCCATTCATCTAAGCTTTCTCTAGCGAATTTAAAATCGATGAGAGGAGAGAACGTCATGAGTATGGAAACACCGCGTGGCATGAGAATGGTTGCAAGCGCCGGAGAGACGGACCCTAGTAGGCTGCCGAAAGCCAATGATGAGTGTAAGGTTATCGAATCATCGGATAAGACCTGCACATTCGACTGTGGTCACAAGGGGCCAGAATGGTTTACGCTTGCAATCTATGGAGAGCGATTCAATGAAGTTCGAAATGCGAAGTGGGGAATGTGTCCTGATTGCTTCATTCCATTTTTCAAGAAAATGACGATCAGGTGCGTCAGGTGTCGTCTTGTCATTCTGCCGGGGATGGCGGTCGCTCTATATGACGACAATAGCGAAGGTCTTTATCTCGACATCGCAACTCGAGACAAGGATGGTGGCGTATTTGGATGCATGCGATGGCATTGCTGTCCTTCGGGCGGCTTCTTAGCCGGTCATTGGAGCGAACAAGGTTTTCAGCCTCTCTTCGGGGGTCGTACAGGATCTGAATTCAGCGCTGAGACAAATACGATTGTCGAGGTGGATGACATTCAGAATCCAAAATAGAGGCAGAAACTCAAAGGGCACGACGTACGTCGTGCCCTTACTCTATTCAGAGCGCGTTCCTTCTGATAGCCCTTCTCCCTTTTCCTTCTCCTCGAGCCTCAGACAGTAGTACTCAATCAAGATGTCGGCCATAAGCCTCATCTCGGTTTGAAGTTGTCTAAGTTGGTGATCGTTGTACTTATAAGCCAGATCACCCATAAACAGTCGGAAGGAGTCGAGGTCCCTAAGGATGTCGGCTCGCCGTCTGCGTCTTCTTTGTCTCATAGGTTTATTTTGATTTTCGACCTTTGAGACAATTCTATTGGACATCAGCGTTGACGGCGGAACGTAATGGCAGTAGGCTCTTTTTATATATCAACACATGATAACCGTCTTTTCTAAACTTGATTCGGCGAGGAGACAACTAGAAACCGCTATAGGCCTATTCTTTAAGAACAGTGATCCTGTCTCTACTTACACCCTCACAAGGGCGTCTCATGAAATACTGGGACAGCTTTGCAATAACAACGGAGCGCAGAGTGTCCTTGATTGGGGTCTACAAATAATAAAAGAGGAGAAGAGAGACGAAGTAAGAAAGCATCTCGATAACCCGAAGAATTTCTTCAAGCATGCCGGGCGCGATCCTAACGCAACTGTGGAATTTAATCCGGACGTAACCAACTTTTTCATTTGGGATGCTTGTAGACTGTATCAACTCTTAACAACCGAAGCACCGAAAGAGATGTACATCTTCAAGTTTTGGTTCTCTATGACGTATCCTGAGTATTTGGAGAAGCCGGAACATCAAGAATTGATCAGAAGTATTTCAGAATCTTTTGATACCAAAAATAGGAGTGTATTTTACTACCAGGCATTGTCTGCTTACGATTTACTTAAGTCACAAGGTAGAATCTGACTTAATTGCGAGGGGCGATCGCGCGACAAGAAAACACCCCCCTAGGTTCGTCTGGCGTAACCGGGGGTTATTCCCTTGAATTAGATGGAACCACCTATTTGGACACCGTTTCGGCCTCGTGATAATCTTTCAGAATCCCCGCGAAGGCCGTGATTTCTTGGAAAATCCGGTTCCATTCTTCACCCCCGGGGTGCACAACATAGAATATCGAAAACTTATGGAACTTTTGATTTGCGCTGCTCTAATTTTTTGCCTTGAATTGACTATGTAACTTTTCCGATCTAAAATTCAGCCGGATCTTTACCTAACTAACGAAAGGAGAGGAAAATGCTGGAAGTGCTCCACCAAGTCGAAAGAGACTTACCTCAACTTCTTGAAGACAAGGAGTGGTGGAATAGCCTGGACGTCGACTACCACCCCCCACGAGTGGAAAGACTGTGGCGCCAACATGGAGAATATCGCATCTATTTACACCGGATTCACCCCTGCAAACCAGGAGAAGCTCTCTTCCATCCCCACCCCTGGCCGTCGGCCATGAAAGTGCTTCGTGGAGGAAACTACGAAATGGCGGTAGGTTTCGGAAGCGGAGAAACTCCCCCGCCAGTAGCCGCAAGTATGATTCTCGGTCCAGGCTCCGAGTACGAAATGACTCACCCCGACAGCTGGCACTACGTTCGCCCGATAGATGAACCAGCCATCACTCTTATGATAGCCGGCAAACCCTGGAATAGAATATCTCCCAAAAGCGACGGACCGCTCAAACCTCTTCCTGATTATCAAAAAAACGACCTTTTATTCACCTTCAAATCTTACTACCAACCGGCGAGGAAATAATCCTCGCCTTTTTTTATGCAAAGAATTATAGTAGTTTAATCGTGAGGAAGCGTGCCAGAGTGGCCGAATGGGCCGCACTCGTTCCCGATTTCTACGAATCTCTGATTCGTCAAGAAATCGCAATCCCGCCGAAGGCGGGGAAATGCACCTTACTGTATCCGGAGCGGAGGGTTCGCATAGTGGTCTAGTGCGCCGCACTCGAAATGCGGTTGGGGGCAACCCCTCACAGGTTCGAATCCTGTACCCTCCGCTCCGGATAGAGAAACTCTTAAAATTTTTCACACATTCCACGAACCCATTTGTTACAATTAACAGGTGAAGTCAGGCAAAGAATTCAAAGTCTTTTTAAAAATTCTCCTCGAAACCCTGCCGATTTTTGTCGGCATCTATCTTTCCTATCAATTCTGGCAAAAAAACTATCTCCTCTTCATTCTTTACCTCGTGATAAGCGTCGGGCTGATCCTCATCCACAAAGACAAAGGTGAATTTTTAATCTTTACCTACGGAATTTTCATTGGCTTGATTGTTGAGATCCTAGGCACGCAAAAAAGTGGCTACCAATCATTCACCAACCCTGACTTCGCCGGCATCCCCATCTGGTTACCTCTAGCCTGGGGCTATGGCTTCGTCGCCATGAAACGCATCGGCTTTCATCTCCACTACCTGAAATAAACAACATCTGTTTATGATTCACGCTTCCTGATTCCTGATTCATGTTCTCCATGTTATAATATTCCCATGTCCGACGAAAAAGTAATTTCAACTATCAAGAAAGTGATGCCTTCGGTTGTCTCAATCGTCATCACTAAACATCTTGAAGACATCGAGAAAGAAATTCCCCCGGACCTCTATCCGTTCCTACCGAGCGGACCCCACGGTCCCGAACTTAAAATTCCCAAAGAACTAGTGGATAAAAGGGGCATGGTCCAAGTCGGTGGTGGCTCTGGATTTATCGTCGAAGAAGACGGCCTGATTATCACGAACAAACATGTCATCTCTGACCCAAAAGCCGAATACACCGTAGTCTTAAATGACGACCGAAAACTCTCAGCCAAGATTCTAAGTCGTGATCCCATCAACGACGTCGCTATTTTAAAAATCGAAACCAGTGGGTTACCAATCGTAAAATTGGGTAGCTCGTCGCACCTTAATCTCGGCCAAACCGTAATCGCTATTGGTAACGCTCTCGGCCTCTTTAGAAACACCGTCTCGATGGGCATCGTCTCCGGTCTTTCTCGTTCAATCAGCGCCCAAGCCGACCCCCAATCCCCACCCCAAGAAATGCGCGGGCTCATCCAAACTGACGCCGCCATCAACCATGGCAACTCCGGCGGACCGCTAGTCAATCTAGAAGGTGACGCAATCGGCATCAACGCCGCCATCGTTTTTGGCGCTCAAAACATCAGCTTTGCCATTCCCATCAACTCCGCCAAAAGAGATCTTTCTGATCTCAAAAAATACGGCCACATTAAACGCCCGCTTCTTGGTGTTCGCTACATCACTATCGACGAAAACTTAAAGGAAAAAATGAATCTGCCCGTCGATTACGGCGCCTTGGTTGTTAAAGAAACCCCCCAAGACCACGGCGTAGTTCCGAAAAGTCCAGCCGAAAAAGCCGGTATCAAAGAACGCGACATCATTCTTACCCTTAACAGCCAAAAAATCGACCGTGACCACCCAATCCAAGATTTCCTCGAAAACATGAATGTCGGCGACAAAGTTGACCTGGCTGTTTTAAGAGGCAAAAAAGAAATGAAAATGAAACTGGTTTTATCGGAAAGGAGATAAAAGAAAAACCCCTCGCTAAAAACGAGGGGTTTTTAGTAGGTGTACTCGTCAACCAAGAGACCATGCAGATCGAAAAGTAGTACTCGGTCGTGTCCCTCCTGCAAAATTTTCCTGTCCATCCAAACTCGCCAGTTTTTCGTTAGAAAATCTGAATCAGCCTGATGCTCTCGAAAGCAACCGGCGTAGTTTATAGTATCCAAGAAACTCCGACACGCGCTATCCCCCGTCAGCCAAAGAAAATTAGTTTCGGGCATCTTGCATGACCCCAAAGACCTAATATAATCCTGACACTTCGGGGTGAATTGATACAAATCCGAGTTACTCTCATACGCCCGCGGGCAGCTCTGAGGCAGTGGGGGGGTAAAATCAAATAAAGTTTCCAAATAGCCAGTGCACTTATTAAGTTTCAAGTTGCCAACGGGGCTTCTAGAAGAATAAATTTCCATTCTCTCGCCAGACTTAAAAGCAATATCTTTGGGGATACTGTACGAGCTATACACTTCATTCGCTCTTGGAATAAGATACTCCCCCTTCTTGGCTTTGATCACCCACCCGGTAACCGTGAACGACTCGCTCTGGTTAAGGTACGAACTCAAATTGATTCGACTATAAGTTTTGGCTGTGCCCGGCTGAGCCGTGGTTATAACCACCTTCTGCCAAAAAGGGGAAATCTGGTTGATCGTGAAACCAACTGGCAAATTCTCAGTCGCAATAATGGGTTTTGTGCTGGATGGTTTTGGAACACTGGTGTCTTTCTTTGTGCTACTCGTACTACTCCCGGTGCCGTTTTGGGATATATACCGACTTTGGGGGTTTGCGAAATCCAGCGATTTAAAAAATGCCTTTCTCCCAGAATTAGTCGAGGTAGAATTCCCGTCCGACCCGAACCTTTTATAAAAACCGGACTGAAAAGAGTACAGAACCACCGCGGATATGAATATTATGATGGCGATAAAAACTATCTTTTGACCCATAGAAAATTATCCCGCTCGAACCGACTTGGTTAAATTTTTCGGCCTATCCACATTATAACCCCTTAAAGTAGCAAGCCAATAAGCAAAAATTTGGAAGGCAGGGGCCAAAACCAAAGGGGTAAAAATATTAGCCACCTTAGGCAAAACGATAACGTCGTTGGCTCGAAACCTCTCACTATCAAAAGCCAAAACCGGCGACCCAGTTTTCTTTAAAATCATCGCTAAACTTTTCGCCCGCGCTCGATCGTTGGCTTCTACCAAGAAAATAAAGGCCAGCTTTTTGCCCGCAAGCGCTAAGGGCCCGTGTCGCACCTCTCCCAGTGGCATCGCTTCGGCCTCCACGATCGCGCTCTCTTTGAGTTTCAGCGCCAGCTCATGCGCCAAGGGTAAAGTTAACGCACTTCCGGTCACAATAAAATTATCAAAACCCTTATACTTTAAAGCGACCCTTTTTACCTTTCCAGATTCGGAAAGAACTTTCGCGACCACCCTGGGCAACGCTAAGGATTCTTTAGCTAAACCCTCGAAAATTCGACTACTTATAACCTTACGATCTCTCGCCAAAACAAAGGCCAACTTTAAAAAAACCGCCACCTCCGCCGAAAATGATTTGGTAGCGGGAATAGATCTTTCAGTGCCAGCCGTAATATCAATAAAAAAATCCGTCTTTTTCGCCAGAGTGGAGTTTTTATTGTTTGAAACGGCGAGGCTTAAAACCTTGCTCTCGCGAGCCAATTTGAAAGCCAAAAGAATTTCAGCCGTCTCCCCGGATTGAGAAATAAAAACAGCCAGGTCCCCTTTCTTAAATCTTGGCGAATCCAAGTTCCATTCGGAGGCCACCAACGCTCTGGACTCCACCCCTGCTACATCTTCAAAAAAAATTTGGCCCAACAACCCGGCATGATACGACGTTCCCGACCCAACCAAAAAAATCCGTTTTACCTCTCCAAGTTTTTTCTCTAACTCCTTAGAAGTCTTGAAACCGTCACCAAAAACTTGTCCCAAAACCTTCGGTGTCCCTAAAATCTCCTTTAGCATAAAATGCCCTTTCATTAACCTAATTCTAATTCTTTTATGAAGCCATATCAAAACAAAAGCCCCGCGGTAGAAACACGCGGGGCAAAATAGAAAACCCAAATCAAGAAACGTAGGGCTCGATGAGCTTGTGCAGATGAAAGGGATCACCACCCATCCTTCCACGGTAAAGAGTCAGATGAACGGCGCCTAAGAGGCCGAAGTCTTCCTCGGGCAACGAATTGCCGAAAAGACCTCCCACAATCACTAATCCCAGCACTCGACCATCACACCCCACGGAAAGTCTGACTGTCTCGATAATAGCTCGACGCCAATCTGAAGCCTTTTCGGTTTCACCCCGAGAACCCACTTTAACTACCGTAAAACCAGGAGTATTCGGAAGGCCGCCGATCACATAGACCCAGACCTCCTTTTCCGTTGAGCATGGAGCTAACAACATCTCAGAAAACGCCGAATCAGGGTTCTTAACAACAACCTTATCAGCCATGCTCACCCACAACTGCCTAACCCCAAAAATCCATGGGAATTCTTGGAGTACCTTCCGTAGCTGCTTAAAACGCATCTGGGCGTAAGGACTTTCACTGCCCATCAAATCATCAACGAACTTCAAATCCATACTGCCTCCTTGGGCATCCGCCCTTTAACCCATCCGGGTTTGGAAGATTGTTAAACTGCCAAAGAACAAAAATAACCTAAACATTCTACAAAACTTGAGTTAAATTGTCAATACTATCAGTTTTCCTAAATAACCAAATTAATCAGCCTCCCCGGCACAAAGATCACCTTCTTCGGCTTGGCTCCTTTAAGATAGGCCAGAACTTTTTCTCGTCCTAAAGCCAACTTTTCCGCCTCCGCCGCTGAAATCCCCGCCCCTACCTCGACCGTATCTCTTACTCTTCCGTTAACCTGAATGACTAAATTAAAAAATTCGTCTTTAATCAGTTTCGAATCAAACTCGGGCCACTCTGCAAAAGTAATGTAATCCTTATTGCCCAACCCCTCCCAAAGTTCCTGCGTCATATGGGGCGCAAAAGGGTGGAGTAATTTCAAAAAAGTTTCGCAAAAAGTTTTGGGTAACTTTTCCTGCTTTTCGGCGTCGTTAAGTAGAATCATCAGCGCACTGATCGCCGTATTAAAACCTAGTCCTGAAATATCTTCGCCCACCTTCTTGATGGTCTTGTGAACCAGCGAGTTAAACTTTTTCTCCGCCTCTCCCTCCGCCACCCCTTTCTCAAATAATTTCCTCGCTCTTTCTAAAAACCTCTCCGTCCCAATCACGCCCTGCGGATCCCAAGGCTGTCCATCTTCAAATGGCCCCATAAACATTTCGTAAACCCGAAAAGCATCCGCCCCAAACTCTTCAATCAGGGTATCGGGATTCACCACATTTCCTCGACTCTTCGACATCTTCTGGCCGTCGCTCCCTCGAATCAATCCCACGTGTCGCAACTTCAAAAACGGCTCCTCGAAATTCAGGTGACCCTCATCATGCAAAAACTTGGTAATAAACCTGGAGTAAAGCAAATGCAAAACCGTGTGCTCCGCGCCAATCACATATAGATTGACTGGCATCCAATGATTCACCTTTTTTTTATCAAAAATTTCCGCCGTGTTTTTTGGATCCGTATAACGCAAATAGTACCAGGACGAATCCACAAAAGTATCTAGGGTTTCGGGTTCTCGCTCTGCCTCGCCTCCACACTTTGGGCACTTGGTTTTGATAAACTCCTTCGAACCCGCGAGGGGTGGCTTGCCCTTCGGCCTATAATCTTCCAAATCGGGCAACACAACCGGCAAATCCTTCTCCGCCACCGGCTGGATTCCGCACTTTACGCAGTGGGTCATCGGAATCGGCACCCCCCAATATCTTTGCCTCGAAACTGACCAATCCCTGATCTTGTACTGAACCTTCTTCTCCCCCTCCATCTCTTTCGTAATCTCCCACCTAGCCTTCTCCGAATCCACACCATCAAACTTTCCTGAATCAACTAGGTGTCCTTCGCCAGGATAAGCCTCATCCAAAACCGGACAAGTCTTCGCTGGATAATGCGGACAAATTACCATCTTTATCGGTAATTCAAATTTCTTCGCAAATTCAAAATCCCTCTCGTCGTGCCCAGGCACTGCCATAATCGCCCCCGTTCCATACGAACCCAAAACGTAGTCCGAGAGCCACACGGGGATTTCTTCCTTGTTTCCAGGATTTACTGCGTACACGCCCGTAAAAACTCCCGTCTTATCTTTTTGATTCTCTAATCTATCCAGCTCCTTTTTGCCCAAACTCTTTCGAATGTACTCTCTCACCTCTTCGCTTGTCTGCCATCCCACGTCAATCCATTTTTGCGCCAACTCCGGCGAAACCACCAAAAAAGTTGCCCCGAAAAGCGTATCTGGTCGAGTGGTGAAAACTTCCACCGAATGTTTCCGGTCCGGCTGCCCAGGCACCTTGACTAAGGAAAATTTCAGAAGCGCCCCCTCGGATTTTCCAATCCAATCTTTTTGTCGCTTTATCGTCGCCTCCGGCCAATCCAAATTCTTCAAATCAGAAAGTAATCGCTCGGCATAATCGGTGATTTTCAAAAACCACTGCTCCATATCCTTCTGAACCACCTCTGACTTGCACCGTTCGCATACATTTTTGCCGTCTTTCTGAACCACCTGTTCATTCGCCAAAACCGTCATATCGCTCGGACACCAATTCACTTTTGCTTTTGCCCGATACGCCAAACCTTTTTTATAAAGCTGAATAAAAAGCCACTGGGTCCATTTGTAATATTCGGGGTCGGAGGTATTAATCTCCCTCTCCCAATCATAAGACAGCCCAAACATCTGCACCTGCCGCTTAAAGTTTTTGATATTCGCCGCTGCTACTTCCTTCGGATTTTTTCCAACTTTAATCGCGTAGTTTTCTGTAGGCAACCCAAAAGCATCCCAACCAATGGAGTATAGAACTTCACGACCCTTCATTCGCATATACCGAGCGTGGACATCTTCGGCGATGTAACCCTTAGGATGACCCACGTGTAAACCTTCCGCTGAGGGGTAAGGAAAGGTTTCTAGCTGGTAGAACTTGGGCTTTTTCGATTTATCATCAGCTTTAAAGGCCTTAGCTTCAAGCCATCGTTTCTGCCATTTTTTTTCGATATTTTTAAAGTTATAAGTCATTTTTTATGCTTGCCCGTCCGTAGCTTTACGCGAAGGAGGGCCATTTTTCTCTATTTTCTTAAAGTCGTATTTAGCCACGTTTTCTAATGATATTCTAAAAATCAGCTGTTCGCAAAAATTGACCGGACCAGCAAATTAATATACGATCGCAAGAAGTTCATTGAGATAAAAACCACGGGGAGGGTAAATGAGTGATTGGGTAAAGCGTGGCCTGGGAATTGAGACATCAAATGAAATTGCCACGGCCGTAATCGTAACTGCTCGCGAAGCCACTAAAATTACTAAAGAAACCCACGAAGCGGTCAACCTAACCATCCCCGACCCCCTTATGATGGGAGACGATATCCTCGATGCGTTCGCAATTATCTGTTCAAAAAACGGCAGGTCCTTGCCGAGAAAAACCGTAGCTCTGATAGTTGATGACGCCATCTACGAAAACCTGGCCGATGATTCGAAAGAAATCAGAATTAAACTCTTCGACCCCCAAATCATGTCAATCACCGAAATTGAATTCGGCAAGATTGCGACTAAACTCGGAGTCGATGTTTCCATAGAAATGCCCGAAGAAACCTCCGAGACAAGTGACGAGGCTAGCCCAACCGGCTAGCCTCTTTTTTATCGTAAAAACAAAAAACCCGTTCCAGTAGCTACCGGAACGGGTCATAAAAAAACCGACGTCACTCGTCACGCAAGGAGCTGTTTTGCCCTAGTGCGAATGGTCTCTTCGACTCTCCCCTTATATCCTCCTGCGAGAAACGGCAGGTTTCCTTCAACAGTCACATCACGGGCAGTAACCGTTAAGGTACCGGAAATACTGAAACCCATCACTGTAAAACTGAACACCCCCGAGTTACCTCTCCACTCCTCATGCAAGTCGTTAACCTTGCCCGCGTACTGCGCTTTGACCTGGTCCAAGAGCTTCTTAGTTCGAGCGAGCGCCTCTTCTTGGGCAAGACAGTGCTTTTCCGTAACTACGATTTTCGGCATACCCCTCCTTCTCCTATTCGCACAGCGTTTGAATTTTCCGACTAGATTTTAGCATAAAAACAAAATATGTCAAACCTGAATTTTACGATCGCACAATCTAACCTATAACCTGAAAACCGTTTTAGCATTTCCCCAAATTTGATCGGCCATCTCTTCTTCAGAAACTCCTTTAATTTCCGCCAGCTTCCGAACCACGTAAACCACATACGCCGGTTCATTTCTTTTTCCCCTAAACGGCTCTGGTGCCACATACGGCGCATCCGTCTCTGATAAAATCCGATCCATCGGAATCATCTTGATCACTTCCTCATAAGCACCAGCCTGCTGCCCGGCCTTCGGCGGGAAAGTTATCACCCCCCCAAATGTAAAGGAAAATCCTAAATCCAAAAGTTTCTTAGCGTCCTCGATTGTCCCGGTGAAAAAATGAATAACTCCCGGCTTATCGTTTAACTTAGCCTTATTCACCTCGAGAATTTCAATCAAATCCGAAAACGCATCTCGACAGTGAATCATGAGTGGCTTTTTAACATCAAACGCCAACTCAATCTGACTCACAAAAGCCTCCGCTTGCCGTTTTTTGCTCCCCTCTCCCAATCTAAAGTAATCCAATCCACACTCCCCTATCGCCAATGTCTTCGAATCCAATGCTAATTTTTTGTAATATTCGTAATCAAAATCTTCGCCTCTTGAGGTGAATCCGCCTTCATCACCACCAGCACCCAGCTCCTTAACGTCATGGTAAGATTTCTCCGTATGAATCGGGTGCAAACCCACCACCGCCCACACGTCCTCTGCGAATTCATGAGCTACTTCCACTGCCTTCGCCGAAGTGTCTTTCTGCGTCCCAACATTTATAACCGCAACGCCGGCTTCAAGAGCTCGGCCAATTACTTCTTTATAATCCTCTTTAAACGCCGCAAAATGCGCGTGCGTATGGGCGTCAACGTACTTGGTTTTAGGCATATTTGAAAATATTATCATAAGGCGCTAGGATAAAAATAGACCTTAAACAACTAGAAAAGGAGGCAAGCATGACGGCTCAAACCGCAACGGTAACCTGGTATGGCGCTTTTGAACTCAAGCGAGACTACCAGAAACACCTTCGCTACGGCATCACCTTTGCCGCACTCTTCGCACTGTCAGTACTCGGAGCCTACAAAACTCTCGTCACCGAAACCATCGCTAAAAACGAAATCATCACTGTTTACGAACCACCACATCCGGTTCCACCGCCCCGAACCAGAGATCGCGTGCCTTTGCCGCCAATAGTCACTAACGCCGCTCCGCCAGTGCCAGTAATCGGCATCCCCACTCCAGTACCCGATGCAGAAGTTGCAGAATCACCAGTTTTTCCTACGAAGAACGAAATTGCCAACACAGGTCCTTTCTCTCCTGAAGGCACGGGTACAGGCAATAACGCGATAGTCGACGTCCCCAACGGAAACTTCGGCGACTACTTTCCAACCCCAGACGAATTCATGGCTGTCGAAGAAATGCCGGTCATGATAAGCAAGGTCTCACCCGTTTATCCCGAGGTTGCCTTACTCACCAATCGAGAGGCTACGGTTTGGATCAAAGCCCTGATTGACAAAGAAGGCAGGGTTCGGGAAGTGCGCATCGCCAAATCCTCTGGATCAAATGTTGGTTTCGACGAGGCCGCTCTAGACGCTGCCTGGAAAAACCTCTACAAACCAGCCATTCAAAACGGCCGCCCGGTTGCGATCTGGGTTACGTACCCAGTCGAGTTCAAACTCAAATAAAGGAGAGGCGTCATGAACCACACCTGGGGTAAACGCTGGGCTCGTGTGCTCGGCTAAAACCATAAAGGCGCGGAAACAAAACCGCGCCTTTTTCTTTGACGTAGCAAAGAAAAATCTATAAGATACCAAAACCAGCAACTTAACAAGGAGATTATAAATGGATAGTCCCAAACTAGCCGCCTTGGATTGGAACGGCACTACTCTCAACGATCGAAACTCCGCCTGGAGAGGAATTAAGGCCATTTTCAATCACTATCAGATCCAAGCCCCTCAAGCCGATAACTTTTTCGATAGCTCCCAACCCGACTACCTTCCTGTATACCACCAACACGGAATCCCCAAGCACGCCAGCAAAGACGATCTAAATAAAATCTGGCAAAGACATTATGGAGACTACACCAGTGATGGCCAGCTAAGAGAAGGTGTTATTGAGCTTCTCGAGTTCTTAAAAAATCTGGGCATAAAAACCGCCATCATTAGCGCCGAGTTTGGGCCAGTGCTCGAAAAAAGACTCAATCAATTGGAACTCCGCGAACTTCTTGATCTGGCCTGGGGTGATTGCCTCGACAAGAGTCTAGCCCTCGCAAAGGCCGCAAATGAACTTGGTATCCCCGCGGCCAAAGTCATCTACGTCGATGATAACTACCACGGCCTGATCCAAGCTAAGGCGACCAAAGTAATAACCGTTGGCTTTACTGGTGGGTGGCAGTCACCCAGCAAAATCAGCCAAGCCAACCCTGACTTTCTAGCTTCCAACTTCTACGAAGTTAGGCAAGTCGTTGAAACCCTTCGGAACCTTCAAGAACAAGGTGCTACATGAAATACAACAAACTGGTCCGAGACAAAATACCGGACATCATAAAAACAAAAGGTGGAGACTCAAAGACCCATCTCGCCACACTAGAAGAATACCTATCAAAACTCGGAGATAAACTTCGAGAAGAGGTGGAAGAATTCCTGAAAGACAAAAACCCGGAAGAGTTGGCGGATATCCTCGAAGTCATCAAAGCGTTCGCAAATCTCCAAAGCCTAACACTCGCTGACATCGAAAAAATTCGAGCAAAAAAAGCCGAGGAGCGTGGTGGATTCGAAAAACGAATTATCCTCGAAGAAACCTAGAGGCGCGGAAACAAAACCGCGCCTTTTTTTACCTCCAAATTCTTATCGTCTATCCAAACGATACTCTGAGAAATTTTCCCTGCAGTCTCTGGCAAAAACGGCTTAAGCAACCCCGCCACGTTATCTAAAATTACAACTAAGTTCAAAATTTCCTTTTTCTTAGACTCCGCCTCTTTCCAAACCTCGTGATCATTTACATATTTATCGCCGAAAGAAATAAGTTCGTTTATAGCCCCAATCGCCTCGTGTAGTTTAAATTCATGAATTTTCTTGTCGAGCAAATTTCTGGCGGCCTCGATTTTTTCCTTAACCGAAGTTTCAACCTTCGAAAATTCCACCTCAAATTTTCCAAATTTTGAAGCTAGGCCTAAAACTCTGGCCGAGAAATTGCCTAAACCATTCGCCAATTCTCCGTTATAAACTCGCTCTAGATTAGCAACGCTAAAATCTCCGTCCTCATGCGACGGCACTTCTTTCAAGAAATAATAGCGCAGAGCGTCCGTACCGTATTTTTTGACCAATTCAATTGGGTCAATCACATTGCCAACCGACTTAGACATCTTTGCTCCCTCAATCGTCAGAAATCCATGCACTAAAATGTGTTTTGGTAACGGCAAACCTGCCGACAAAAGCATCCCCGGCCAAATCGCCGCGTGAAATCTCAAAATATCTTTCCCAATTAATTGCGCATCCGCCGGCCACCACTTTTTCCAGTCTTCGTTTCGGCCATATCCAAGCGCTGAAATATAGTTAGTTAACGCATCGCACCACACGTACATCGTCTGACTAGGATCTCCCGGAACCGGCACTCCCCAGGGCAAATCCTTACTCGGCCTAGAAAAACTTACATCTTCCAAACCCTCACTAATCAAAGCCAAAATTTCGTTCGCTCGCCCTTCAGGAATTATTCGTAATTCATTATTCCTAATTCGTAATTCTATTTCTTTAGAGTATTTTGATAGTCGAAAGAAATAGTTCTCCTCCTCCACTACCTCCGGCTCCCTCTGGTGATCTCGGCATTTGCCGTCTACTAAATCTTTTTCGGTAATAAACTTCTCGCACCCTACGCAGTAAAGCCCTTTGTAGTTCTTTTTATAAATATCGCCGGCCTCAACCAGTTTTTTCCAAATCAACTCCACTCCTGGCCAATGCCTTTCTTTATCGCTCGTCCGAATAAAATCGTCCCAGCTTAAATTGAGCGCGCCTTTTAGCGCCTTGAAACTCTCCACAATTTCATCCGTAAACACCTGCGGCTCTTTCCCGGCCTCTTGGGCTTTTCTGAAAACCTTCACTCCATGTTCGTCTGTGCCCGTTAAGTAAAAAGTTTCAAAACCCTTAGCCCTATGATACCGCGCCAAAACATCCGCCTGCACCTTTTCAAGCGCGTGCCCGACATGCGGAGGCGCGTTCGCATAATCAATCGCCGTTGTAATGTAATACTTCTTCTTTTCCATGGGAGTGTTCGCTAATAATGCTAATTCTAACCAAATAACGCAAATAGGTCTATAAAATAAAAAAATGCCCCGCCGGTTATAAAAACCAAACGGGGCATGAAGTTAGTCGCAGTCCAAAGTCGCTGCATAGAGACCGCTTGAGCAGGTTTCGAGCCAAACGTACTCGCGAATCCACTTCCCTGCCTCTTGTGGGTGCCATATGCCACCAACCGCCAGATTTCCCTTCCGATCCTGATACGTCGTTGCCAGAAACAGGATAAGGCAGGCTTCGTTCCAGTCCTCCGGAATCAAATAGGGATATTTGAGCAAATAATCCAAAACATTTCCATTCAAAACCGGCTTTCCCCTAAATTTCTCCATCATTTCACTTGGGCGACCAAGGTGAAGATCCCACGCTGACCAGAGCTTAACTCCCTTTGGATTCCACATGATGGGCTTGCGCCTAATGTGGCTGATGATTTCCCAACCTTCTGGCTTTGAAGGTTCAGCGCGACAGTTGATCACGTGCCTGCTCAAGTCAACGTGATGACCAAGCATGAAATCCCGAACATCAGAAGCAGTGTGTCCTTCGCAGAACCGCTTAACCTCGTCACTACTCCAACCAGCCTTTCGAAGCGCCAACTTGATCTCGTTGGCCTGTCCGACATCGAGTGTTTCAAGCGCACTCATAGTCGTCTCCTCTCATCGCGACAATGTTCTCTAACCACAAGAACTGCGTCGCTTCTAAAGCAGTCGTCCGATTCCGTCGGAACACGGGATCCTTGGCTCTCAAGGAACTAGCCATCTTATACTACTTCCTAGTCGTCCCGTCAACCGTCCTCCCCCTTCAGTTTCAAGAAGGTTGAGGACAAAAGAATAGAAGCTGGAAGTTTATTTGAGAAAGCTCTCGGAGGCACAAAAGCTTGGCTCCCCTGACGTTACGTCGGGGGATTTTTGTGCCGAGAGGCAGCGGGCAATTTTCGCGGGAAAAATTGAACCGCGATTTTGAAAAGAAACTTCCGAGCGACTAGAATTTCAAAATCTTCCTGAAACTCTCACTTTCTTTGTATGGCCCAATCACCGCCAAGTTAAGTCCTCGATCCACAAAAAGCGTCTTCGCCACCGCGCGAATCTCCTCCGCCCTAACCGCTTTCACGTTTTTAATAACTTCCTCTGGCTCTTTGGTTTTTCTCGTAATTATCTCTTGCCCACCGTAATAGCTGGCCAAATCGTCCGATCCCTCAAGTCCCAAAATAAAATTCCCGATTAAATGGTCTTTAGACTTCTGAAGCTCTACCTCCGGCACCAATTCCGTAGTCAATCTTTTCATTTCTTCCAAAACCGCTTTTATAACAATCTCAATTTTTAAGTGATCCACGCCAGCCGCGACCGACATATACCCATGGTCCAGTGTTAAATCGGAATCAGCTTTCACATAATAGGCCGCCCCTAAATCATCTCTCACCTTGCGAAACAATCGCGAGCTCATCCCTCCGCCCAGAACGTTCCCCAAAACTTGAAGCGCGTGTCGCCTCTTATCAAAAACATCGAAAGCTCGGACTCCTAGTACTAAATGGCTCTGGTCTGACTCTTTAAATTTTATCGAAAGCTCCGGCTTAGACTGTTTTTCAGTTGTCTTCAGCTTCTTAGGCGCCGGCAATTTTTTCAAATGGCCAAAAGTTTCCTTGATCTGTCCCAAAACGTTTTTCTCTTGAAATGCTCCGGCCACGACTACCACCGTCTTCGACGCCACATAGTGTTTGGTTCGGTAAGTTTCAAACTGATCCCGCTTAAGCTCCCTAATCACCTCCTTTCTCCCAGCGATATCCCAACCTGCCGGTTGATCACCATACAAAAGCCCCGAAAAAAGTTCGTGCACCCTCCTCATCGGCGTGTCTTCATACATGTTAATCTCCTCAATAATCACGCCTCGCTCTTTCTCAATCTCCTCCGGAATAAAAATCGGATTTAGATATAAATCCGACACCAAATCCAACGCCTTTGCAATTTTCTCTTTCTGAACCTTAGCGTAATAACCCGTATACTGCCCTCCCGTGAAAGCGTTGTACTCCGCCCCCAAGCTGTCGAGTTCATTGGCAATCATCCCCCGTTTTGGTCGATTTTTAGTGCCTTTAAACATCAAATGTTCCAGGAAGTGGGACAAGCCATTGATATTTTTCGTTTCGTATTCCGACCCAGCCTCAACCAAAATCAAAACCGTCGCCGCCAAAGTGGATGCCTGCGGCACCAAAATCACCCTCAAACCGTTCTTTAAAGTTAACTTTTTATGCATTAAGTCTATTTATACCAGAAAAAACTCGAATACAAAAATTTCGAGGATTTATTTTGAGAAAGCTCTCGAAGGCGCGAAAAGCTCGGTCTCCGCCAAAGCGGGTTTTTCGCGCCGAGGGGCAGCGGGCGATTCATCACCGGAGTGAATCGAACCTCGGTTTCGAGAAACATATCCTCAAAATACCTCTAGCCAGTGAGCGTTTTTATGTCATCTCTAAATCGGTTCGCGCGACTAACTACCGCTTCTCCATAAGTCCAAAGATAGCTCCTCCAACGACCGCCAGCGTAATACTTTGCCGCGGCGCACCTTTCTCGGCTCGTCTGATTAGAATACAGGTCAGTACAACCCCTCATGGCATCTTTAAGATACAAACCCGTCGCCACAAAAGCGTCAGCATGACTCCAGGGGTTAGCCGGGGAATTGCCGGTTATTTTCGAAACTGCATCCTTATAAAGTTTCCAGGTGGAAGGAATAAACTGCGCCGGACCCATTGCGCCGCCATAGGCGCCATCCTTGTTAGCGCAGGAAACGAGAACCGCCGAAGAATCCTTGCTAATCCCAAGCTCTTTTAGTATTTCCTCAAATATCGGAATGTCCCTCTTGGGATGCATCGCCGTTGTACAAGATCATCGCGGGATCAATCCCGGTAGACTGCCCGGCCAACTTTGCAAACTTATAGGCCTCATCAAAACTTAGTTCTCCTCCGCCAAGAAGTTTGAAAATTCGGCTCCTAATTTCTGCGGCTGTTTTCTTGGTTTCCGTAAGCAAACCTTGATACTTACTCTCTTGCCCTTTGGTGATATCGAGCAGACCATTCTTCTGGGTTTTAGTCTTCTCGTTTTCTTGCTTCTGGACCTCCTGGTACTCCCGGAGAGTCGTCTTGTCGGACTTAGCAAGCGATAGCTTATCCTTTTGGTCCTCTAGCTGATCCCTAAGGTCAGTGACTTTGGAAATAGTTAGCTGCAAATTGTCTTGAATGAGAATGATGTTGTTTACATCGTTGAAAAAATCGGACAACTTAGGACTCTTCAAAAAAACCTCCATCAGGCTTGTCTGATCGCTAGCCTGAAGGTTCTTTATCAAAACCGACAAAGACTCCTTATTTTTTTCAATATCGCCTTCAGTCGTTACAATTTGATACTGGGTCTCTACGATTTTTTTATCCAACTGGCTGATAGTCAAATTAATCGCCTTTATCTCGAGGCCAATCTTAGAAATTTTATTATTCAAATTACTTATCTCCCCCTTTAATGTTTTACCCTGTTTCTGATAGCTAACTATCTGGTCTTCATATTGATCAATCTGGCCCTCAAGTTCTTTAAGCTGAACCTCTAAGGCTTCTCTCTCATTTTCATCCAGAGTATTATTCGCCGCCAAAGTTGCTGTCGTGGGAGCCACTGCTGAACCCAAAATCAAAAAAGCCATGGCGAAAACCGGCACTATCACTTTCAAGGTGTTGAAAATCGGTATACGCTTGGCTACATAATACGACAGGTTAATCCTTTTTGGTAAAGGTGAGAAGGAATCACCCCCCCCTACCCTACTCGGTGATTTTATGTCGCGAAGAATCTTTGGTTTTAACAAATTAGACATCCAAGCCTTATTATAACAAAAAAAGCCTCCTTAAGAAGGTGGCCAGAAAACGTTAAAACATAAGGACTATTCCTTCTTTTCTTCAACCGCCTTTTTGGCGTCGCGCTCGGCTTTCTTCTCTTCTCCCTCAACTTTAACCTCTGAAACATCAACCGCAACCGGCGCCTCCACCTCCTCTTTTACTGGAACAACCGTAGCAATCACCGTTTCTGGTTCAACCAAAATCTTAACCGCCGCAGGGACCTTAAGATCTCTCGCATAGATACTTTTATCCAAACTATCCAAAACCGACAAAAGAACCTCAATTCTGTGCGGTAAATCACCCGGCAACGCTTCAACCTCGATCTCCGATACCGCCTTGTTTAAGACTCCAAGTTTCTCTCTAACCGCCGGTGCCTCCCCGATAAATTCAAGCGGCACATTGGCTTTGATTTTCTCAGTCATCGTCACCCGATAAAAATCAATATGGTTCACCTCCCCGGTTAAGTAATCCCTTTTAACTTCGTGAATTAAAGTGGGCAACTTATCATTCTCTAAAACCAAATTAACAATCGTATTTTCTCCGGCCTCCCTAAAAACCCTCAAGAATTCCGGCTTAGAAACCGTTAGGTGCTCATTCTTAAATCCGCGCCCGTAAACCTCGGCTGGAACCAAGCCCTGTTTGACAAGTAGCCGGCTGACTTTCCCTAGTCGATCTCTTTTTGTGACCAATAAATCCATATGAATACGTGGACACTATGCTAGCAAAAAATTCTAGTTATGGCAAATTAGACGAGCGAAGCGTCAAGCTTATTGAATAATTTGAGTCTCTTCAAAACCACCCCCTTCACCCCCTCAAAAGCCAGGGGGAATATTTTATAAGGCGCTACTTCTTTGGGATTAGAACTAAGTCCAGCCTCAAGACCCTTCCGCCAAGCCAACCTTATTTCGGTGTTAATATGCACAACCACAACGCCTGCCTGAATCGCCATCCTGAAATCCTCGTCAGTATTTCCAGAACCGCCATGCAAAACTAGCGGCAACTTAACCGCGTCCTTGATTGCTCTAATGCGAGCTATATCGAGGTTTGGGTCGGGCATATTCGCAAACATTCCATGCAAATTTCCAACCGCCGGCGCAAGCATATCCACTCCCGTTTCATAAACAAACTGCTTCGCTTCCTCCGGAGTTGTTAAATCCTCCGGCTTAATCGCGGCTCCCTCTGGAAGCTCCTCTCTCACCTCTGAAGCCGAACCAATATAGCCAACCTCTCCTTCCACAAGGATTTCCGGATTAACCGATTTAACATATTCAACCACCTCTTTCGTCTTTTTAACATTTTCCTCGAACGTTAGTTTGCTCCCGTCAAATAAAATTTCATCATAACCGGCCGCCACGGCTTCTTTAACTTTTTCAAAACTTTTTGTGTGGTCGGAGTTTAAAAAAATCGGATAATCAAATTCTTCGCGCAAAACGCGAACTAATGCGGCCGCTTGTTTCCTTCCAACAAAATCCCCTTCCCCTTCTGAGGTCCCGATCATGACTGGCACACTAATCTCTCTTGCCGCTTCGAAAATAGCTTTAAGCGCCACTAAGTCCGAGATATTAAAATGTCCCACCGCCACTCTTTTCGCCTCTGCCTCTTTCAAAACAACCCTTAAGTTTTTTGCCATCTTTTTAAAGTTAAACCTCAAAATATCCCTGCAACAAATATTCCACCGCCCGCTTCTCCATGTCTTCCCGACCGAAATAAACTGAAAAGATCTGGTTCCACATGGCTTCCTGGTGATGATACAAGTATTTTACCATTTCTCGCTGTTTCACTAAGGACATGACCGTATCCACCAAATTGAAACTAACCAAAATATTGTGACCCATCTCGTCCCTAAAATAATCCCCCACCCAGCCCAACTCACGCCAAAACTCCAAGTCCTTCCCAAGCCCATCCAGGGTCAAACCAACCTTAGATAAGCTATCTTCGGCCTTCAGCCAATGAAGTGCCTCGGGATTAATGTGGGGCACAAACAGCCTCCAGTCGTTTTCATCATCTTTAGCTAAATACCTCTGAACCACTAACCAGAGCGACCGATCACTGTCTGGAAAGTGCCGCTCCGTTACATCCCCCCGGAGAAGCGAAGTAAAGTTAGCCGTGAAGGTAATCCTCTCTTCCATTATGTGCTTAAAAATCCGCGAATAAAAAGGCACCTCATATAAATAATGCATAACTAGCACAAACATCCGAAGCAACTCACCAGAAATGCCGAGTAGGGCCGGAATAATAAAAACCACGCCCAACTCCTTAAGGTGGCTAATATTGTGCTTCTTCTTTGAAACAAACTTTTCCGACTCCGCTCCCCACTTCTCACCAAGGGCCTTAACCTGGACTTCCCGCTCCTCAAAATCTTCGGGTGTCAAAGTTTCATACTGTTTGAAGAAAACTCCGTTCAGCCATTCACTCCCTTCAATAAATCTAAGCGCGCTATAAACCTCAAGCAAATCTTCTTTTTCGAGCATCTTATCCACCGAATCGTAACCTAAAAACTCCATTACCTTCTTGGGTGGTTCCTTCAACAAAAACTCCCTCGCCTTATCAAGTTTCAAAAAAAATCCTTTGGGGGGATTAATAATTCTTCTAGCCACATCCCCTATTCTCTGGCAATCGCCCACTAATTTAAAATTAGGGCTGCCAAACGCCTGAAATATTTGCCGATCATCCGACTCGATTTTTGAAATCAAAGCATCATAAATCTCCTTCGCATCCGCGCTCGACGAAACCCCTAAACGCAAAAGCCGATCCTTCATGAGCTCCTCGTTCTCCTGAACAATTGCCTCCATCATGGAACTCTTGCCGGTTACCGCCGCAAATCTCTTCTCAATATCCAAAATATAATCCTTATCCGTCCTTAAAATCTTGGCTATTTTTTCGTAAGCGTTCATAAAAAATTAAATCTTGAAAGTTTTAACTGATAAGTTTTTCCACCTCGCTTGAGTTTCAAACTGACGCCGAGTTAGAATCCCCGATTGTGCCCCGACCTCTTCAACATTCGAAGTCGCATTAGCGCTTCCCAACCGAATCGCATACTCTATATCCTCTTCTTTAAAAATTTTATTTCTCCCGTCTCTTGATGCTTGATGCTTGATGCTTGATGCTTGCCGGAGTAATCCGGCTGTAAATCCCGAACCAAAGGAATCTCCCGCGCCAGTTCGGTCAGCTACTCGTTTTTCTCTGTAAATTCCTGCCTTATAAATCCGTCTGCCATCCGAAACCGCGACTCCTTTCGGGCCATCGGTCATCACCGCCAACCCCCCCACCATCTCATCAAATTTTTTAAAAATCCCTTTTTCATCCTCATATTTCTTCCCTGTCAAAGCCGCCCCTTCGTCTCGATTCAAAATAATAATATCTGTGAAGTCAAAAAGAGGTCGGAGCTTTTTAGCGCCCAAATCAATGTAGTGACGTGACGGATTCATGGCCACCATCACACCCCTCTTTTTTAACTTTTTTAAAATACTCACAATCACCGAAACGCCTATTCGGCCGGGCACAACGTACGCTGCGTCCACATTGAAATCTCTTCTAGGAACCTCTGTGATTCGTAAATCCTGAGAGGCTCCATGATAGCTTAGAATGGTCCTTTCTCCTTCAGCAGAAAGAAATATCACCGAATAAGCCGTGCCTCTCACCTTGTCAAAAATTACTACCGGTCCAACTTTTTCTTTCTTTAAAGCTGTCATGATTTCCTCCCCATTGGGGTCGTTTCCAATCTTAATTAAAGCCTCGGTTTTGAACCCCTGTCTCGCAAAAGTAATCGCCGCATTGGCCGCTCCCCCACCCAGGGCAAAAATCGGCTCTTGAATCTCAATTTTCCCTCCCAATCCCAAAGCAAAGCATTGGGCCTCACCTGTCGGAAAACCGGCTTTTTTTAAGTGGCCTGGGTCGTGCACCACCTTAAAAAAATCGCCCCGAAGGACCACATCCCTCGTTGCCGTTCCAATCGTAAGAACTCTCATTGGCCATAATTATAGCAGTTTTCAAATAAAAACCCGAGCGCTTAAGCTCGGGTCGACGGTTAGTCGATAAAGTCATTCCTGGTCAGAATCCTCAATGTCTTTCCGGAGTCGTTTAAACTTGACTTCGATTCTCCGGAGTCTCGTTAGTTCCGCTTCGGTTTCAGTATCAACCGTAGGTCTTTCTAAAAACCGATCAAGAACCCCGGCTAATCGTTCAATAGCCGGACCCATCAGATCCATAGCGGCCTTTACTTCCGATATAGAGGAACGAACCTCGTCAGAAAACGTATCCGTATCTGGAGTTTCGGTTGACAAATCCTGGTGAACCGGGGGATCTCCACTCGCAACGCTCCGAACAATCTTCGCTCCTTCAGTTGAAACACGTCTCGTTTTTAAGTATCCGTCTGGATCTTTCCTCCATGCGTAGTAAAGAACCTGCAGATACTGTGGCGTGGTTTCTATGTCCTCCACTACCGCCAGAGCGCAGACACGGTGGGCTTCATCCCCGGCCGTGCCATTACCTATTCGAAAGTGCTTGTAAGCAAAAGCTTTGATCGATCCGCGTTTCTGCTTGACCACAACTTTGGTTTCCGCCGGTTTTAACACTGGAGCATCACCACCTCTCTCTTCTTCAAGCTCATCGTGAGCCACCAATTCTTCTTCCGAAATCGTTTCTCGATCTGGAACAGTGGAATTTCCTTCATGAGCAACAACCACATAATCAGATACCACGCTTTTTGAAACTTGAGGGGGAAAAATCAACGAAAAATCCCTAGTCTCGACGGCTTTGAGTTTGGCTAGTGCGGCAAGGGCCGCCTCTCGAGATGGCAGGATAGAGGCGACTAACCTTCTGGCCTCACCGGTTTGCATTGCGTGCGACAGAAACCACACCCCCCCGCTCTTCGCGTAATCCTTCACCTTGAGGTACCACGCCGTAGAAAGAAATTTCAAGAAGATAACTACGACCACACCCTTGGGGATATTTGGTTTTTTTCTGGCTGAAGGATCGTGAGAATCCCAAAATACCATTTGGGGGTGATTTCGAATATCATTTGGAAAATTACCGTCCTTGGAACCGACTACGAGTATCTTAGATCTCGGATCGTCACGCAGTTTCTCGATGACCGCTTTGCTCGGCTGCAACAATTCCACTAGAAAACACCTCCCCTCTTCGGAAAATGACAAATATCTCCCATTCTTCTAACACAAAGAAAACCTTACGTCAAACAACTTTATTCAGGCAAGTAGGGCTGAAAATCACTGTTTATTTTAAATTTAACCGGTTTAACGTTAGTTATTTTCTTGTCAGTAACTTTAAGTTCGACTGACATTCCCCCCATTGTCTCCTCCGAAAAACCCTGATCAAAAACGAAATTCCCGAGGCTATAAAATATCCAGGAACCTTCATATTCCTCAACTTCCTGTGGCACGTGTGGATGGTGACCAACAACCACGTCGGCTCCAGCGTCAACTAGTGATCGGGCTGTTTTTTTCTGCCAGTCGCTCGCATTGGTTTTATACTCCTCCCCCCAATGCAAAGAAACTACCACTAAGTCCGCCCGGCTTTTTACCTCCTCTACTCTCTCTCGAATTTTTTCCAAATCAAAATCACTCACCCCAGAAGAATCTGCCTCAGCCGCTAGACCATTAGGGTAAAGATTGGTGTAGGCCAAAAACGCGACGCGCAAATTCTTAACATCATAAAAATAAGCTTGATTCGCCTCTTCGTAATTTCGTCCCGCGCCAACCGTTCCAATTCCCACTCCAGCTAAATTAGAAAGGGTGTCTGAAATCGCTTCTGCGCCCCAATCCCAAATGTGATTATTAGCAAGAGATAATACTCCAAAACCCGCATCTTTGAGCGCAAGAGCTACCTCCGGCTTGAACCGGAACGAGTAAATACTTCCTTGATTTTTTCCTCGATCGGAGATTGGCCCTTCAAGATTGCCGAAAACCAAATCCGCCTGCCTCAAGTAGTCTTTAACCTTTAAGAATGGAAGATGAAAGTCCGAGCTGTTTTTTGAAATCTTCCACTCTACTCCTCGTCCCAGCATAATGTCGCCTACAAAAATTAATGTGGTTTCTATTTTTTCCGACTTTTTGTTTACGGCAACTGACTGCAAATCTGCTATTCCGCCGGAAAAGCCTTCTGGCTTATCCGAAACAAGTCTAATCTCCTTGATCAGAAAACCCGAATAAAAAGCCGCAAACCCAACCAAAACAAAAAACCAGTAATAACCTGATTTCATCTCTATCGAATTCTAGTTCAAGAAAAGCAAAAACCAAAACCCCATTCTTTGGTTTCGACCAAAGAATGGGGTTAGGAAAACCAACTGCAAAACCTATCTAAGGACCTGCAAGAGTTGCTGTAACTGTTGACTAATCTGGCTTAGCTGGGTCGAAAAAGATTGGATCACTGACGCCGACGGAGTCGCGCCGGTATTAACCCCACCGCCAGAAGAACCCGCTTCACAGGTCGGCGCCGGACCGCCTCGAAGTGCGTAATCGTCAATCAGGGTCTTGTCTAAAATGTCCACCTTGCCATCGCCATTCACGTCGGCATTCACCCCAGTCGGAATTTGAGTGCTCTGGAGGGTATAAAGCTGGATCAAAGTGACATCAACAACGTTTACAACCCCATCACCATTTAAGTCTCCGCAAACCCCAGAAACAGACACTGGCGCAATTTTGGTGATGAAATCTTCCGCAGCGTAACCTTTATAGCGATTATCCCAATGGATACTCGCCGACCAAGAATCACCACTTAAACTCGATAGGCCGGCCACCGTGCCTTTTGTTCCAACCGCAATAGTTGTAGAAATATCGCCATCGGGAGTTTTCCTAAGTGGGAACGCTTCTTTCGCCTGCACCCTATCTCCAACCGCTAAACCCAAGCTGGTCTTAGTTAATAGTTTATTGTCGCAAGTCGGCGCCGGCCCTCCGCGATTCAAGTAGTTAACGAGAGTGGTTACATCCAAAATATCCGGCCTCCCGTCGCCATTTAAGTCCACCTTAAGCCCGGTCGGGATCGGCACTCCACCAAACACATAGTCGGTTATATCGGTAGTGCTGGAAGGATTATCGAGATCGTTCTGATCAATCACTCCATTGCCATCTATGTCGCCGCAATCACCCGCCGAAACCTTCGGCAAGACCGTCTCGTCCTTAGAAGTTTTCGTGAGCCAATCTTCCGCCGACCACCCATCTTCACCTGTATCGTAGTTCACTGCCCACCACCAACGACCCAAGATTGACCAAACCGGCCCACCAGTGATTGTTCCCCTAGCGTTAGGAAGTTGTATCCCAATATGTACTCCGCTCGGACCAGTTCTGACGTTTAAATTATCGGTGGTTATAACTGAGTCTCCCACTTTGAACTTTACGCTCGGTTGGCTAAGCACTGCATTCGCGTCAATCACATCCACCGTCAAAAACCTCGAAGCCGTAAACCCGCTGATGTCCGTAACTTTTGCTTCTATCTTATACGTTCCGCCATTTTTATAAACGTGAGTAGCCGCGATATCACCACCGCTTAAAAGGTTGTAAGTATTTGAAGTGCCGTCACCCCAGCTTACTAAATAAACCAGAGTCCCCCCTTCTGGGTCATGGCCTTTCACCCTCCACCAATTGCTGTGCCCGGCACCTACGCTCGTTGGGCTTACAAAAGAGTCCACCGCAAAATATGGTGACTTGCTAAACTCGGCTGACAATCCCGAACCCGCTGTATCTTTTTTGTCCATCCAATCTTCTACTGACCAACCTGAATTGCCCTTGCTCCACTTAACCTGCCACCACCAGTATGCGCCTTGTTGCACAGAGCCACCAATAATCACCCCATCATAACCAGGATTCGCCACCGAAGTTGCCGGACCCCCTGGATTCTCTCGAATATTTAAATAATCCACCGCTTGTACGCTCTCTCCGACGATAAATTTTTGACCGGGTGTAACCGTCACTGTCGGACCAATCGATACCGCAGGTGGTACATAAACAGATCCGGCACCTTCCGCCGCTGAAAGCTGCGCTTGAAGCTGTCGAATCTGCTCCAAAAGCAACTGAATTTGTGCCCGAAGATCTTGGGCCGTAAGCTCACTCGTTTGAGCTAAACCTCGACCAGGCACAGAAACCAAAAACAAAAACACTAAACCCAAAACAATGAGTTTCTTCATTTTTAAAATATTTAAAATATTTTTTAGTAAAACCCGACTACCAATATTGTATCAAAAAACCACCTCCGAAACCAAGGGGCAAAAAACCACCAAACTAAGGTTGAACGATTCTCAAAAGTGATTGGAGCTGCCTGGCAACCCCCTCTAGCTGGGCGCCAATTGATTCAATGAGCGATGATGAAAGTGGCTGCCCTATTGGTAATTTAGGAGGTAATTTTGGAGACGTTGGAGATGTCTTCGTCGGGAAACCTGTCGGCACCCTTAAAATCTTCTCATCGAGGGAAACAGCGCCAAGAATCTTCACAGTCGATGCATCGACCCCTGAAACTTTGGGTCTAAATTTTAAATTTACCACACCGGTAGAACCCGAAGGAACCCTTACTCCACCTTCCTGATCGTAGATACCCACCTTAGCCCCGCCTCCCTGAACACCCGTTTGAACCTCGAAATCTTGGAACTGGGAGTTTTTTTCCACTCCGACAAATTCAAGTTTGTTCAGGTCAAATGAAAAATTAATTTGTAAACCAATAAGGGGCGCATTCGTGTTTACACTCAAGGGAACCGAAATTAGTCCGTCTGCACTTGTAGTTCCTGAACTCAAACTCACCGAAGCCGAAGCGGTACTCTCTGGATCAGCCGTGCAATCCGGCACCGGCCCGCCCCTAAAAGCATGATCTATGAGATGAACCACATCGATAATATTAATCACACCGTCAGCATTCAAGTCCCCAATCCACCTTGGACTTGGTTCCGGCCCGCCCCTAAAAGCATGATCTATGAGATGAACCACATCGATAATATTAATCACACCATTATTATCAAGATCCCCGCAACGAAAACCGCCGGTCAAATCAAGAGAATAAAGATCAAGTGCATAACCTCCTTGAATATCCGAATTTCTAGCATCCGGCCAAACAACTCGAGTCCCGTAAATTACTGGCGTCGTCTGGGCCGACCCTTCGTAAGTAACTCGGCTTTCAGTGTTAGTTGAAAGATCGTACATATAAACGTCATCATTTCCTGTAGTGTCCAAATACCAAACTATCTTACTTCCATAAATATCCGGCCTAAGTTTTTTACTTGTTCCAGAACTAATTCTAGTCTCAAGCCCAGTTGCAATGTCATACATATAAATATTTTCGTTCGTGCCATCGCGCTTATCCTCATAAACCACTTTGTCACCATAAATTGCCGGGTTAGTCTGGTTAGCGGTGCTGGTTGTTAACCTCGTCATAGCCACAGTCGAAACATCGTACATATAAATATCGAAGTTGCCATTCCGGTTGTCCTCCCAAACAATTCTATTTCCCCAAATATCCGGCGCGCGTTGGAAAGCCGTGCTAGTTGTAATCCGAGTTTCAAAAAAGGTAGAAAGTTTTCGCATATAAATATCCGGAACCCCACTGCCAGACCACCTTTCGTCCGCCCAGACTACATAATCCCCATAAATCGCCGGAGCTTCCTGATCCTTGAGGCTCGTCGAAATCGCCGTTTCAACCCCAGTTGAGAGGTTTTTCATGTAAATATCGCCGCCGTTTGATGCGTCATTTCGGTGATCTTCCCAAACCACCAGATCTTCATAGACAGCAGGCAAAACCGTGCCGTAGATTGGGTGTGAAGCCACCTCCGTCGTTGTCCCACTTAAAAGGTTATAAAGATAAATCCGCCTCACCCCGTTGCTCCAATCTTCGTACACCACCTTATCACCCCATATTGCTGGCGATTGTTGGTTGTCATAGCCACTCACAACTTTAGTGATCTGATTCAACAAAGACGCCTTCCTCTGGGTTGTTAGTCCGGCATAAGTCGTTATAACCTTGACCTCCTTATCGTACTGACCCGGAGAAACAATCGAGGTTGAGTAATCGGTTCCCGAAGCAGCCTGCAAAACCCCGTCCTCGTACCACTGATAGGTGCACCCACTACAAGTGCCCGGTAGACTGCCCGGACTCGTCGAAAACGCCCTAAAGTAAACCGCCTGACCAGAAATGACCTGAAGCTCACGGTTCGTGCTAGTGGGGTTGGGACTAAAACCTGCGTAAAGATCAACCTTGGGCGTCCCCTTAACTTTCAAGGCAACCATGTCTCGCCCCGAATTACCCTGCATATCCGTCACGGTTAGACGCAGAATATAATAACCGTCATTAACTAAACCGGACGTGTCCCAACCGGAAAAAAGCAACTCAGTGGGTGGCAAAACATTTGACGAGTGAATCGGAATCCAATTGTTAGTTTGATAATCCGTTGATTTTATGTAATCCAAACTGTAACTCGCAAAATCCGGCCCTTCAACCCGACCCTGAATGTCCGTAAGTCCTGAAACAATTCCGTAGCTATAACTTGAAGTCGGCACCTCGAGCTTTGCAAAAAGCGAAAAATCTTTGGTAAGTGAATCCAAAGCGTCAATTCTTCCCCATCCTCCCGTAAAGATGGGATGTCCAACATTGTGAGTGCCGTTTTTGATAGCGTAGACTATTCTTTCTGATGACCAGGCAGGGTGAGCTTGTTTCAAAAGTGCCGCCAGCCCCGCTACGTGAGGCGTCGCCATACTTGTCGCTCCATTCTGAAAGTGCAGGGTATCAAAACACGGCTGTAGGTCCGGATTACTAATCCACGGCTCTACACTGTCCCATCTTGCTGAACAAATAAAGGCGCCTGGCGCCACCAGGTCCGGTTTTAAAACTATCCCATCAGCCTGACTTCCAGTCTTGTAGTAAGCCGGACCGCGAGAGCTAATCGCTAAAATCTGGTCTTGAACTGGGTTAATGTCGTAATCATAAAAGAAAGAGCTGGAAGGATAGTTAATTTTGTAAGCAGCTCCAACTGCTATAACTTTGACCGCATCGGCCGGACTAGTCACCGCGTTCTCACCGCTATCCACGTCACCGTTTCCATAATTCCCAGCCGAAGCCACTACCACCACCCCCAAAGCTACTGCGTTATCTGCCGCAACCGACGTAGGAGAGTTGGGCGAGTGCAAGCCCCCTAAACTTAAATTAATCACGTCGAGATGATCTGCAAAATCACCGTCCTGATTCGGGTCAACCGATCGTTCTATGGCCGCAATAACGTTTGGTATATAACCCAAGTTTTGAGAATTTAGAACCTTATAAACGTAGATGGTCGAGCTCGGCGCTACTCCCCTCAAAACACCATCGGCGGCGGCAATCCCAGCCACATGTGTGCCGTGATAATGATCGTCCATCGGGTCGGCGTCGTTGTTCACAAAATCCCACCCTCCCCCAATCTTCGGGCAAGTTCCAGCCAAAATTTGCGGCGTGGTGCAGGATCCAAAATCCGGATGAGTGTAATCAATACCGCTATCAATCACTCCAATCCGAGCTCCCTGACCATTCAAACACGGCTGCCCCGAAGTCGCGCAACTCGCACCGTTTGCGTCCAATCCCCAAGACAAGTCCGCCTTTATAAGCGGCACCGAATCCATAAGCGCGCCATAAAAAACATACTCCGGGTAAACCGCCTCCACCTCCGGCATCTTTTCAATTTTCTTAATATCCTCCGCCGAAAGAACGTTGACTGAAAAACCATTAAACACGTCCTTAAATTCACGAATTACCTTAACGCGAGAAACCGACTTAGAGAGAGTTGGCAGAAAAGATTTGTGCTTACTCAAAACGGCCGAACGATAATTCTTAACCTCTTGCTTCAAACTCTGTTGGACACTGAACAAATTAGCTGATTGGCTGACGGCCACCTCCTTTTCTCGCCTCACCTTATACTCTGAAACAGACGGGTCCTTAAGTTTAATTGTGTATCCGACAATCTCTCGCTCTTTTGGTAAACCGAGTGCTCGAACCGAGGCGCTTTTCGGCGGAACAGCTGACTCCTGAAGACTGACGAGCATCGATAAATCGCTAACCTTTTTCTTCAACTCCTCAATCTGTAATCTCAGACCATCCAAGTTCAAGGCAGTAGGAGAAAAAGTGGGACTCACAACCTTAGTCGAACCATCAATGGGTTGCTTCTTAATACTGTAGGGGTCGCTTTTGGAATACGGTACGTTTAAAGCCGAAACAAACCCCGGCAAAATGAAAATCGCCAAAAGACCAAAGAACAAAAACCTAAAAAATGTTCTCATTTCCTCCTTACAACCCTTTTAACCGCCGCCTTAATATCCTTCACTCCCATCTCATACTTCTCAATTAATTCTACCGCTTTTCCGGATTCCCCAAAAGTGTCTTGCATCCCTATAAACTCTATCGGCGTTGGGGCGTGTTTCGCCAAAACTTCGGCCACTGCCCCGCCCAAACCTCCAATAACCTGGTGCTCCTCAACGGTCACCACCGCCCGAGCTTTTTTTGCCAGTTCAATAATTTTCTTCCCATCCAACGGCTTTATGGTGTGGCAATTCAAAACCACCGAACTAATTTTATCTTTCTCTAAGTCCCTGGCCGCCACTAGGACATTATATAAAAGGGGTCCCGCTCCAATAATCAAAACATCCGGATTTTTCCTACCTGGAGTCTCCCATAAAACTTCAGCCTTTCCCGGAGTAAACGAAGAATTCTCCGTCGTAAAAAGATGGGTTTTTTCTCTGCCTACTCGCAGATAAATCGGTCCAAAAACCTTGGCCGCCGCGAGCGTGGCTTTCTTGGCTTCAATCGCGTCGCACGGCACGAACACCTTCATATTCGCCATCACCCGCATGGTTGTAATATCTTCAATCGCCTGATGCGTCGCACCGTCTGGTCCCACTGAAATCCCAGAGTGCGCCCCAACAATTTTCACGTTTGAATTATTATAAGCAATCGTAGTTCTAATCTGTTCCCAATTTCTACCTGGACTGAAAGTCGCGTATGAAGCAATGAAAGGAATCTTTCCCGAAACCCCCAAACCAGATCCAATCGTCGCCAAATTCTGTTCCGCCACCCCCATCTCAAAAAATCTCTCCGGAAACTTTTTAGCGAACGCCTCCATCCGAGTCGATTCAGTAAGGTCCGCGCAGAGTGCCACCACATTTTTATCTTTTTCTCCGGCCATGATTAATCCTTCACCAAATCCGTCACGGGTGGCCACCATCTTTACTTTTTTATCGTCAAACAAATCCGGATTAAGTTTTGCTAATGGGTTCAACATAAAATTGTCTCAAATAAAGTAATTTCAGAAAAATTTAGCCACCATGAATTTTTCGACCAATTGCTTCTAATTCTTTTAACGCTAACCTGGCCTGTTCCGCGTTAGGCGGTATCCCGTGCCATTTGTAATCGTTTTCCATAAAACTCACGCCTTTCCCGGGGATGGTGTGCGCAATAATCATCGTTGGTTTCTCGTGAATCGCTTTGGCTTCCGCCACAGCATCCACAATGTGTTCAAAATTATGTCCGTCAATTTCAATCACGTGCCAATTAAAAGCCTCATACTTTGCCCGAAAAGGCTCAAGTGGCATTATCTCTTCCGTGTTGCCGTCAATCTGAATATTGTTCCGGTCAACCACGGCTGTGAGGTTGCTCAAGCGATACTTGCCGGCAAACATCACCGCCTCCCATGTATTTCCCTCCTGGTGCTCGCCATCCGAGGTTAAGCAATAAGTTCGATATTTTTTACCATCCAGTCTTCCAGCCAAAGTTATGCCGATTGCTTGAGAAAGCCCCGAACCCAAAGGCCCGGAGGTTGTTTCCAGTCCCGGTAGGGCTGTTCGGTGAGGATGACCCTGTAGCCTTGAGTTAATTTTTCGCAAGGTTTTTAGCTCTTCAATAGGAAAATACCCAGCTCGCGCCATTGTTGCATATAAAACGGGGCAAATGTGGCCGTTCGAAAGCACGAGCCTATCCCTATCTGGCCAGCCTGGTTTCTTGGGGTTTTGATTTAAAATATGAAAATAAAAAGCCGTAAAAATATCGGCCATCCCCAAAGGCCCAGCCGAATGCCCTGAACCAGCCTCAAGAAGCATCCGAATAATATCCTGGCGAATCCGGTTCGCCGTCATCTCCAAAAACTCTATCTTCTTATCGTTTAATCCTTGCATAAAATTAAAACTGCTCAAAATCTAAAAAGAATAAATTACGCCGTTCAAATCTTCGCCAACTCGGCGTAAGCCGCTGTCGGATTCTTGGCTTGAAAAATATAGTTCGCGGCTATCAAAACATCAGCCCCAGCCTCACGACACAACTTACCAGTTTCCAAATTAATACCACCGTCAACTTCAATTATAGCATCACGTCTAGAATGCCTAATAAATCTTATCTTATCGATTGCTACCGGCAAAAACTTCTGCCCAGCCAACCCTGGCCTTACCGCTAAAACTTGGAAGAAGGAAAAAAAGTTCAGATACCTTTCTAAAAAGCCAATTGGGGTTTCGGGGTTGTTCGAAAGCATAAGCTGAATCCCTTCCTTTCGGCACAACTCGACTGTTTCTTCAATAATTTTATCCGGATCAAATTTTTGCTTTCTAAAACGCGGATCAATGAGAGCCTCTAAATGAACGAGGATTCTTTTCGCTCCTCCGGCAATCCAATCTTTAATTACCGCCTCTGGCTCCTCAACCATCAGATGAATCTCGGTGTTAAACTCGAGTTCGGGGTGAGCCTCAAAAAGCGCGGTGAGCTCCTTCGGATTTCCCCAGGTTTTATTGTAGGTAAATTTTGCGTCCGCTACATCAATATGAATCCACCCATCTTTCGGTAAAAAACTTTTTGCCTTGAGCAACTTCTCGGAAACACAGGGCAGATCCAAACAATTTATCGCTGGTATCACCTGCATGATTTTTAGCTGTTTTTTATCTCCTCCTCAATTTGGGAAATCTTGTCTAACCTTCTTTGATATCTCTCCTCGCCACCAAATTGAGTTTCCAAAAAAACCTGAACCATTTTCTTGGCGTCTTCTTCGTTAGTAAAGGTAGATGAAATCGAAAGAATATTCACGCCGTCATCGTGTTTGGCGTCATAAACTTGATCCGAAGTTATTCCTAAAACCGACCTGGCTCCGGGAAATTTATTAGCCACAATGTCTACCCCCGCCCCCGAGCCACAAACCAAAACCCCAATCGTGCTATCCCCGCCCAAGGAAACCTTTTTGGCCACTCCGCTCGCAAAGTCTGGATAATCATCGTCTTTATCGTAATGATCGTTCCCAACATCCACCACCTCAAACCCCTGATCCTTAACAAAACTTTTCAAAGTTTCTTTTAAAGTAAATCCCCGATGATCCGCTCCAAAATAAATAACCATTGATAAAATTATAGCACAACCAAAAAACTCCGGTTCGCGGAGTTTTTTGGTTAAAGTCTATACTAAACCTACTGCGGAAAAGTAAAGCTTACGTCTTCCTTAACAATAATCTCGTAACCTTTGCTAGGCTTTAAATTAGTCAGACCCAAATTTGATCCGGGAATCCAAAAATCTCCTTTGATGTCTTTAACAATGCTGATCTTATCTTTAATAGAAGAAAAAAAGCTCTCAACTCCGGTCTCAAAAGTTAACGGGTACCCGATGTAGTTGGGAAAACTATCACCTTTGTAAAGTTTTGTTGTAAGCCCCACCGGTCCGTAACCATAAATATACATCGAGAAAGCCCTAGTGGTGTAAAGTTTATAACCCTTACCAAACTCTACCACCTTGAGAGTCTCAATATTCTTTGATGGTTCGAAAACCAAATCTTGCGTCCCCTCGGTTGTTTTTATTACATCTATGTAGCTCAACCAATCCTTAAATATGCTTCGCACCTCCCTGCCCGAACCCTCCGGCAACCGGTGAAAAGAAATAAAATTCCAACCTGGATCGACATTGATCGCTTGATAGCCAGCCGTCTGCCCAGATACGTTCACATTAAAACTATGAGTATCTAATCCTCCTTTCCCGTCTTGTACCGTTACCGCTACTTTGTAAGTGCCAGCGAAAGACCAAGCGTGAGAGACATTCATTGTTCCACAGGTATCGGTTGTAAGTTCAGTAGCCGAAACGGCGCAAGCCATTCCCATGCCTGGCGAACCATCTCCCCAACCTACCGACCAACTCATCACGTCTCCATCAGGATCTTTCGCACTCCACGAAAAATTGACGGCCTGCCCAACCAAAATTTGCGAAGGAATGGATGGCACTCCCACAATTTCTGGAGAATGGTTAGTTGAAACTGAACCACCCACCACCACACTCATACTCGTCTTCGCTTGTTGTCCCTTGTCATCCGTCACGTAGAAAATCGGCGTATAGGTTCCTCCATTGCTATACGAATGAGTGAAGGTAGCTGTGTTCTGAACAGACAAAGCTTTCGGCGCAGCGCCAAGATAATTATTTGCGGTAGGTTCATCCCCCCAAATCACCGAATAACTCAAACTGCCATTTTCCGGATCATAGGCTTTCACCGTCCAAGTTCCCATCTCGCTAACTTTTAAAGTCGTCGGCCCGCTCACCCCCGAAACCACCGGCGGCAAATTATTTGGATTTATTATTGACTCGCCAATCACAAACACCGCGCTCCGGCCACTCATTCCTCCATCCGCTGCTGAAACGGTGATAATCACTTTGTTCCGATATTGTTGTCCCAAATCCACCGGAACCGTCCATTCAAAAAGCCCGTCATTATCCGTTTTTTCAGAAATCACATACGGCATCGGCTCGGCCATCAAACATGCTACTTGTGGATTGTCGTATAAACAAGAAATGTATTTATGAAGTGTGATCTTCACCGCCCCAATCGGAGCAAAAGTTGTATTGGCTACCCCTGCCGATACAGACCCCTGTCCACTCACCGTTGGTTCACCCAAGGGTTTTAAGCTAGTCAAGGTCGGCCACACCTGACTCCAAGCAATTTTGTAAGTCTGTCCTGGTTGCCAAGTTTCTCCCGATGAAGGCGAGTAAACTTTGAACCCACCCTGCTCTGGCCATGGTCGTGGCGTCGGCGGAATCGGGCAACGCATTGTCACTCCAGGAACAGACCCCGACCCCGTTGACTGCAATACTCCCACCCCTCCCGAACCGGATCCGACCGATCCATCCGACACTACTTCCAGCTTCGCCTCAATTCGTTGTTTAGTTTCGATGTCTAGTACGCCCGTTGCGGAAAGTCCCGCTTGAGTCTGGAATTTTGTGACTGCCTTCGCAGTCAGAGGTCCATAATAACCCGTCACCAATCCTTCGGGATAAATCGTGGGATCAATTTTCAAAAATTCCTGAACGACTTTCACCGATTCACCACTGTAACCGACTTTGGTTCCAGCCTCCGGCAAAACACATCCTGCCATACCTAAAATCACTTTCTTCGCTGTGAATCCCCAAAAGCCACCCTCAATGTTGTGCCACTGCAACTGTCCCCAAAGCGTCACCCTCTGGCCCTCTGATTTCTTGAGTTCTACCAACACTTGGTCGTTCACCGCCTTCACCAAATAACTCTTTCCGCCTTGAGTCGGATAAGTCAATCTCGTCGGTTCAACAATTTTATGTGTCCCCCACATATAAATCGACAATAACCCATCGGATCCTTGTGCCGAAAGCACTCCGCTTATGGTATCCCACCCCCGCTCCGGTTCTATCGGTTTAACCACTGTCGGAAAAATGGGTTTGCTCTGTCCCCGCAAAGAATCCAGCTGTGCTTGCAAACTCTTAATAAGCTCCATCAGGGAGTTTATCTGTTTTTGCATGGCTTCAATGGATGCATTGCTATTTCGGCTCTGCATTTCCTCTTCTATATTCACCGTAGCCGACACCCGAGCCATCGGGGCGACAAGCGTTAACACCATCGCTCCTAACACCAAACCACCAATTACTTTTTTGCTCATATTTTTTATTAAAACTTAAGACCTTTTTTATATACGTCCTGCTTCATGATTCACGTTGCATGACCCATGTCTATGCCTAATTATACGCCAAAAATCTGCAAATGTTACCAACAAAATACAGACGGGGTTTACCGTCTGCATTTTGCCCATAAAGCAACTGAGCTAACTACTCTACCTAACGTTGACCTCGAAAATAATGCTCTTTACCCCTCCCCTCGCATTAGTAGCCGTCACTTGAATCGTTTTTATCCCAGCCTGACTGTAAATATGTCTTGGATCAGGCGTCACAAAAACCCCACTGTCCCCGCTATAACTATTAGAGACTCCGTCTCCCCAATTTACAACGTAACTAATCGGACCATATCCCGTACTCACCGCTTTAACTCTCCAAGAACCTTGTTGATTGGGCGTTAGACTATTAGAACCGGTTATAGTCAATGTCGTTGGAGCTGGCGCATATAGACTTGCCTTCTCAAGCCAATTATCAGCTGTGTACCCAACTGGCGGGACGGTAGGGGGATTACCAGTCACATATCTAATCTTATACCAACAGTAGCCTCCTCCGAGCACGGGTCCCTCTAAAGCCTTTCCAGTTGTTCCCGCCCCCATACCCACGAGCGCGCTCCCAGTCGGAGAAGCTGTACTCCTCACAGTAATACCAGCAGTGGTAACGACATCCTCACCATAGGGATAAACTGGATTAACCGTAAACCTTGCCGCACAAGCAGTCTTCACCGGAAAAGAAACATTAACCGCAAGACTGCGACTAGCCCGGAGCGCCCCAGAGTCAACCGCTGTCACTCTGATTGTGTAGGGATCGTCCATTTTGTAAGTGTGCGTGATGTTCACAGCGACACCACTGTTTCCGGTGTAGGCGCTAAAATTTCCATCACCCCAATCAACTTGATAGTTGAGTAAGCCTCCTTCTGCATCAGCTCCCGTAACTACCCAGTTCCCCTGCACTCCAACCCCGAGAGCGGTCGGTCCCGTCAGGCTAGCAACGGTTGGCGCTCCATTGGCTGCGCCCACTGTTACCGTTTTTGACTGAGTCGTCACCTGACCCACTTTTTGCCCCCTAACCGTCACCGAAATATTTTTCTGGCCAGTAGTCAAATACGTATGGGAGAAAGTTTTTGTCTCTCCACTTAACCAAATAGAGCCGGTCAGCAATGGACCGCCGTCGCCCCAATCAACCGAATACGTCATCGTGGTCGAAGCCGTCGCCGTAACCTGCCAAGTTCCAAGTATGTTTGCTGGTAATGTGGTGGGTCCAGTAAAACTGGAGATTACAGGAACAGAAAGCGCCAAAACCTTAATATTGTACGTCTGCGTAGTTGATAGTTGCCCATCACTCACAGTAACCGTCATCACATAATCTCCCGGAGTTTTGTACGTATGGATCGGGCCTTCAGTTGTAACACCACTCGAACCAATAATTCCGGTGCGGGTGGTGGAACTTCCGTCTCCAAAATCAATATTATAGGTAATCGTAACCGTTGGAATATTTGGCGAGTTTGCCGTATCTCTCACCGAAAGCTGCCAGGAATTACTATCAAACACATACACTTGAGTCGGTCCAGCAATAGTCAGAACAGGCGGCAAGTTAACAACCGTTGAGCTCACCATCACCACCAAGGATTCCGTATCCGAAAGTTGACCATCAGAAGCCGTTACGGTGATAGTGCGGCTCCCACTCTGCGTGAAAGTGTGTTGGGCAGGTACACTTTGTCCGCTCGCAATATTCGGAAATGTCGAAGCAGCTGTCCCATCTCCCCAATTGAACGTATAACTTAGAGCCGTTCCGTCTGGGTCAACCGCTTTCGCCTGCCAAGTTGTATTTACGTTCACGGTCGCCTGATTCGGAGTCGTAAAAGGATCAAGCACCGGCGGACGATTGGGGCCAGCGGCTCCTACCACACTAACTGAAAAACTTTCCGTGTCGGTTAACTGTCCATCCGAAACCGTCACGGTAAATGTTTTTGTTCCGGATTGAGTGTAGGTGTGAGAAATGCTGATCGCCTGTCCGCTCGCGCCTGTGTAGGTTGTGTTGCTCGTACCATCCCCCCAGTTCACATTGTACGCAAGAGCTGGAGAATCGGCATCGAGTGCCATCACTTGCCAAGAGCCGGATGTATTAACATTAATCGTGTTTACACCAGTCGGCACCCCCAAAACAGGCGCCTGATTTGGCGGCGGAGGGCAAACTACTATAAGTAGGAAGTTTTCTACCGACCAACCGTCATAATTACCCGGAAAATCCATTCTCCACCAAGTGTATCCATTCGCCGAAACTGGTCCGTCAACAATTAACCCTTCGGTCCCTAGCGGCACTGTTCCCACCACCGTCGCTCCGGTTGAAGCCGACACCCGCACATTCAAGTTAGCTGCTGTTCGAACAGTACAACCTCTCGCAAAACCTCCCACTGTGCCGCCACCACCAGCCTGATTCAGTCCTCCAGAACCACCTTGAGTTGTGATGGTAAACGTTCGGCTTGTGCTGTTTATTCCTCCCGCCTCAACATTCCCAGCGTAAATCGCAATTGCAAAACTAGTTCCTTCCAATATTTGGCCGTTAAACTCCTGCGGAACTGTCCATACGTAAACTCCATCATTCGGTTCGTCTTGAGCCAAAAGTCCAACTCCGGCCAGGTAAATATGTACTCTCGTTACACTCGATGGTGCCGTCCACCTAATTGTAATCGGCTCTCCTGGATGCCATATGTCACCCGCCGCTGGAGAAATAATAGTAATCGCTCCGCCCACAGACTGATTCCCACCCGAAACTAATTCCAGCCAATAAACTCCTCCACCCGCCTCTGCCGACCAACCCCTCGGACCGCCATCATAATCTATTCGCCACCAGCAATAACCAACCGTCGCGCCAGGACCTCCAATAATAGTCCCCATCGCTCCATTCGCTTTGTTACCTAAAATCGTCCCGTTCGGAGTTTCTCTAACTCTTAAGTCCTGCTCGGCGCTCGTATTCACCACTCGCACCCTATCCCCAATTTGAAATCGCGTACTGCACGGCGCGGCCACCTGCGTGGTGAGAACTGATTCAGCCGAAAGCCCACCACCATCTGTCACGGTAAGCTTGATATTGAAACTCCCGACTTGAGCGTAAGCGTGAGAGAGTTCTTGAGTCACCGAGGCTCCAGTGATTGCAACTGGTGCTACAGCGCTACCATCGCCCCAATCAACTTTGTATGAAGCTAGCGCCCCTTCTAAGTCAGTCGCCTGAAATCGCCAAGTGTTTGGAATATTTGTAAATGAACTGGTTGAACCATTGAAACTCACGATGGTTGGCGGTTGATTGCCCCGCCCATACTTACATCTATACCCCACCCATCTAAACGGGGGGGCATCGGAAATGGCTTGGCAGTTCCAGGCACCACCGGTTGCGGCCGCCATGCCTGCGGCGTCGAGAGAATTTCGAGCCGGCTCACTCGGTATCGAGACCTGCCCATTCTCAACAAAGTAATAATAGGCTTCTGTAAAAACGCTTCCCTGACTCGGCTGGATTTTCCTCCCCAAGATGTTATCCCCTGTAAACGCCCACTCGCCAGTTAAGTGTCCGATTGAACTTAAGTAGTCCATCACCGACCACCCATCTGGCCCGTAATCGTAATTAACTTTGACCCAAGTGTAACCACCAACGGTTTGCGGTGCTTCTATCACCACTCCCTTAGCCGGCGCAAACTGCCTAAACCCAGAATACAAAATGTCCTTGTATTGAGTGCCTAAAACGTAACTGCCATTTGCCTCCACTCGAACATTTACGTTCGCCGTAACCACCACTCTATCGCCCACCCCAATCGGACCCCCTCCACCCTGGGCTGTCACCGTAACCGTAAACGGGTATTGAGCGCTTAAACCGGCGGCGTCCTTAACCCTAAACATCAAAGAATAGGTCCCCGCCACTGTAAACGTATGCGTCAAAGCCGCCACCGTTCCGGCTGGAGTCGCGCTTCCATCTCCCCAGGTCGCCTCGTATGTCAACACATCCCCAGTCGCGTCTATTGCTACTATCGTCCAGGTCCCACCCTGCCCAACATTCAAACTGGTCGGCCCGTCCACTCGAGAAATCACTGGCGGTTGATTGTTGTCCCCGCCAGGAACTGGGTCACCAATCGTGAACTGATTACTTAAAATAGTATTCGGTGAGCTTGTGTCTCTCCGATTAACCGTCGCCTTTATTTTATAAGTGCCATTTGCAATCGTAGTCGGAATTACCCAGCTAAAATCTCCTCCCCCCTGAATACTGACTGGGATATTGTCTTTAACAATCGCGATGCTGTTCAAATTGTTTCCATTCGCATCAACTAAAATTAGCGATACCTCGCTCACGTTCCAAGCCGTTGGAGTATTCCACCCAATTCGATGAGTTTGACCCTTAGCCCAACTCTCTCCGCCTACGGGAGAGGAAAAACTACCCTCCCCTGTGGGTGTTGATGTCGGATTTCCGCCGGGCGGCGCCGTACCAGAAATCCTGAAAGCGCCACTAATAGAGTTTCGATCGCTTCCATTCCCGCTGTAATCGGCCGTCGCCTTAACCACGTACAAACCATCTTTAACATCCGAGGCGATCATCCAACTCGAACCAGTCGTATAGCCACCACTATTATTCCCTGGATTAACCTCGCTTCCTTTTGTGATGATCACCCTCTCGGTAGGAGCAGTAGTTGAATCGTTATACGGACCAGCCAACTTCGCAGTTAATCCAACCGGAGCGTAATATTGATAGACCGGCAATGTACCCCAGCTAACGGGCAAATTCGTTCCTTTTTGATAAGTCGCCCCACCGGATGGTTGAGATAATGTGAAATCTCCTCCCGCGCTTGGCGGCGGAACGTTAGTGTTGCTCGGCAAAGTAACTTTTGCCAACCACATGGTTCCATCAGTCGCCGCCTCCGCTGACCAACCGATTAAATCCGTACAACTCGTAATCCCATTGGGACAATAACGCCCCCAATTAATCTTCCACCAAATATAACCATCCTGATAATAAGGCCCTTCCTCAATCACTTTCCCACCTAAAATAAACGGCCCGTCCAAAACCTTTCCCTTATTACCCACGTAAATGGTAGTAATGACATTATCAACACGGTTAAGTCCCTCGTAAACTTGAGATAAAATAGACGGCTGTCTTCTCACCCTCAAGGTATCCGATAAAACCTCAACCTCATCGTCCTTCACAAATCTAGGTTGAAGTTTAGAAATTCCAGATTCGGCCACCCATCCGTCTGGGTTCTCGTCAAAATCGACATTCCAATACCAAACATTTCCGCTATTACTCGGACCAGCAATCACTGTTCCAATCGAACGATTGGGCTGGCTACCTAAATCAGCGCTAGTCGCCGTCGGAAACTCCTTAACCTTCAGGTTGGCGTTAGGCGCTGCTACCACTTGAACTCTATCGTCAATCGAAAACGTTGTGTTTGGTAGAACTTGTGCCTCAGCCATCCCGAGAAACCAAGGCGTCGACCCGAACAAAAACCCCGCTAAAACCGCAAAAACAATTGCTTTTTTCATGTATAAATTATTAAAAAGACCTTTCTTCTATTATATACGTCTAAAAAGTCAAAGGTAATACTCCTTATCCCCAACTAAAAACCAAAATTCCCTCGCCAAAAGCGAGGGAATAAACTTCAAACCCGACTCCTATCTAACTATATTATCCAACTGAGCCAGCATTTGAACCAGCTGATTTCTAACAGAATCCAAAATCACCAACATCGTCGCTAATTCTGAATTTGAATCACTCTCGTTTATCACCCCCAACTCTGAACCAGATGAGTTTTCAATCATCGCCGAACCTGACCTTTGCACAAGCCAGTTTTCCGCCGACCAACCCAAAAAACCATCAGCCCATATTATCTTCCACCAAACATACCCATCCCCTATCGCTGGGCCTTCAACCACCCTCCCTCTTGCTCCACCTTTTTCCTGAGTAACAACTTCCCCTCCCTTGGTTTTCGGTAAAGATCTCACAAAAAGACCATTGACACCAGCCACCACTTCAACTGAATCACCGGCATTAAATTTCACTTTCTCTGGGCCAACAGTCACCTGAAAAGTTTCAATATCAGATAATTGTCCATCAGAAACAGTAACTTTAAAGGTGTAAGCCCCTCCTTTGGAGTAAATATGACCAACCGCAGCGCTTCTTCCAAGACCTGCCTGTCCAAGATCAATTGATTTTCCATCTCCAAAATCCACCCAAAAATTCACGGATCCGGACTCAGACCCAGGGTCGGTTACTGACAAACCCCAACCTCCTTTTTCATTTATCCTGAGACTCCTGGGCCCAGTAATTTCCCCCAAAATTGGAGCATAATTTTTTGGAGGTTCCACAGTTCCACCTGGCCTAACCGCAACATTAACTATCAAGGATTTCGAATCTTTTAATTGCCCGTCTGAAACCGTAACGGTGATAGTCTTGTTCCCAACTTCAGTATAGGTATGAGTTATAAAAAACGAATTTCCACTTTCTCTTTGATATGTCGAGTTAGGAGTTCCATCTCCCCAGGCCACCGTGTAACTCAAATTTTTTGAGTCACTGTCAGTCGCTAAAACTGTCCAGGATTCGGTCGAACGCAGGGCAATACTAGCTCTTCCCGAAATCGCTGACAAAACAGGAGCTGCCGGTGTATTCGGCGTAGCTATTGGGGGGAGCGGAGGAGTTGTTGTCGACGTAGTATTGGATGGAGTAGTTGTTTGGGTAACAGCTTTCATTAAATAACCTCCCGCCGACCATCCCTCCAAACCAATATCCCATCTGACTTTCCACCAACCAGAAGTCGGCCCGCCAATCACCGTTCCCAAATAACCCGGCCAAACCGATCCCAAAGCCGTTTGAGACGTCCCCGCTATTGGCCTCACATTTAGATTATTCCCATTTGCTGTCACCTTCACCCTTTCTCCGGCCACAAACTGTGCCTGTACGGACGACACAACTGCAAAAAATGCGAACCCCACTAAACCAATAAATAAAAACTTCTTCATCTTTATTTTTGTTTTTAAAAGATTGCCACCGACCAGTGGCTAATGAAAACTTATAGTTTCGAAACCGCTGCCACGTGCCTTACAAGCGTCGAAACATACCCGGCCTCATTGTCATACCAAGAAAGAACTTTCACTAAATCGCCATCAATCACTTTGGTGAAATTTAAGTCCACAATCGCTCCGTAAGGCATCCCCAAAATATCTGATGAAACGAGTTGTTCTCGCGTTACCTTCATAATTCCTTGCCACCTGTAAGAATGAGCGGCATTCGTTAAAATCTCATTTATCTCCTCTACTGTTGTTTTTCTTTTTGCCAAAAAGGTAATGTCCGCAATCGATCCTGCCACCACCGGCACCCGAAAAGCCACCCCGTCAAACTTCCCTCCCAGTTCTTTGATTGCTCTTGTCACCGAAATCGCCGCGCCAGTCGTCGAAGGCGTAATGTTTTGCGCCGCCGCTCGCCCTCGCCTAAAATCACTCCCCTTGACCGGCCCATCCACGATTGATTGGGTCGCGGTGTAGCCATGAACCGTACTTAAGATGGCTTTCACGATTCCCGGATTTTCGGATAAAACCTGAATCACCGGCGAGGCGGCGTTCGTTGTACACGACCCATTCGAAGTCAAAGCTACGCCACCCAACTCGCCCTCATTCACTCCCATCAAAACGGTTTTTCCCAAAGTTCCGTCTTCATCTTTCGCCGGCGCCGTGATTACCACCCGCTTTGCCCCGGCGTCAATGTGCACCTTAGCTTTTTCGTAAGACTCAAAAACTCCCGTTGCTTCAATGACAACATCAATCCCCAAACTTTTCCATGGTAACTGTGTCGCATCTTTAATTTGCGTAAACTGAATCTCTTCGCCATCGGCCACCAACTTTCCATCCTTAACTTGAACCTCTTTATCCCAAGTTCCATAAACCGTGTCGTACTTTAATAAGTAAGCCAGATTCTCCAAATCCCCTAAGTCATTTATCGCCACCACCTCAAAATCTTTATTATCTAGAGAAGAACGCAAAAACAACCTCCCAATCCTCCCAAAACCATTAATAGCTACTTTCTTCATACTTCTATTATATAAGAAGAAAACTTTCTCTCGAAACTAAACTTGTCCCCAATGTCACTCAACTACCAGAGTCATTCTTTGCAAATCTAATTAAATGAGAATATTTAGGATAGGCCTCCTTAAAACCCTCCATCCCAAACTCATCTTCTGGGTAATTAACGATAATCTCTTTAATATACGACATATCAATTCCTCCTAATACCTGCGCTTCAATATATTGAACCGCCTTAGCTCCAGGCAACTCGTCTTCCCTACCCTTACCATAGTGGGGTTTTTCCAACTCTCGACTTAGATTATAAATCGCTTTCGCAATTTGAGCATGATCTCTATTTAGCAATCTATGCTCAAGGCCATGCCTATCTGACTGATTTTCTTTTCCTCGTATTGCATCAATCATTCCCATCGGATTCATTGAATCACCCTCGGTAAAAATTACTCGGTCTCTCAGTTTGCTATCTTCAAGAACTAACACTAATTCCCCATACTGCGGCGCCGCCCCTCTCTCCAAACTCCAATCGCTTCCTCCTGCCAAAGCCGCATAAACCGGTTTATTTCCTGTCTTCGGGTAAATCCCCAACAACTCTTCAGATGCTTTTCTTTTATCCTCATAACTATCAACTTTAAACCCAAATATTCCAGGAATAACTGGTCCCTCCTTTCTCATCTTTGATCTCACTTCTTCTGATTGTTCAGTCATGGGTAAAATTTTACCTGTTTCAAAGATTTTTTCTAAAGAATCAAAATCGACATTGTAAGTTAAGACTGACTTTTCTTTAATTTTAGCCAACTCTTTAGAAAGCTTAGTGACAACCTCTTCTTTATCAAAAACAATTCTATTTTCTCCCAAGTATTCCCTAGGGAACAAAGCATCGACCCTACTCTTTACCTCCCTTCCATTCTCCCAATCAGATAAGGGTCTGTTCTTACTATCAATCTTCTCACCTTCAATACTAGTTCGACCTCCCTCTTCTTGCCAAAAATCGCTCCAAACTTTTTCCTCGGCCTCCTTTCTTTCCGTTCTCATTTTTTCATGATCATATATTCCATTCTTGCAATAGAAATCTAAAAACATCCTGATTGAGTCTCGAATATTCGAAAAAGAAGTTCTATCAACTTTATCCATCAACTCTTGATTATCTTGATGCTCAACAGTTTCAAGATACTTTTTTTCATCCTCAAGGGTTACTCCGAGATTAGTAAAAACTTCTTTTTCTAAAAAACTTTCAAAATCTAAGTCTGTATTTTCTTTCTTAGATTCAAGAACCTCACCTCGAACGGGAACTTGCTCGCTCTGCTCCTCTATATCCCCGCTCGGAAAACTTTCAAAACCCATATTACTTATTTAAGTACACCGAATCGCCGACCTTAAATCCATACTTCGCCACCGTCCCCGCGTTTACCTCGAGCACCCGATCCACCGCTTCCGGCGGGTAATAAGTTTTTAAACCAAAAACCGACTTCTCCGGCTCCGGTTTTGCATTTTCTTGAAACCCCACAATCCGCTCACCCTTGATCCAAATAATATCAATCGCAAACTTCATGTCCTTCATCCAAAACCCATGATTTCCCGGCGAGTCAAAAACAAAAAACATCCCCTCGCTATCCTCCAGTTTTTCCCGCCCCGAAAGCCCTTGCGACCGACTCATCATGGTATCTGCCACATCCACGCTAAAAGTTTGATCATTAATCCTCACCTCCCCTTTCCCAAGGTTAGCTTTCCCTTTAAAACCAAAAAACCAGCCCCCGACCACCACCAAAACCACAATTGTAATTAGAGACCAAATCAATTTTCTATTTCTCATTATCTTTCTACTAGTAAATTATACACCACAATCCCCGCCGCGACCGATACATTCAAAGACTCTTTCTTCCCTCGCATCGGAATCTCCAAAATTTTGTCGCACTTATCCAAAACCAATTTCGGCAACCCTTTGGTTTCTTCGCCAAGAACGAGAGCTATTTTCTTATTCTTAACTTGTCTCTTGTCTCTACTTAACTTGTAACTATAGTACGGCACCGATCGCTTATCCTGCTCCACTGCCAAAATATCGTATTCATCAGACTTCAACTCTTTTAACAATAAACTTGTCCCTTGTCTCTTTTCCCATGTCACTGTTCGCTCTGCCCCGAGCGCCACCTTCGCAAAATCCGCCCGAAATTTCTTAAATCGATCCAAAGGTGTCGGCGTCACCCCCACCAAATAAATCTTCGAAACTCCCGCCCCATCGGCAGTTCTGAATATCGAAGCTACATTATATACACTCCGAATATTATGGAGGATGAGTGTTAAATTCATGCTTGATTTGTCTCAGCAAAAATTTTTATTTTTGAGAAGCTATCGGAGGTAACGTAGGTGGCCGAGATGCAGGCAAATTTTCAGTAGAAAATTATGCCGGTTCTCAAAAAGAAAAGTTTGAGCGTTATTCGTATTCGACAGTCGCCGGTGGTTTTTGAGTAACATCGTACAAAACTCTATTCACTCCCCGCACTTCGCGCACAATTCGACTAGAAACCTTCTCCAAAACTTCAACAGGCATCTTATGCCAATCCGCACTCATCCCGTCCACCGAATCGACCGCCCGAAGTGAAATCATGTATTCATAAGTTCTTGCGTCCCCCATCACTCCAACTGTTTTTAGTGGCAGAAGCACCGCAAACGCCTGCCAAATTTTTTCATACTCACCCGCTCCCTCGAGCTCTTCCATATAGATACTATCGGCCTCTCTCAAAATCCTTAGTCTATCTGGTGTCACTTCACCAACAATTCGCACCGCTAGTCCCGGCCCCGGAAAAGGATGCCGCCACAAAAGATCCTTCGGCAAACCCAAAAGCTTTCCCAACCTCCTAACTTCATCTTTATATAAGTCGCGAATCGGTTCAACTACCTCAAAACCCAATTTGGCCGGCAAAGTTAAGTTGTGATGGCTTTTTATTTTTGAAGCGTGCCCACCTGGCTCGGCTGACTCAATCCTGTCCGGATAAATCGTTCCTTGGGCAAAGTATTTTATCTTGTGCTTAGATAACTTAGTTTTTATGAACTTCTCAAAAACCTCAATAAAAGTGTGACCGATGATTTTTCGTTTCTTTTCCGGATCGGTCACCCCCTGAAGCCTTTTTAAGAAAAGATCTTTCGCTCCAAGTAGATGAAAATTCTTTAGCCTAAGATCCTTAAATACCTTTACAACTTGTTCTGCCTCACCTTTGCGAAGTAGTCCCGTATCCACAAAAACCGCATGGCAGCTTCCTCCAACTGCCTCATTCAATAGCGTCGCCACCACGAGTGAATCAACCCCACCTGAAACCCCAACCAATATGTGATTTTCGCCAATTTTCCTCTTGAGCGACTGGGTTAAACCGCTTCTAACCGAGGCAATTTTCCAGTCTTGTTTAGCCCTACAAACCTGAAAAACAAAGTTCGAAATTATCCTTATGCCACTTACCGTGTGGGTCACCTCCGGGTGAAACTGAACCCCCCAAATCCGCCTCTTAAGGTCCGCAACTCCAGCATTTGGACAACCCAAAGTCGAAGCTAATCTTATAAAACCTTTAGGTAACCCAGTAACCTGATCACCGTGCGAGAACCAAACTGTTTCTTCTTTTGAAAGTCCTAAAAAAATTCCTGTTCTATCCAAAACACTCAAAGTTTCCTTTCCAAACTCCCTTCTCGTTCCGGCCTTAACTTTTCCACCCAACATCTCGGCTATCACCTGCTCGCCATAACAAATTCCCAAAATTGGAACTCCTAAATCAAAAATTCTCCTGTCGGGTCTCGGACTACCTTTTTCTAGAACCGATGCCGGCCCACCTGACAGAATTATACCCGCTGGCTTTAATTCCTGAATCTTCAAGGCGGGAACATCAAAACGCAAAATCTCGGCCCGAACGCCGAGATCTCTTACTCTCCTCGCAATTAAATGCGCAAACTGGCTACCGAAATTTAATACTAATACCATACTCAACTGTATCAAAAATCCGTTGAAAATCAAACCAAAAACTACTCCTGTGAATTCTGAGGGCTCGGCACATCAACCAGTCCAAACTCTGCCGAAATATCCAAACTCACTCGTGCGTAACTTTTGTTTTTAGAAATCTTAGTCCACCTAACTTCGTCCACCACTTCTCCATTCGCGTTTAAAGTTATCAAAGAATTATTTTCGTAAGCGAGCTCGTACGACTTCGGCCAAAAAATATCCGGCGTCACTTTCCCGCGATACTCCTCGCTCACCATCAAAAAGTATTTTCGGCTCGGAATAATTTTACCCTGAAATCTTTTCGAAGAGATCAAAACCGATTCCGTCCCACTCGCGCTTTTTTTCTTGACCGACCAGCCCGTTAAATCCACCGAAGTCTCATTCGGGTTGTAAATTTCCACAAATTCGTCGTCCGTTGAAGCACTCGACCCCACGGCCACCTCGGTGATAAAAACTTTTTGAAGAACTGCGACGCGATTGCTCTCGCTTACAGTCGGAAGTTTCGTGTTTGATTCACTGCTCACCGTTTCTCTCGCAAAAGTTTTCATCTCAAAACTACTGGGATTTGAGAGTTTCTCCCTTGAAGTGTTCGAGGGCGCGGCGCCACGAGCGGCTGAATCCGAATTGGCAGTATTTCCATCTTCAATTCCATCCTTTTCATTTCCCAACTCGCTAAGATCAAGTTCATAAATCGATTTTTCATGCCTTACTCCAAAAACATCCTGCAAGGTTTGAGAAATCGAAGCCGAAAAATTCGATAATAGGTAATTTCGATCAGAAAATTTTACAACTAAGAAGACAGCGAGTATCACAACTACAAAACCGCCAACTCCAAACAAAAATTTCGACTGCTTCCAAGTTTTCTTATCTTCAAAACCCTCCATTTGCCAAAAATTAGAGAAAATTTTTTAAAGTCTAACTCCTCAAAAACCTGTCAATAGGAAAAAGGACCTCCCCCCACCAAGCGGGCAACCCTGTCGCCAAACGCCACCTTTGAAACGTCAGGTTTTACAGACTCCAAGCCCGAGTCCACTCCCAAATAATACTTACTTCCACCCGAGTCGGCAAATTTTTGAGAGTTATCCCCAAAGTGGGAAATTTTCGGCACTTTGCTCGGTGGTAAACTTATCGGGTGCAAAAATTCTTGCCCTGCGAGATGGCAAAAAAATAGAAAAAATAAAAAGTCGTCGGCAAAGTAAAAAGATATAAAAATCATGTTCACCAAAAAGCATCACTTCGCTGAAGTGAGAAAAAGGGACGGTCGCATCGCTCCGTTTGATCAAAGTCGAATCACTAGAGCCATCTCGCGCGCCATGCAAGCCGTGAATGAAGGCGATCCAATCAAGGATGCGGAACGGGTCACCGAACAAGTCATGGCGACATTATCAAAAAAATACCCCGAAGGGGTGCTTCCCGGTATCGAAGGCATCCAGGACGTCGTTGAATCGCAATTAATCTTGATGGATTTCGCCAAAACCGCTAAAGCCTACATTCTCTATCGAAGTGAAAGATCAAAAATCAGGAACCAAAAACGCGACATCCCTGAAAATATTAAAAAGCTCGCCGACGAAAGCAAAAAACATTTTAGAAACCCGCTTGCTGAATTTATCTACTACCGCACCTACTCACGTTGGATAGAAAACGAAGGCCGCCGAGAAACCTGGATCGAAACGGTTGATCGTTATATGCATTTCATGATTGAAAATTTGGGAAATAAACTGGACGACCAAGAATACTCTGATGTCCGGGAAGCAATTCTGCGCCAAGAAGTAATGCCGTCGATGCGCCTCATGTGGGCCGCTGGCAAAGCGGCAAGAAGTTCAAATGTTGCCGCATTCAACTGTTCCTACATCGCCCCATCAAAAATCGAAGACTTCGCCGAGATTATGTACATCTTAATGTGCGGCACGGGCGTTGGTTTCTCGGTTGAATCTCAAACCGTTCAAGAACTTCCCCAAATCAAAAAAAGAAACGGTCATCCTATCAAAATTCATGAATACGTAATCGAAGACTCCAAAGAAGGTTGGGCTGACGCTTTCACTTTTGGACTCAAAGCCTGGTGGAATGCGGAGGATGTAAAATTTGATTATTCAAAAATTCGTGCGGCCGGGGAAAGACTTCACACTATGGGTGGCCGAAGCTCCGGCCCCGAACCCCTTCGAGCCCTCCTTGAATTTTCTCGGCACAAAATTTTATCTAAACAAGGCAAGCGTCTTTCCAACATCGACGTCCACGACGTTATTTGTAAAACCGGCGAAGTTGTCGTAATGGGCGGGGTCAGAAGATCAGCTCTAATCTCTCTCTCCGACCTAGATGATCCCGAAATGCGCGATGCCAAAAAAGGCGCCTTCTACAACAAAGAACCCCAAAGAGCGTTGGCCAATAATTCTGCCGCCTACAACGAAAAACCGACCGCCACCCAATTCATGGAAGAGTGGTTGGCGCTCGCCCAAAGCGGTTCTGGTGAGCGGGGCATTTTCAACCGCGGCGGACTAAAAAAACAACTGCCGGAACGCCGCTGGAAAGTTTTTGAAGAAGACTCGCACACCTCCGGCACTAATCCCTGCGGTGAAATCGTCCTAAAGTCAAAGGAATTCTGCAATCTCTCCGAAGTAGTCTGTCGTCTCGAAGACACAGAAGATACATTGCTCAGAAAGACTCGTTTGGCCACCATTTTAGGTACCTATCAGTCCACCCTGACCAATTTTCCCTACCTTTCAAAGGACTGGAAGAAAAACTGCGACGAGGAGCGTCTCCTGGGCGTCTCTATTACTGGCCAGTGGGATTCTCCTGGCGTGAGAAACCCCGAAACCCTCAAAAAAATGAAGGCGGAAGCCATCAAAACCAATCAAGAGTTTGCCAAAAAGATGGGCGTGAATATTTCAACCTGCATCACCTGCGTGAAACCATCCGGCACCGTCTCCCAATTAGTTGATGCCTCCTCCGGTGGCCACGCCCGCCATGCCAAACACTACATCCGGCGCGTCCGCATTGCCGCAACCGACACCCTCTTCCAGATGATGAAGGACCAAAAAGTTACTTACTACCCCGAAGTCGGCCAAACCGCCGGCGCGGCTAGCACCTATGTTTTAGAATTTCCAGTTAAAGCGCCGGAGGGTTCAGTTTTCAAAAACGACTTAACCGCCAAACAACAACTCGAACACTGGAAGATGGTTAAGGAAAATTTCACCGAGCACAATCCCTCCGTCACCATCTCCGTTGGCGACAACGAATGGATTGGCGTTTCAAACTGGCTTTATGATAATTGGGATATGCTGGGCGGCCTATCCTTCCTCCCTCGCGACAACCACGTCTACGCTCTCGCCCCCTACGAAGAAATTACTGAAGAGCGCTACGAGGAAATGATGAGCAAATTCCCGGAAATCGATTTCTCTCAAATCATTATTTACGAACACGACGATCAAACCCAAGGCGCCAAAGAATTGGCTTGTGTCTCTGGCGTCTGCGAAATAGACTCTGTCCCTACCGAAAAGAACATGGTCAGCATCTAAGCGCCAAAATCTAGAACCAACAAGTTCCTAGAGGACCGCCGCTACCGCCTCGACCAGCTCATTGTTGAAAACAACAACCCATAAAATAATGAGTAACATAAACACCCCGTTCAAGATAAGATCGGGGTGTTGAATTTTTATTTTTATTAGAATCTTCAAAAGCAAGGCAAAGCCCACCACAGCGGCAAATATCAAGTAAACATAATTCGTAAGAGTTTTAGGTTGCGACGCTATGCGTTCGATGGGAGATGCTAAAGACAAAACCGGGGTCTCTAGGACATCGCTAATTTTGTCGTCGATAAACTCTGCCCCCTGAACCGCAACGAAAGTTTCACTTGGGTGGGCGGCAATCTGATTTTCCTCTGGGCTAACTTCGCGAGGAGGTACAGTCAAAACAACTTGAAGTTCCTCCGAAATAACTGCCGGCATCGGTCGGCCAAAAAATTGCACCACAAAAAATGCGTTCCTCCCTTCATACAAACCCTCGGCTACGCCAATCCCAACTTCAGTAAAATGATTGTTTAGTATATTCGCTCGATGGGTTGGTGAGGCCAGCCACGCGTTAGTTACCTCTCTCGAGTCAGTAAAATTGATGGCTAGATTCTCTCCCGCGTAAACAAAATTATAATCAGCTTGATCAAACCAATACCAGGGCGTAACCCCTTCTGGGCTTACGTGGGCAAAATACCCCCTCGCCGCCATATCTTCTGCCTTCATTTGTGCCCCTTTAGCGAGATTGGGGTCCAATTTAAGTAAAACTAGACTTTGACCTCCTCTCGCCTCATTCGCGTAATCCACCAATACGTTTGGAAGAATCGCTGCCAGAAATTTAGACTGGGGAAAAACCAGAAAGTTTCCTAAAAGAAACAGGGTTTCAAATATTACAAGTAGGGCAATCGCGTAAACGACCCTTTCCCTTCTCAAGAAATGTGGACGATGGTCATTCTCAGCGTGGGGAATAAAATATTTTTTGAATAGTTGTTTTAGATCCATAAAACTAATCTAGCGGAGAACGCTCTCCCTTACTTTATACTACAAATTATGAAAAAAAGCAACCCCTAGTAAGATCCTAGGGGTTGCTATAGCTTCGATTTCTTCTTACGGCAAAAGTGGAATCGGTAGATTGAGCGCTGGGCAAGCCAAGTTGTTGAGAGCCCGACGGGTTGTTTTGTAAACATACCCAGTTGAACTCGTGCCGTCATGACCAAATGGAACCCAAGGAAGAAGTACGTCTTTAGCATTCTTCACTTGGAACCTTCGAACCGCCCCTTCCGTCAAAGAACCATAGAAACCCGTGAGCGGAAGACTTTCGCCCTCAAAGTTATTCAAAAACTCCTGGAGTTTTACAACTTGAAGTATGTCATTATTCGCTCCTCTCCTAATAAAAGAGCCTAGATGCACGCCACAAGTTGTACTGTCACCCAAGACCTGACCAATGGGGGTTCCCGTGTTTACACCAAGCACCTCTCCGCTCGGAGCCGAACCTCCCCCACCCCCACCACCAGTAAGGATAACGGTTGGATTTTCACCACCCCCACCACCGTTTCCACCATCGCCTCCACCACCAGTATCATCATCCCCAGGCGGCGTAACAGCCACGTCATCAAAAGTCAGTTGGCAACTCTTAGTTTCTCCGGCCGCGATCGTCCCACTGCATTCACTAGACACACCAACCGTGTAGCCAGTTAAACTCCCTGAGACCGCATAAGAACCCGGCGCCAAGGTCACCTCGGTTGGAGAAGTGTTTCCCGGAAAGCTAGGGTTCGAAACATCAGTTCCGGTTACAGTGACTCCAGCATCGGAAGGAAGCTTCACCCCTCCATCGTTATTCGTCATCCCCACCGTGACGTTGAGTTTAGGCATGAAAGCGGAGCAATCTGGATCGTTTAAATCAGTAAGCTCGTCGCCATCGTTATCTTGGCTGTCAGTGCAACGTTCTAAATTATTCTCCTCCACTGTTTCAGCTACGGGGTCGTTGTTAACTATCGTACAGGTCTTGCTTTCACCAACCGCGATCGTCCCAGAACAATTTTCGCCCGAGGTTTTCAAGTAACCAAAACTGTCTTCCTCGTCCACTGAATAAATTCCCGGCAAAAGCGTGACTAAAGTTCCCGCGCCCGATCCAGCGAAGGAGGGAGTGGAGACGCCAGTTCCCGTAACCATTAAAGTGAAATCGGAAGCTAATTTTACGCCACCGTTGTCATTTATTACCTCTTTAATAACCGTAAGTCTAGGCAGAAAAGACGAGCAGTCGGGATCGTTTAAATCCACCAACTCATCGTCATCATTATCTTCACCGTCAGTGCAGAACTCCAAAGTATTTTCCTCTCCCGGCTCAACCACCGCAACGTCATCATTGGTAATGGTACAGGTTCTTGAATCACCGATTCCGATACTCCCAGAGCAATCAGCGCTCAAAGATTTGCTATAGCCCTGCGCATCTACTTCGTCCACGCTGTAAGAACCAGGATCGAGCGTAATTACAGTCCCCACCTCCGAACCGGGAAAGCTCGAAGGGTTAGCGTCAGAGCCAATCACCGAGATTGTGAAATCGGAAGCTAATTTTACTCCGCCGTTGTCATTAATAACGTGTTTCACAACCGTGAGTTTTGGAATAAACGTGCTACAATCCGGATCGTCAAGATCCACCCTACTATCATTGTCGTTGTCAATCGTATCCGAGCAAAGCAAGAGGGTGTTTTCCACCGCTTGTACCACCACCCTCACCGTTCTCTGAGCACTAGCCCAAACCTCCTGGGAGTCTAGGACCATATAGGTCCGAATGTAATCACCCAAAACGCCGGTGTTAACCGCGCCGCTCGCAAGAATACCAGAAGTTAAATCCCCGTCCTCTGAATCTAAAGCGGTGGCTCCTGGATCAGTAAAAATAGAACTCTGAGATACAATAAGGGGGTTGTCACCCAAAAGAGTGATGACTGGTGGCAAATTCTCTCCGTTGTCATCGGGATCAGAACACCCATCATCATTCGAATCAACTTCACCATCGCCATCGTTATCAAGCGCATCGGAGCACTGTGGAGGAATAACAACCGTGATGGTAACGACCGCATCACCCGACGCCTCCGCGCCCGGTGGATTGCCATGGTAAATCTTTGCCGTCACACCATAAGTTCCTGCGCTATTATATTGATGCGAATTACTCCAGGAACCAGAGAAGTTGCTACCGGAGCCAATCAAGCTTAGGGGCGAAGTGTTGCTTACCAATCCATCACCCCATCGAACTTGAACATTATGCTGACTAAGCTGCCCAGCAAAATTGGTTGAACTAGCTAGACCAGTCAAACTCAATATCTGATGAGCATTAACTGAGCTGTTTGTTATTGAAATAAAGTACTCTGGCTTGGCTGCATCCGCCCTTTCACTAAATTTTAAAACCCCAAAGACTAGGCCCAAAAAAAACAATGCAAGGAACGCCCTCCTCATTGAAAAACCATCAACCTTTTTATTTAAAACACCCATTGGATTTTTTATCCGTGGTTTTTTCCGACATAAAACTTATACCCCATACCCTCATAGACTGTCAAATAGCCCCCCGTTGCCAAAAAACCAAAAACCAGCTACATTAACTACCAGCAACCAAAAGGAGGGGTTTGTGAAAATCACTGCGCAAGCGAAGGAAAAACCAAGGAAAAGAAACACGACGAAGCCTAAGTACGCTTGGTGGATCGAACCGATTGATGACATCACCAACCAAGCCATTGTTGACGAATTGCCCACCTCAAACATCGAACTGATCGAGATTGAGGGAGAAAGAAAAAGGCGTGCCTGGCCCTGTAGTTCAGATCTGATTCATAGGCTCAAAAAAGCCATGCAGACATCCCAAATCACTCTTCGCTACTACGTTTACAATCGCCGCGGCCAGGGCCAAATTCGCCGCGTTCCCATCTTTGAACCCACCAGATAAAAAAACAAAAACCCGTTCCGACAATTTGTCAGAACGGGTTTATTTTTTCCTTCAATCTCAAACTAAATGATGATCTTCGAGCGTCCAAGCCGGTGAACTAAAAACCAAAACCCTCGCTGGGTGTTCTCGGCCATAATGACTCCAAGCCGAATGCACCTGACCCGGGAAAATCTGAATCGATTGACCTTCTACAGAAAGAAGAAAAACTCGATCATCAATTCTTACGGCTAACATACCCTCGACGAGAGTATAGGTTTCGATCATTTTTTCATGTCGGTGAGGTTTAGATTGAATAATATCAGCCACCGCAATCCCAAAACCGGTCCCGTCTCCCGAAGTCACAACCTCATACACCGTCTCGTTCCCATCCGGCGCCTCAAACTTCGACTTGTACCAAGTCACATCCTCTCCTTTTTTAGAGTGAAATTTCTGCCCCCATCATGGCACACCCACATCTAATTTTCAAATCAATTTCCATTGACAAAAATTCTTAAAAAACACAAAATAAGGCGTCTCGAAAAAAGCTCCAAACAGGAAGCCAAACGAGAAGAAGTACCTTGAAATAAAAATACTAACGGATACGAAAGGAGTAATTAGTGCCAAAGCCACGATCACCCAGAAATCCCACCAACAAAGATCACTACGGGATCCTCGAAGTAAATCCTCGAGCTAGCCAAGAAGTCATCAAGGCTGCTTTTCATGCCCTAATGAAGGTTCATCATCCAGACAAACATGGTGATGAAACCTTGGCTAGAAAAATAACCATAGCCTACGAGATCTTGGGCGACCCAGATAAACGGGCTACTTACGATGAGACCAGAAAAGTAAAAACCGGAACCATGATTGGCAACTATCGAGTTATTGAGAAAATTGCCGAAGGTGGATTCGGCACCACTTATCTTGGCGAACATGCAATCCTCCAAGAACCGGTCTGCATTAAACACTGCGGTCAAGTCGACCCACAACATGATTCCATCCTTATCGAAGAAGCCAAATCGATTTGGAATCTCCGCCACTACGGCCTGCCCGTCATGCAAAACCTGGAACGCCTACCCGACGGTAGCCTTGCTCTCGTCATGACCTACGTTCCAGGAAAAACTTTGCGTAAGGTTGTTGACAAGGTCGGCCGCCTCGAAGCTGAGCACGTTGCGTGGATTACCGAAAGGATCTTAAACGTTCTTAAATACCTCCACTTCAACGGCGTCGTTCACGGAGATTTGAAGCCAGACAACATTATCGTTCAACACGAAAGCCACATGGTTGTTCTCGTTGACTTCGGCCTTGCCATGGTAAAGCCAACCAGCAAGAGCACCGCAAAAGGATTCACTGAATTCTTCGCTCCTCCCGAACAACTAGCCGGCCTCGCTTTAATTCCCGAATCCGATTTCTACAGCTTGGGCATGACCATGCTCTACGCCCTAAGCGGCAATCTAAAGTCTCTCGAGCGAAAAGAAGTTCCGAGCGACGTACCCGATCCCCTGTGCGATTTTATTCGAAAACTTATCACCCGCGACCCAATGTCACGACCACGGTGGGAGAACGTAGACCTTTTTGCTGAAATTCAAAAAGTTCGCGAACAATCCTTTGGGCGTAGCCGATCTGGAATGAAACCAATCCCTGGTGCCTAAACCCTAACGGAAGGAAAAACAAATGTCAGAAAGTGCCGATTTTGATCCCGGCGTATGGAGAGGACACGACTTCAGAAGTGCCCGGGCAGTTTATGACGCGCACGTTGGCCGAAGCTACGTAGATGCCACCGCCGCCGGCAAGAAAAACGCCGACCTCATCCCTTCCAGCATCACCACTCAGAGCCCGGCGCCACTTGCTATTCTTTGTGACGTAACCGGTTCTATGGGCGAGTGGCCCGCCACCATCTTTTCCAAGCTCCCCTATCTCGAACTCGAGGGGCAGGAATACCTTGGAAAAGAGATGGAAATTTGTTTCGCCGCCGTCGGGGACGCCTACACAGACCAGTACCCTATCCAGGTTCGCCCGTTCGCAAAAGGAACCGATCTCAAGAAACAGCTCAAAGAACTGGTCATTGAGGGCCACGGTGGCAACCAGCAAACTGAAAGCTATGAACTCTCCGCTCTCTACTTTGCAAGAAACGTCAGTATGCCCAACGCCATCAGCCCCATCCTCATTTTCATCGGCGACGAGCAACCCTACGACTTCGTAGACAAAAGCCAAGCAAAATCTTTGGCATACGTCGATCTTCAGACTCGATTGAGCACAGACGAGATCTTCGAGGAACTGAAGAGAAAGTACTCCGTTTATTTGATCCGCAAACCGTACAGACTCACCGGTCGCAATGACATCAGCGAAGAAGACGTCCGCATCAGAAAGGCCTGGGTCAAACTCCTCGGCGAAGATCACATCTCTGATCTGCCCGAAGCCGGGCGGGTTGTCGACGTTATCTTCGGCATCCTCGCGAAAGAAACCGGTCGAGTTGAATACTTCGAGAAAGAATTGACCGAGCGCCAAAAGCCCGATCAAATCAAAACCGTCATGAAGTCTCTGGCAAGCGTGCATCTGTTGCCACCGCCGAGCAAGAGCAAGAAATCCGGCCAATCAACTCTGCGCAATCCCGGCACCGGTCGCAAAACCCAACCTCTAGTTTAAACTCAAATAGAGCGCACCGATCGTAAAGATCGGTGCGCTCAAGGAGTCTTCATGCCACAACCAGAACTCTTTGTTACTCTCTGGCCAAGTTTCCCCCATTTCGATCGCTTCTCTAGAGATTCCCGTATCGCTGGTATTCGCTTAAACAGCGCCATGATCTCAAACCCAGAATTAGAGAAAGAGCTAGTACTTGTAAAAGATTCCAAAACCGAAATCCCGATGTACTTTGACGCAAAAGCAAGACAACTTCGAGTCGAAGAAGTTCATGAAAATCCCGACTATCTCGACATAAGCCTGAACCACCCGATCTCCGTCCAGACTCCCTGCATCGTACTTTTCAAGCAAGAAATCGATCAAGCCATGCTAGCGGAAGTCACCGAAGGCGGCAGACGTCTCAAGTTCTCGCTCAATCCTCGCTATAACGTAAGACCTGGTGAATCCCTTCATATCCGACACTCCAGCCTGCAAGTCCACGGTCCAAACTTTACCGACATCGAAAAGGAAAAAATCCGGCGTGTCCGAGAATTCGGCTTCCGTCGATATTTTCTATCCTACGTCGAAAACCAATCCATCATTGATGAATTCCTCGAAATGGTGGGCAGCGACGCTGAGGTTTTTCTGAAAATCGAAAACGAGCGCGGTCTTGAATTCGTGGCGAGTGAGTTCCAAAAAAGAGATGGTCTCTATCTAGTGGCCGCCAGGGGCGATCTTTATGTAGAGCTAGATCGTCCTCATAAAATCCTGCAAGCCCTCAAGCTGATCATCAGCAAAGACCCAGAAGCCTGTGTCGGCTCAAGGATCCTGTTGTCCATAATCGGTGACCCCGTTCCTTCCTGTGCCGACTTTCTCGAGCTGGCTTGGCTCTACGACATCGGTTATCGAAAAATGATGCTCTGCGACGAAATCTGTCTTAGGGAAGAGTGGCTTGGAACCGCTATCAATGCCTTTGATAGTTTCCGAAACTCTTATCCTGAAGACCAAATCACTCTCGACCTTCGGGATGAAACTGAAATCTCTCCTATAGAATCAATTGCATAAAAACAGCCCGGGCGCCTCGCTCCCGGGCTTTTATTTCCCCACTACATACTCATTCTTGAAAAAAAAGCTTTTTTTGATACACTAACCATTGCATTCCCCGGTAGCTCAGCGGTAGAGCGGATCCCTGTCGGATAGGCAGCCTATAAGAGTAATCTTATTTGAAAATTTCGGGATAACGGTGAACCCTTCGATATGCTTTTTGGGCATATAAAGGTAACACCGTGGGAACCCCGCCGAGGCGGGGGCACCGTAGAGACTAGATACCGAAACATCCCACCCAGGATGATGATATAGTCCACGCCCTTTGGAAACTTTGGGATAAGTGTAAGGATAAGGTCGTAGGTTCGAATCCTACCCGGGGAGCCAAATAAAAATACTCGATGTTCGATCGGGTATTTTTGTTTCTCGGGTAGGATTCAAACAGGGAAAGGGGTCGGGAAAACGGGAGTTTTCCTGTGGCGGAAGCATTGAAACCGCTGGGTTTCAAAAAATTTGTGATAGCAAATTTTGTTCGATTGCCTACCCGGGGAGCCAGTAGAAAACTTAGGTCAGTTTTAGGAAAATTTACGCGATAAAAAACGCCCAGTTCGTATTTGAGCCAGGCGTCAAATTTTTGATCTGGGCGAGTTCATGGCATTACTCCAGTAAGCTCGTCCATTAATTCGTCTACGGAAAGAATGCGGTCCACGCGAGATGCATTTGTCCCCACGGTAAAAATCGGAAGGTCAGAAGTGTCGTTGGAATCCGCTGCACTCAAGAGTGCATTACAGATACAAAAAGCTTCATAGCCTTCCAACGCAAGGCAAGTCATACGGCCATCCTCACCCCCGTGGAGTAGATATTGTTTGTCGCAAAGAAGCGGTCGTCCACGCGAAAGCGCTTGCTGATATCCTGGTGAGCTTTTGATGATTCGGAAAGGCATACCCGCTGGCGATCCAGGATTTGTCACAACCTCGATATCTTCCTCTCGCGCGGCAACAATGGCCCGCTTGAACTCTTCTGATGCGCCACTTTCATCTGTTGCGGCAAATCGAGTGCCAATTTGTACACCATCAGCTCCAACGTTCATCCAACGCACAATGTCTTCGCGCGCATAGATACCACCCGCTACGACAACCGGGAAATCTCCGTTTTTCTGAGCCACTTCCTTCACTGGCCCAAAAAGTTCTTCGAGCCGGAACTCGGGTTTGGAAATATCTTCGACGTTAAAACCCAGGTGCCCACCTGCAAGCGGTCCCTCAAGAACCACTGCATCCGGCATTCGTCCGTAACGGCTCCAGCGACGGCAGATAAGTTCTAGCGCCCGGCCAGAAGAGATAATCGGGACAAGCGCTATCTGCGCATCTCCCACTATCTCCGGCAAAGTCATCGGTAAACCTGCGCCCGCGATAATAGCGTTCACTCCACCCTCAATTGCGCCTTCGATAGAAGGAATGTAAGTCTTTTCAATCAGGACCATGCAATTGATAGCAACTACACCATTGTTTCCTGATAGTCGCCTTGCTTCTTCAATCTCGAGCTTGGCTGCTTCACGATGGCTTACCTTAAAGCCAGTTCTTCTTTCAACCATCCTGTCTAAGGCAATGAAGGATACTGTCCCTACGCCACCTCTAAGCGCAACAGCTCCGGCAAGGCGTGCGAGCGATACACCCGCGCCCATGCCTCCCTGAATAAGGATTACCCCCCGATCCAACCCCCGGACGGCAATTTTCGGCAACTCCACCATAGTCTTACCTCCCCTTTTCTTCTATTCTCATGTAGACCCGATTGCTGGCTTAAGCCTAACATTTGTTAAAAATATTACGCAATACGTACACGTACGTTCCGCTACTAACAGGCGTAAGTCCGTAGCATTTAAGCACAGCGCAATCCTGAGCAAAACCGAAGACTATTAGTGAAACTCCTACCCGTGGAGCAAATTTCTCTTGGTTAACTCCGAACGATTGCGGTATGATTCTTTATTATGAATAAAAGCAGGGTAATATACTCCGTTCTCGCAATATTATTCGGGGCATTTATGTTTGTATATGGTGAATTTGATGATAGTCCCGGAGGGCAACTGATCGGACTTCTCATAGGTATTATCGGTATTATAGGCGTGATAAAGAGCAAGAAGAAAAATTCTGGTTAAGCCAGATTTTAATACTTTCGTTTAGGCGAAGCAGATTTCAGATTTTTGATTAACTTAACGATGAGGACAGCCGGCCCAACAACAAGGTCGGCGCATTCCGCCCTTAAGCTTAGAGAGTGCCTTCTCGATGCGGATACCTCTTGTCTCCACTTTCTTGCCTGATGTAATCCAGCAAATCCACTCATTGCGCGCGAGTGGGGTAATATCTTCCCATACTAATTTTGCCGCTCCGGAAGAAGCAAGAGCTTTTCGTAAATCCGCTGGCATACCATGCACCCCGCTAAGAGCGGTTTCTTTTTTTCCCACAAAATCATTCTATCAAATCAGAGATAGCAAAAAAATTAGCCTTTTTTGCCCCAGGAAGTAGCATTTGACAAGTCCAACATAGTATGCTACAATTCAAATCCTGAGTTTAAGTACCTCTCTTGCGAGCCATTCAGGTCTCAACTAAGCCAGTATCTCGTATCTCTAGTAGATTCTAACCTCCTGTCTTCAGGCATAGACGCATCAAGTCGTTTTCAGGCCTTTCAGAAACATAAGTTAGATATTGGTTTTGTTGAGCTCTTTGATCAGGAATTCAAAAACGAAAGGAGTCCCAAAAGTGACACAAAAAGCCTTCCTGGTGGGAACCCACAGGTTTTCCTTCCAGGCTGGTAAGCCCGCAGAGATTGTGGGAGTAACATTCGTCACTCCCGAGGGTCTCGAAACTCGCCCTTGTTATCAAATTCGGTTTGATGACGGCAGAAACGACTTAGTCCCCCTGTCCGAATCTCACCACTTTGAAATCATTTCAGAGCAAGACGTGGCGACCGGAAAGATACCAGCGGTCACTCACTAACACCTCGCATAAAAGACGAAAACCCCGCTTCGCCTGATGCGAGGTTTTCTTTTTCTAAAAAATAGAAACGCTTAGACTATTGTGAGATAAGTTCTATTGGTTTTTCAAGAACTCAAGTCCACGAACTTCAACGTTTCCTGCTGGCGCGTTGATGTTCGGAGCGGGAACCTTCTTTACCGGCTTATCCTTCACTTTTCCATAACCGCACTGTGGGCCCGGATCGGACACCTTGGTTCCATCAGTCGCAGTCACAACACCCTGCGCCGCGTGCCAATGTTCGGCGCCACAACCCACCTCGTCCTCTATAATAAGTTGGCCGACTGGCAAATATTTTCCTTTATATTCGATCACCTCGATTAGTCCCTCCGCCGCCGTCACAGTTATCGAAACGTTAAACGGGATGGTGTTGACGAGCTCGTTGGCGGCATTCTTGACCGTTATGCTCCCGTTTACGGTATACGTCCCTGGACCAAAACCCTGAACCGTGTTGCATGAGTAGGTTACATTCACCTTCGCTGGTAAAGAGCCACCGGGTTTATCAATGTGTAGCCAATTCGGAATGTTACCAACGATCGCATAGCGCGCCGAATCGGACGTAGCCTGTTTCAAATTCAACACTTGCAGATTCTGTGAGCACGAACCAGCTTCCGGAATAGTCCTGCTAATATACACGCCGTCTTGCTGTTGCACACCCGTATCGGGCGCAACGCAGGCCGCAGGCTTCCCAGCGCAGATTTCCGGATCAACGCAATCCTTCTTCTCGGATGCGCATACGCCCGCATCGCAGTAAGCACGGCCAACTTGTTTTCCACTGCAACACACCGGTTCTGGATTACCGCAATCGGCATCCACCTTACAGGTTCTTTCGGAATCCTTTAATTCCTGTCGTAAATCGTCCAAAGCTCCTTGGATGTGATCTATACCGGAAAGCCCCTCTCTCAACCCAGCTGCTTTTGCTTTCTGTAATTGATTCTCGAGGTCTGTAATCTGCCTCTGCAAATCAGGATTATTACCACTAAACACGCCAGTGCACGCCAAACTGTTGGGTTGGATAGGCGTACCCGTACCGCCCGTATTAATCGCGCCGACATTCACATTCGATGTCCCACCTGGTTCTTTGCATTTCTTCTCTATGGCATCGAGTATTGCGGACTTCTCTTGATGCGCCGACTGCGCTTTTAGGACGGCTTCATCGTACCTTGTTTTTGCCGCTGCTTCTTTTGCTTGACGATCAACTTGGTTAGCTTCTCGGCCCGCCGCAAGCGTGGCATCACACACGGTTTCTTTTTCTTTATAAAAATCTGGTTTGTGTGTATCTTCGACACAATCATTGTATCTTTTCTTCGCTGCCTCCCGCTCGTTAAACTTCGCTTCGTTAAAACCCTTACCAGCATCAAAATCCGCCATTATCTCTTCATATAGTCGGCCCACCTCCTCAAACGGCTTCTTGCATGGATCGGCAGTCAACGCTCGAGAAATACATGCGTGGTGCTCCGCCTCGAGAGCTCGATTCTTATCCCAATACGCGTCGCTTATCGTCTCCCGCTCCGCGTCAAGCGCCTCTTGCGCCGCAAGCTTTCGTTCCTCTAATTCGTTCCCAATCGCAATCCTAGCAGACGCCAAATCCTCGCAAGCGGTATTCCGCACATCAACTCCGCCATCGGCAAACTGATTGTTAAAAACGCCACCCAAAGAAGCGGCTATGATCCCCAGCACGGCAACGCCTCCGATTAGAGTGGCCAACTTCCCAAAAGACATTGTCCCCATATGACTGTTTTATTAATTTTTGATTATCAGGCCCGACGAGTGCCCCTTTATAAATTTACTTAAATACTAGAATAGTCGAATAAAAAAATCAAAACTCCAGAATATCTAAGCATGTCTTGTGTATGTCTGGGTATGCTAAAATTAAATCCGTGAAAACACCCAAAATAAAAGGTGTCTACCTGGCGTTCGGTCTAATGACTGCCATAGTGGTCCTCCTCGCCTACGGCGGATATCGCTATTGGGAATTTAACGAATCAAAAATATTCAGACTCGAGCAACTTCTTTCAATCAACCAAAATAAACTCTTAATATTTGAAAAGGAAAACACCGACCTAACCGAAGCCCTACATAACGAACAAGCCAAAAACCAGCTTTACGAAGCCCAGATCAAAAACATCTTCGAAGTCGTTGGCGAACTCTCCGGCACCGTGGGTGTTCTAAAAAAATTGAGCCAAACCGATCCAGAGCTCCTCAAAAAATATTCCAAAGTTTACTTTCTAAACGAACACTACACGCCCACTCGTCTCGAAATCATAGACTCAAAGTACATCTACGACAAAAACATTCCACAACAAATCCATATAAACGCCGCGCCGTTCCTCGAAAGAATGTTGGCCTCGGCAAGCAACGCTAGCGTAACTCTCAAAATTGCTTCAGCCTATCGCTCGTTTGGTACTCAAGCAGTCGTAAAATCTGGATACAAAGTTACCTACGGCGCTGGCACAGCCAATCAATTCTCCGCCGAACAGGGCTATTCGGAACATCAACTTGGCACAGCCCTAGATTTTAACTCCCCAGAAACCAAAGAAGTATTCCTTGGATTTGAGAAAACCAAAAACTACAAATGGTTGACTGAAAATGCCTACCAGTATGGTTTTGTGCTCTCCTACCCACCCAACAACATCTATTACCAATTCGAGCCTTGGCACTGGCGATTTGTCGGCGTCGCTCTCGCGAGCAAACTCCACGATGAAAACAAATATTTTTACGATCTCCCCCAACGCGATATCGATAACTACCTCGTAAACATCTTCGACTGATCCCGATTGACATTCTGTTTTAATATTGTAGAATATAGAACTTAGTAATTTAACATAAAACAAAGAGGAGGTTAGAGAGTGGCAGATCTGCTTTCAAGATTTCAAGGCTGTCTTTTGGGTGGAGCTATTGGCGATGCGCTTGGCATGCCGGTTGAGACCATGACTCACGAAGAAATCATGGTGCTAAACAATGGCCAAGGCGTTATCGACTTTATGGATCCAGTCCAGAGAAAGTTTAAGGACGCCGCCAAACTCCCGGCTGGCGCTACTACTGACGACACTCAACTTACTATAATCGTAGCTGAATCCCTCATCCACTCTGGCGGCACTCTCGATATAAACGACTGCGCCCAACGACACGTCGAAGAATGGCGCAAGAATCACATGACCTGGGGCGGATCCACTCGGAGTGCCATCGCCGAAATTGCCGAAGGCAAACGCGATCCAAAAACCCCTCCAGCAGTTACCGAAAAAACCGGGCTCGGAAACGGCGTCGCCATGAAGATTGCGCCATTGGGACTCTTAGCCTCCAACCCGCATCGGCTGGATGATGGAAACCTCGCACTCTTTAGAGAGTGTTGCGAGCTTGGCTATATCACTCACGGAGATCCAAGAGCCAGTATCGCCGCTTTTGCCGTTGCTGACACCATCCGATTTATTTTGCAAAAAGGAATTAATCAAAGTCTGTATGGTGGAATCTGGGGCTGCCTAGAAAACACAATTGTACGCACCACACTAGCCGAAGATTTCGTAGGCCGCCCCAGATGGGACAAAAACGAAGTTTCCGAACGACTCCGATTAATCCTAAGCGGTATTGATGATCCGGATAAACTCCGCGAAAATGTAGGCTGTGGCTTTACATCTCTCGAAACTGCACCCTTTACACTCGGCACCTTCATGCGTCATCCAACTGACTTCAGGGCTGGCATACTCGAGGCTGTAAATGCCGGGGGTGATGCCGACACCAACGCCGCCATCGTTGGCAATTTAATCGGCGCCAATCTCGGCATCGAAGGCATCCCACCCACTTGGATCAAACAGTTCCCGGCTCGTGACGAGATCCTAGGAGTCGCCAACCGACTCTTTGAAATCTCAACTAGTAATTAACAGCTTCAAAGCCGCCCGAATTATCTAAAGGCGGCTTTTTTTCACCAACTTGACAAAATGCATGGATTTGTTATAATGACAGCCTAAACTAAGTAATCGAAATTTCACATCTAAATTAAGGAGCTTGTTATGGAAGACCTCAAGTTTGTTCTTCCTCAAGGGTCAGTCATTACCGACCAGAGTAACTTCCCCATTCAGCCCGAAGACATTGATGCATCGAGTCACCTATGGGACGCCTTTGAAAACATGGAAACCGAAGTCTCCGCCGGCTGGGTCATTAAGTTCCTGCAAGAACGTGGGAAAGGCTGGGCAGAGTTCTCTGCCGAAGAAATTGAAGCTTTCTACGCGCGCAAACACAAAGACGGCTTCCGATTCAATCGTCTGGTCAAACCCCAAGCCGTCCCCAAGAGTCTTGCCCAATACTTTGCAGAAGGCCTGCACTACCAAGGGGGGTTCATACCAAAAGGCGGCGGCTGGATCGTCCTCGCTCCTAGTGGTAAATACCAAGTGACTAGCGACTTCATCGAGCGCTGTCACCGCTCATCTCCCAAACCGAACCCGGAGGCAAACCCGACAACCACTCCTGCCTCCATCAGCAACTAACCGCCGAAGAACCGCCTGTGTTCCCGGCGGTTCTTTTTTAATAAAAAAATCCCCACCCGTCGAGCGAGTAGGGACTCTAAATCTATTTAGGCAACCAAAGAGGTGTAAACCCTCTGAAGAGATAAGCGAAGTTTATTAACATCAAAAACAATCCAACCACCGCTCTGGAGAATAAAATGCTCAACCTGCAGGTTAACCACACTGCCTTCGTTATCCGAGCTTAAGCGAAAATCACCCCGGTAGCCAATGATCTTCTTGCCAAGCGCAAAACCGAAGCCCACCTCCGAGGCCGTGCCACTGTCCACGTCCACGCCATCGAGTACCGCCATGATCACATCCGACTCCCTGATGGCCTCAGCGTTTCTCTCGCCCATCACTCGATTCAACTCAAACCATCTCTCGCGCCGTTCTTCCGCCCGAGGCATTTTTGAAACCGCCTCAATCTCCTCTTCTGAAGTTAGCGCCCAAGGATCACGGACGTCGTACCCAATTTCACCAACCATCGGTAAAACCACCTGCTCGTGAAACAGGCGCCCCACTTCCGAAAATCCCAGTGGCCCCGCCAGGTAAATAATCGGCTTCTTCATTCCCTCCCCTTTCAAAGTTAAAGTTCTAAAATATCTTATACTCCACCCTCAAATTAAAATCAACAAAAAACCGCCCCCAAAACTAGCGGGCGGTTTAAACTATTCAACCAAGATCACGATCGATACTGGCTTGGCAAAACGTGTAACCGTTCCCAAGGAACTTTACGACCTTTGCCGCATCTCGCTTGGCGTTTGCCAAACAGACCGAGGCCCCCGGCGATGGTGTGGTGTTGAAAATGCAACGATCACCAGTGATCGTTACGTCCCCCATCACCAAGCTCTTGGTTCGCAAGTCCACGATCTGCGGCCGAATTCCACCCGCTCCCCGTCGAAGTTTCAAATCACGGTAGCGAATAGTGGGCACAATCGGTCGCACCGCTCGAAGGAAAAGCCACGGGCCAATGATCGGCAAGTCGTACAGGGTGTTTTTGATCACGTAACCGATCATCCCCTTGCTTGCAAGAATCCGAGTCATACTGAGGAACCCGCGAAGCGAGACAAGCGGCAACTTGATGAAATCAAAAAAAGTCTTGTAGCGATGTCGCTCCATGAGTGGTAGGGGCTTCGTGGTCGGGCCAAATCGCGTATCCGCAAGATTCAAAATGTCTGGATCGCCGTGGATTGCCGCGAAGGGCATCCCCGGAATCTGCACCCGATAGACTTTGCCCTTCAGGAGATTGCCGCCGGAGTAAAAACTTCCGGCCACCGGCAAAATCGCGTACTCGGTTCCGTAGCCCATCTGTTGGGCGAAGTACAAACTATAAGAACCAGCCGCGAAAACCACCACCCGCGAATCAAGCCGGCCTTGGCTGGTCTCCAAAACAAAGTCTTCTTCTTCGCGCCGAATGGAGTCCACCGTCACGTTGAAAACCAGTTCGAGTTCAGGATTAATCACCCGAGCATCCGAAAGCATCGATTCCGCCAGTCGCTGATAGTTAATCATATAGCCTTCGTTACTCACGAGGCCACAAACTGGCTCCTTCGGACCTCTGCCTTTCATAAGCATTGGCTCAATCCGGGAAAGCTCTTCCGGTCCAATGAGGGATAGATCGGGATAGTGAGTCCAAAACTCCATGTAACGATTCTTGAGCGTCTCGACCTCTTCGGCGCCGACTCCTAACACCATTCGGTGGGTCTTGAAGGACAAAAGCGGATCGTTCTTAGAGAGAACGTACCGTCGAAGCATCGTCGCCGCGGCCTTAACCTCGAGCGCGTGGTGTAACGTGTAGTTAGTTTCCGTTCCTCCATCGTGTGAGGTTTGAGCATTGTTCATGGGATTGGAGTTCACCTCCGCTACCCACGAATTCTTCTCAAGTATCAAGATCCGCTTCACGTTGCTGTAGGATGAGAGTACGTACGCAAGCGCCGTACCCGTCACCCCAGCTCCAACGATGATTAGATCGTACTTCTTTCCACCCATATCGGCCCTCCTCCTTTATATATTTCGATCGTTTTATACCTGTAAATTAACCGACTAAAGTTTAACAAAAAACGAGTAAAAAGTCAATAGAGAAAATTGACAAAATCAACTGTATTGAATATCATATGGCCAGTCATTTGAACTTAAAACCCGGAGGAAAACGTGATCATTGCCGACGAAAAACACCTGCTCTTCATTGAGCCAAAAAATCCAGCATCACCCGAACCAGTCATCGACGAGTTCACCCGCATGATGACAGCGGCATTCCTTCTGTCAAAACGCGAGCACAGTTACCGCGGTTGGCACACCTGCCTATGCGGTGCCGATAGTTCTAACTGCGACCACGTCCTTCCAAGCGGAGTGATAACCAATTCACTCTGCATTCATTATCTCGCCTACCATCGAGACGAAGTACCCCAAGCAGAACTCGAAAAAGTCAGTCGGCTGAACCTAGGTGAAGAAGTCCCCGATGCTTCGCTCTTAAGAAAGCCTGGCAAAAAATTTATTCCAGAAAAACCAGTGTATCGGAGCTAGAAAGTTGTCCCGCGTCGAAATAACCTCAACCCAAAAGGAGATCAGTCTGTGGCAAAAACGAAGAAAACCCCTAACCCCCAGAAAGTCCATGCTAAAGCTCTCTATGGAACCATGAAGACCTACATGAAAGCTGGCTTCACTCGCAAGGAAGCCTTCCTTCTGGTCACACACGGAGTTACTGGGAAAAAAGGTTCCAACAAAGCCGCGGCAAAAAATCCAAGGAAGACTGGCGAGCGCCGGTAAATAAATTCAACCCGAGCACTTTTTTGCTCGGGTTTTTTTAAAGATCAAAGCTTTCAATTAGGACGTAAATATTGTAAACTCATGAATCAAAAACTCATGAAGGCTCACCTAAAAAAAATCCTAAGGCCCGAGAATAAACTGGTTCCGCTAGTTATAATCGGCCTTATTGTGATCGTAATCTTCGTTTCTATTTTTAAAAAAGGCAACGGTGGGAGCGATGTGGTTGAAGTTAAAAGAGGTTCTGTGGTCCAGCAGATAATCGTCACTGGAAAAACCAAGCCAGCTGAAGTCATTAATTTAGCCTTCGAGAAATCTGGAAAAGTAAGCTACGTGAACTTGAAAGTTAGCGACAAGGTAAAAGCAGGCGAAGTCGTCGTCAAGCTGGAAACAAGCGAACTTGAAGCCAACCTCCTTGAAACCGAAGCTAATCTCGAGACCCAGGAGGTAAAGTTAGACGAGATAAAAAAGGGGTCTCGTCCAGAAGAAATTGAGATTCAGGAGGCAAAACTTGCGAACACCAAATCTAACCTGGAAGACTCAAGAAAAAACCTCGTCGACAAAATAACTGATGCCTACGTGAAAGCCGATGATGCCACGAGAAATAAAACTGACCAATTATTTTCAGGCGGAGATAGTGCCAGCCCCCAACTAACATTTCCCGTGGCAAATACTGAAGTCGAATCCAAAATCGAATGGGGTCGATTTATGGTCGGAAGATCCTTAAACGCCTGGTCGGTCGGAATCACCAGTTTAAATTCAGAAAGTGATCTTGCCGCAAACACCAAAACCGCTAAAGATAATCTAAGCTTAGTGAAAACCCTTCTCGAAGATGCTGGGGTTGCCCTAAGCTCAGTTTCTCCAAGCCAAAACCTCTCCCAATCCACTCTCGACAGTTATAAGACTGACATCTCAACTGCGAGGGTAAACGTAAGCACCGCCATCAACAACCTTACTACCGCCGAAGAAAAATTAAAAACTGCTGAGTCAAATGTTTCGATTGCCGAAAAAGAACTGGCTCTCAAAAGATCCGGTTCCACCCTCGAGCAAATAAAATACCAAGAAGCCCAAATTAAACAGGCGGAAGCCAAAGTTCTCGCCGTCCGGGCTCAAATCGGGAAAAACATTCTTCGCTCACCTATCAATGGTCTTATCACCAAGCAAGATGCCAAACCTGGCGAAATCGTGGCCCCAAACATCACTCTCGTTTCCATCATGAGCGAGAACGATCTTGAGATTGAGGTTAATATTTCAGAAATTAACATTGAAAATATAAGCCTGGGTAACCCCGTAAAAATTACTTTCGATGCCCTTATGGAAGAAACATTCTCTGGCCAAGTTTCAGAAATCGATCCGGCCGAAACCATCATCAATGGGGTGGTAAACTTTAAAACTAAGATAACTCTACTAAACCCAAACCCCAAACTCAAAAGTGGTCTCACGGCCAATCTTGAGATAGAAACTTTTAGAAAAGATAACGTTCTCGTTCTTCCAAAATTCGCTCTTATTGAAGAGGGTGGGTCAATATTCGTCAACAAGCTAATTAACGGAAAAACTGAAAAAACTCCAGTTATAGTCGGTCTCAAAAGCCGGGATGGTTCTGTGGAAATTTTATCGGGAGTAGACGAAGGTAATTCCGTGATAGTAGCAAACTGAAACTAGCAAGTGGCTAAAACTCAAAAAAGTAACTCGAGTGGGATAGAAAACCTGGTCAGGGTCGGCTTTTTCCTGGCCGTTCGTCAAGTAAAGAGAAGTAACATCTGGACCAACGTTTTGATCGTCTCAATTATGACGCTCACTTTTCTGAACTTGGTCATTGTGAGCGGAATTTTAGTTGGCCTGATCGAAGGGGCGGTCACGGCTGTAAAAAGCCATTACCTGGGAGATATCTTTATTTCTAATCTCAAAAACAAATCCTACATCGAACAGAGCTCCCAAATTATCAAAGCCGCCCAAAACCTACCTAGCGTCGAAGCAGTCGCCGCTCGCTACATTGAAACCGGCAAGGTTGAATCAGACTACAAAGAGAACAAAAAGAGGGTCACCGACCTCGACGAAAGTGTTGGAACTTCCATCGTTGGAATCGATCCCAAAGCCGAAGATATCGTCACCGGTCTTTCGGGGTTGGTCATCGAAGGAGACTACTTAGAAGAAAATGACTACGACCGGGTTCTCGTAGGCGCCATGCTCCTCAAAAAATATCTGGACTTTGACTCCCCCACCTTCCCTGTCCTCCAAAAAGTAGAGATTGGTGACAAAATTCAAGTTACCATCGGCGAAAACGTGAGGGAGGTAATCGTAAAAGGAATCACTCGAAGCAAAGTTGACGAAATCGACCGAAGGATTTTCTTTGTCGATAAACAGCTCCGAGGCCTAATTGGGCGAAATGACTACAATGTCGACGAAATTGTCCTAAGACTTGCTCCAAAAACCGATCCCATCAGTGTAAAAAATGCGCTGATTGGCAACGGCTTCGACCAGTTTGCTCGAATTCAAACTCAAGAAGATGCGGAACCTAAATTCATTAAAGACATGAAACAAACTTTCGCGCTTCTTGGAAACATCATCAGCTCCATCGGCCTGGTTGTCGCCGCTATCACTATTTTTATCGTTATCTTTGTAAATGCCATCACTCGCCGAAAATTCATTGGTATCCTAAAAGGCATAGGGATCCACCCCAAAGCCATAGAAATGGCTTATGTTTTCCAGTCGGTTTTTTACGCCCTGATGGGAACTGCTATCGGCACATTTCTAGTCTTCGGCGTCATCAAACCATACCTCGATAAAAACCCAATCAACTTTCCATTTAGCGACGGCATTTTGGTTGCGACCGCAAGCGGCACCGCTATAAGAATAGCTGTTTTGCTCATAGCCACCTTCATCGCTGGTCTTATCCCCGCCCGAATGGTCGTCAAGCAAAACACCCTGGACTCAATCCTTGGGCGATAAAAACTAAAGCGCCAAACAAAACCTGAACAAACATGATCAAAGTTAAAGGTCTCGTAAAGAAATATAAAAGCGGAACGCTAGAACTGGCGGTTTTAAAAGGATTAGACCTCGAGGTCAAGAAGGGGGAATTTTTATCCATTACCGGCCGCTCCGGGTCAGGCAAAAGCACACTTCTTTATCAGCTCGGCCTCCTAGATGAACCAAACGCCGGAGAAATCATTATAAATGATCAAGATATCTCCAAACTGGATTCAACTGAACGAAGTCGTTTCCGCCTGAACGAATTGGGTTATATTTTCCAAGACTACGCCCTTGTTCCCGAACTCACCGCTTTTGAAAACGTTTTTGTTCCGTTACTCATGCAGGGTCTCGAAAAAAAAGATGCTGAAAACCAGGCCGTAAACGCCATGCAAAAAGTCGGTTTGAGTGAAAAACTCAAAAACCTGCCCAGTCAACTTTCTGGAGGTGAACAGCAAAGAGTCTCGATTGCTCGAGCCATCGGCCACAATCCAAAAATCCTATTTGCCGATGAGCCAACTGCCAATCTTGATTCCGAAACCGCCGAAACCGTTCTTAAAACTTTCCTCGATCTCCACAGAGAGGGTCAGACCATAGTTATGGTCACACACGAGCCAGAATATGCCGCTTTGACCGACCGCATCGTCCTCCTCTTAGACGGCACTATCGGAAGCGACAAAAGAAACCACTAGCAAAACCCCCAGCAGAACTGGGGGTCAAAGTTTACTTCTTCTTTCCTTGAATCGACAAACGCTGTTCGCGCCGAATCTGGGCCTCGCCAAAACGTCGAGTTTCTTCAGGAGTGACTGGCAGAACCTCGGGAACAGCCACCGGCTTCATATTTTCGTCAACTGCCACAAAAGTAAAATAAGCAGAGACAATGTGTCGACTCGCCCCAGTTTGATAATTTTCGGCCAAGACCTTTACACCTATCTCCATCGACGTGTTCCAGGCCCGATTCAC
>VMFW01000018.1 GCA_007376265.1 Parcubacteria group bacterium Gr01-1014_20
GGAATGCAATTATGCGTCGTCTCGCGTTGCGAGACTCTTTCAAAACCCTCGGTTTTGAATTGTTTCCGACACGGGAGAAACCTGTCGCTTTCTCCCGACCCCACTTTGGGCACAACGCGTGTCTTTTAATCAATCAAAAGATGAAATATGTACTCAAGGTAAAAGGCATGCATTGTGCTTCTTGCTCTATTTTGATTGACAAGTTAATCGGCAAGCAGGCGGGTATTAACTCAATTAAAACCAGCTATGGCGCGGAAAAAGTGACGGTAGACTATGACGAAAGCAAAATTACGCTCGAACGCATTGATGAACTAATCAATAAACTCGGTTACGACCTGATTCGACCCGATGAAGCTTCGGCTTCACCAGAAGAAGAAGAGGCAAAAGACGCCCGCCAAATTAAAGAAGCCAAGCGCCGCGTAATTGCCGCTTTCGCTCTCTCTCTTCCGATTATCGCCTACTACATGGCCGTCCACATGTTCAACCTGAAACATGTTCACGCCCTCTATGGCATTGACCTAAACTACCTCTACTGGATTATTTCCACCCCTATCCAGTTTATAATTGGCTGGTCTTTTTATAAAAACTCCTTCACCTCCATTCGAGTCGGTTCCGCCAATATGGACGTCTTGGTTGCATTGGGCACCACCGCCGCCTATGCATACTCAGCTATCGGCTTTTTATTTTTCAATATTGACCACCCTTTTTGGGAATCTTCGGCCGCCCTTCTTTCTTTCATTCTCCTTGGGCGATACTTTGAAGCAGTGGCCAAGGGCCGGGCCTCAACCGCCATCAAAGAACTCCTGAAACTTGAGGCTAAAGACGCTCACGTCCTCCGAAACGACAAGGAAGAGCTCGTACCCATCGATCAAATCAAAGAAGGTGATGTGATTGTAGTTCGGCCAGGCGAAAAAATCCCTGTCGATGGCATCATCATTGAGGGTAAATCTCACATTGACGAAAAAGTGGTTACTGGCGAGTCCTATCCGGTTTCAAAAACCGTCGGCGATGAGGTGATCGGTGCCACTATCAACCAAGAAGGACTCTTGAGGTTTCGAGCCACTAAGGTTGGCAAAAACACTCTTCTTTACCAAATCGTTCAGATGGTTGAGGAGGCCCAGGCCTCGAAAGCGCCCATTCAAAACCTAGTCGATAAGATTTCCGAGTACTTTGTGCCGGTAGTCGTAGTTTTGGCCGTCCTTGTTTTCGCTGGGTGGTACTTGGGCGCGGCCCTACCCTTCAGGGCGGGTCTCATGCGAATGATTGCCGTTCTGGTCATTTCCTGTCCCTGCGCCATGGGCCTCGCCACCCCAACCGCTCTTATTGTCGGAATTGGTCGAGCCACTAAATTCGGCATCATCTTAAAAGGCGGTGAAGCGCTTGAGAAAACTTATAAAATTCAGGCGGTGGCCTTCGACAAAACCGGAACCTTGACCATTGGCAAACCCGCCGTCACCGATTTCATCGTAACTAGCCAAAAATTTGATTATAAAAAAGCCCTGGCCATAATTGGCGCGCTTGAGATTGGATCTGAACACCCCTTAGCTCGAGCTATCGTCGAAAAAGCCAAAACTGAAATTGGCGAGAAAAATTTATCCAAAGTTATCGATTTTGAAGCCGTAGCTGGGCTAGGTGTTCACGGAAAAGTCGATAAACTAGATGCCCTAGTCGGCAATCAAGCGTTCCTAGAAACCTCTGGGATAAAAACTGATGCCTGGACCGACCAAGTGTCAAAACTTCAGGGTGAAGCGAAAACGGTGATCTTTGCCGCCTACGGTGGCGAGCTTATCGCCATCCTGGCGCTAGCTGACACCCTGAAACCTCACGCGAGAGAAGCTATCCAAGCCTTAAAAAAGATGGGGAAAGAAATCATTATGATTACGGGGGATAACCAGAAAACCGCCGAGGCCATTTCTCGCGAGCTTGGCATCGATCGCTTCTTGGCTCAAGTTCTTCCAGAACAAAAAGCCGAAGTCATCAAAAAGCTTCAAAGCGAAGGCAAGAAGGTGGCGATGGTCGGAGACGGTATCAACGATTCCCCTGCTCTAGCCCAGTCCGATGCTGGCATCGCCATTGGTTCTGGAACAGATGTGGCAATTTCAACCGGAGAAATAATTTTGGTTAAAGACGACCTAAGAGACGTGGTAACCGCCATCCAACTTTCTGGCAAAACCATCAAAAAAGTTTGGCAAAATCTATTTTGGGCTTTCATATACAACGTCGTCGCTATTCCGATTGCGGGAGGCATTCACCTGCTTTTCACCCAGTCTTCCCTCGGTATCCCGGCCACTTGGGTCCTTGATGTAACACGAAGCTTGGGCGGCTTGGGTCCGGTTTTCTTTAGCTTCTCACAGGCCACTCTCCGGCCAGAAATCGCCGGCTTTGCCATGGCTCTAAGCTCCATTTCGGTGGTCATAAACTCCCTGCTTCTAAAACGCTACACGCCCCCCATTGAAAAACAGATCGCCGCATAATAGAATAAATCTATGGAAAAAATAGAACTCAAGCTAGAGGGTATGCATTGCGGATCCTGCGCCATCGGTATCCAAATGATCGCCTCCGCGCTTGATGGTGTGAGTTCGGCTCAAGTTGACTACAACACCAAAAAAGGAGTCTTCGAGTTCGACAGCGCCAAAGTCAGCAAAGAAAAAATCATCAAAGCCATCGAGGAGTTGGGTTACAAAGCAACCTAGAGTTCCAAAATAAATCGGCAAAAAAAGCGACCCGAGAGACCGGGTCGCTTTAAGTTAAAAACCTCACACTAACCGGCCGTGAACATCCCTCTCATTTCGACAAAATCTGGTAATCCGAAGACTTTGCCCCACTCGAGGAGAAAGTACTTTCCCCTCCGAGCGCAAGAGTCCAAAAACGAAGCATCGCAGACTCCCACCAGATACAATGTCCGTCTCACCGTCTAGTGTCATCCACCGGCTCAAACTTTGGTCGAAAAAAACTCTGGCGTAGGGGTCCCCGCCTTCGGCCAAGAAAATCTTAATTGCTTTTCCCCTCGGCGGAGAAACGTACTGGTCCACTTTCAGTTTCGGTGGAGTAAACGGTCGCTCATCAAACACGAAAACCTCCTCTTCTTTAGAGTGCTAATAGTCATCCTAATTCGAAATCCAAAAGAGTCAAGCTCTTCGTTCTCTTCTCACCCTAGTTAGAGGTTAGATTTGAACACTTCTCAATCACAATCGGCGCCCGATTCATATCTCTCCCCGCAAGATAGCCCACCCCGTAAGAAAGTGAGGCCACTAAAAAAATGACCAGGCCAAACACAACCTTTTTTCTATACGTGCGAAATAATTGGTACAAATTTGACATAAAAAAACCTATACTCTATAATCTAGTATAACAAAAAATCAAATCAACTAACGAATGGCACATACTCAATCGGGCGGCTCTACTAAGCTAGGAAGAGACTCCCGCTCAAAACGTCTCGGCATTAAACTTCAAGATGGAGAAAAAGTGACAGTTGGGCAAATCATCATTCGCCAACGCGGTACCAGGTATCTTCCTGGTAAAAACATTGGCCGAGGCGGAGACGATACCCTTTTTGCCCTTAAGGACGGAATTGTTAAATTTTCCAATCGCCTAAAGCGCGGTTTTGACGGCCGGGCAAGACGAGCTACTCTGGTAGCCGTTCAATAACTACCCTCAGTTTCGCCCTAACCCCTTTCTTTAGATCGACCCAAACTAAGTGCTCACCCAATTCTTTTATGGGGTGATCTAAGACGACCTCAACCCTCTCTTTACTAACAAGCCCTGCATCACGAAGACCTCGCGAGATCATCTCTTTAGTAACTGAGCCAAAAAGGTGACCGATCTGATCCACCCGCAACTTAAACTGTAACGATCGCTCCTCAATCCTCCGCGCTAATCCTTCTAGGTGTTTTTCGAGCGTTGCCTCCTCCCGATCAAAACTTTCCTTTAATTTGTAGGCGGTTTTTACTACTTCTGGCGTAGCTAGTTTTGCTAATTTTCTGGGAAACAAAAAATTACGCGCGTATCCACCGTTTACCTCCTTTATGTCGTATTTCTTCCCAACCCCCTTAACCTCTTCAAGGAAAAAAACCTTCATTTTGCCTTGTTGGCTATCTCCGCCTTTAACACCTCAATGGCCTTTTCCAATTGGGGATCTTTTTCACTTTCCGAATCCTCTTCTTTGAGTAGCACCTCGTAATCAGGCGCCAACCCCTCACCTTCAAGAATTTTCCCGCTCGGTAAAACCCAGTTCGCTACCGTAATTTTGAGCGAGGATCCGTCCTTGAGGTACTCGACCTGTTGAACCGTCCCCTTTCCAAAGCTTTTCTTACCAATCAATTTTGTTTTGAGATTGTCTCTAAGCGCTCCCGCTAATATCTCTGAAGCCGAAGCGGAACCCTCGTTAATCAAAACTACCACCGGAAAATCTTTAAGCAGTCCGTTGCCTTGAGCCTTAAATTGCTCTCTCGGTCCTGTCTTATCAGATTCACTAACCACAAGTGTCCCGGGAGACAAAAACCATCCAGCCAAGTCCACGGCCACCGAAAGATATCCTCCGGGGTTATTTCTTAGATCCAAAATCAAACCCTTACTGCCATTTCGCATAGCTTGTCGAATGTTGTCGCCAAAAAGGTTGTTCGAGTTAGCATTGAAACTGTAGAGTTGTATGTGGGCTAGATCCCCATCAAGCATTTTGTAATCGAGTGTCGGAACGACAATGTTAGCTCGAATAATCTTTATCTCCCTGGGTTTATCCCAAGCCTCTCGAAAAACAGTCAAAACAACCGCGGTTCCAATCTCCCCTCGAATCAGCCCGACCGACTCGTTTACCGTAAGACCCTCGGTCGACTTGGCGTCAATTTGAAATATTTTGTCACCAGCCTTGAGCCCTGCCTTAAAAGCTGGGGTATCCTTAAGCGGAGAAACAATGGTTAACTGATCTTTTCTGATACCAATTTCCGCGCCAATTCCCCCGAAATTACCTTTAATGTCCTGCGCGAACTTCTCGCCATCTTCGGGGTCAAAAAAAACCGTATAAGGATCGCCGAGTGAACCAACTAAACCCCTAATCGCCCCGTAAACCTTCTCCTGGTCTTTTACCTTAGCGATATTCACGTAATTTTCGCCTATCTTCTGCCAGGCCTGCCAGAAAACGCTAAAATCAGCCGCTACGGGCTTATCCGGTTCTATGTTCTTAACTCCTTGAACTATTAAAACTTGCGGGAATCTTGTCCCCGTATCAAAACCAAACCAAAACGCTCCACCGACGACAGCCAAACCAAAAATCGTGAGCGCGGTCACAATGAACACCCTTTTTTTAGAAATCTTTTGCATATGAATAAACTAATTCTAAGATATTTGAGCTATAAAATCAAAGCGCTGATTCTCTGCTCAAGATTGAAGAATTCTCGAAGCTGAGATAAAATAGGATTGTGCTAAAAAGTGAAGACTATCTGGAAAAGCTGAAAAAGAGATCCAAGGAGTCGCGGGTCTACAAAAAACACCAACTCTTCGGCTTAGAAATATCCGAGGTTCTAAACGACGAAAAACATAAAACGCTCTACATTAAGCTTGCCAAAGAAAATAATCCCGAAAACCTCTTGCGGCTAGCTAAGCAGGTCGCCGAAAAAAAGGATGTAGTGAACAAGGGTGCCTACTTTATGAAAATCGTCACGTCGGCAAAAAAGCATGAAAATATTTGAAATTAGTCAAAAATCAGAAGAAAAAATCCTCCGTAAGAAAACGGAAGAATTCTTATTCGGGAAAAAAGGTGAAGTCACTATCGGCAAAAAAAATCTCTCAAAGGGTGAGGTTGCCGCGCTGATTCACGAGATGAAGAAAACCATGCGGCATGCAAACGGCATTGGCTTAAGCGCCAATCAGGTTGGTCTAAGCTATCGCCTCTTCGTAGCCGAAGTAGGAGCAGAAGACGGGAGCAAAAAATTTTATGCTATTTTTAACCCTAAAATAGAAAGAAGCGAATCTAAAGAAAAAGCGCTGCTCGAAGAGGGATGTTTGAGTATTCCGAGAACTTTTGGCGAAGTCGAGAGGTACAAAACCGTCAGATTAACTGGGTTCGATAAATTTGGCAGAAGTCTGAAAATCAAAGCTTGGGGACTCTTAGCTCATGTTTTTCAACACGAGGTCGATCATCTCGATGGAAAACTCTTTACCGACGTCGCCAAAAAAATTCACAAGGTGCCCGCACCGCCTCCCAGTTCCTAATTCATGATTCATAATCCACTGGTTTTCGCTTTCTTTGGTTCACCAAAATTTGCGTCCCTAATCCTTGGCAAGCTAATTGACCATGGCTATATTCCCAAAATAGTTGTAAGTAATCCCGATCGACCAGTTGGACGCAAAAAAATTATCACTCCCCCACCCACAAAACAGCTCGTTGTTAGTCGTAAGAGTCAAATTGAAATTCTCCAACCTGAAAACCCAATTTCGATTTGCGATAAGCTGTTTGAGGTTCACCCTGATTTCTTCGTCGTCGCCGCCTATGCCAAGATCGTTCCCAAGGAAATTCTTGCAATCCCCCGCCTGGGCACCATCGGTATCCACCCCTCCCTCCTCCCTAAATATCGCGGAGCCTCCCCTATCCAATCAGCGCTTTTAGCGGGCGAAGAAAAAACTGGCGTCACTCTTTATTTGATGGATGAACGTATGGATCACGGACCAGTTCTGGCACAAACCGAGATCGCTATCAACCCAAATGACAACTATGGTTCGCTTGAAGAAAAACTCGGCCACCTTGGCGCCGAACTTTTAATTGAATCCCTGCCGAAACTTAGGAGTGGTCAAATCGAACCCGTAGACCAAAATCACAACGAGGCCACCTTCACTAAAAAGTTTAAAACGGAAGATGGTTTTATAGACGAAAAAGATTTACTCAAAGCTACTTCTGGAGATAAAACTCTAGCCGAGACCATCCTCTGGAAAGTTCGAGCTCTAAGTCATGAACCCGGCACCTGGACACTTCAGGGTGGGAAAAGAACGAAAATCATTGAAGTCAAGATTAAGGGAGGAAGCCTAGTCATTAAAAGAATTCAAAACGAAGGTCGCAAACCCCAAAACGTGAACCCTGAAACATAAACCGTGGAACGGATTTAAGGTTTTAGATCCAGGCTATATGTTTTGCTCCACCTCCCAAACTTCTTTACCAATATACGTGCTCACTTCTTCAAGGTCCTTCATTAATTTCTCCTCTCTCATTCTTTCTTCAACTCTAAGTTCCTTATCTGATTTCATCTTCCTCACGATCTCAAGCTCCGCCTCAATGTCTCGCCTTAGAACCGAAAACCCCCGACGGATAGACTCCTCAGCTTCGCGAATTTCTTTCAACAATCGGCGGTGTTTCAATCTGTGATGATAAACGTGATAAGCAATAAATATGAGTATTGCGAGAAGAATTGCCAGAACAACTGCGAGTATTGTAAAGTAAAGTTCCTCATAACTCACCCTGTTTTCACCGAACTGAATCGCCGTTGGCGCGACCATGAGGTCTCGTTTAGAACTTGGAGGGCTAAGCTCTTCTTTTATCTTTAACTGCGTCCAAATCAAATATTTCCCAGAAGTTAAAAACTCTGAAGAAGAATAGAACCAGGCTCCAGAGGCATCTGTTTTGACAACGTGACTAACAGCCTCTCCGCTTGATTCATTTTGAATGTAAATAATAACTTCTGCTTCCGGCGCGCTGGCTCGGCCACCAATATAGAAAATCTCGTCATTAGAAACGGATTCTGGAAAAAGGTTAACGATTGGCGGCTGAATACCAAGCGTTTCAGCTCCCAGCTCCTGAGCAAAACCCGTTTTCGTAAACAGGAACATCGCGAGAGACGCAACTGCCAGTAAAATCAAGAAATTCTTCACGGCCGAGCCCGGGGGGGGAGTGGGTCCACTGTCCCGACTCCCATACTCTTTCTTCTTCTCCATCAAAACCTGAATTTTTGGTGCGACATTTGGATGACTCAAAGCCCCAGCCTCAATTTGCCGCTCGATTACTCGGTGCCAGCGCCAAACAACCCGTGCTATGTACGCTAATCCAAGAAGTAAAACGAGCGCGATTATCCAAACGAAAACCCACGGAACCACAAAGTTACCTCTAAGTCCTAACCCCTGTCCTCGAATAATCTCAAAAATAGCCCGGGTAATTGTGAGCTTTTTCGTGGCTTGATAGTAATTCCCTGCCTCGTCATGCGCCCTCACCACCACATCGTATTTTCCCAATTCTAATGGACGACTATAGGGCGAGGAAGCCTCAATAAAAAATGGCGTCTCGTTCGACTGACCCTCGCCAACACTCGCCCCTCTTTCGAGGGAAATAATTTTTATCTCATAGTGATCAATCCCCGAAGCCGCATCGGTTGTTTCAAAAGATATAAGAGGATTCTTATTTGAAGTTCTTTCTGCCGGTGAGAATTCAAGTTCGAAAGCCGCTGGGTTACTGGCATCAACATTCAACGCGTAACTAGTCACCCCTCCCCAAGTCCCATCGCGTAACGACTTAATGTGAAAATAATGTTTCCCGTCCGATAAGTTATTGTACGATACCGTCGTTTTGAGTCCTTCCGAAATATCATCGGGAGCATCAATCGGAGAATCATTTAAAACGTAACTAAAACCCTTAACGTCCGGATTTGTCTCCCATCTAAAAATTGAACTTTTTGAAGCGTACCATTTCTCTTGGTCCGGATTAGTTGGTGAGGAAACCAGAGGCCCCGCTGGTGGGGGCAAAACTAAACTGTAAATTCCACTGGTAGTCTGTCCCAAAACATCCGTCCCTTTGCCGTCGTTTAAAAGCACTCGCGAGGTATCCATAATTCTAACCGTAGCCACGCCAGTGCTCTTTACTCTGAAAGTCACCGTTGAAATAAGGCCGCTTTCAGTGTTAATTCCAGGACTCGGAATTGTTCCTTGAAACTTAAGTACCCCCGACTCATTCGAATAGGTCGGCTGATTCACCCAGATCTGAACTAAGGATTTCCCAGCCGATGGCGCCACTACCTGCAACTTGTCAGGAGGGAAAGCTAAATTAGCCTCAATCGCATTAATCGATTGCCCTCCAGTATTAACGTAAACCGAAACCGTAAAAGTGCTCCCGACGGTAAAGGTCCCGGAAGCTGGGCCCACAAAAATCGAAGCCGGCCCCACTGCCGATGCCGACTTAATAAAAAAACTCAGCCCAAGGCACAAAAATGCGATCAAAATAAGGGAAAAACCCCCGTACAGAACGGATCTTATCATTCCTTATTAATTATAGTCTTTTCCTAAAGAAGAGCTTGTTCATAACTAGAAGCAACATTATAGAAACAACAAACAAAAGTGGCAGAACACGGGTCATAAACGCCATCCAGTCATAAACGATCTGCTCGCTCACGTTGCCGCTATTATCAATTGCCCTTAAGCTAGCGGTCCAAACACCCTTCTTAATAACGACCGGATTAGTCGCCCTCTGCCACTCATCCCACCAAAACCACTGCCTAGTTTTAATAAATGTTTCCCTAACCCCAGAACCGTCATCTCTAACCAGAAAAGTCACTAGCTTCTCATCGTTATAAATTGGATCAGGAACCAAGGAAAACTCCTGAACTGTAGGTGGAACTTTATCATCACCACCCTGAACACCATATACCACTGCCCCTTCTCGGACCTCAAACTCAAGCAAACCGGCCTCCACGGAAATCTCTGTCCCCTTTCCATCCGCCAAGTAAGCCAAAGGATCTAAAATTTCTAAGTGAATTCTCCCTGGACGAACTGTTTTAAAAGTGACGGTGGCCATCAACCCCTGCGTACCGAGAAATGATTCGAAACTTGCCCCCGAAAATTTCAACGGGTTGGAAAAAAGAGGCTGTGGCCAATCCTTTCTAATATCTAAAATAGTTTTGGCTTCACTCACACTCTCGACTACCAGCTGTTCGCTCGAATAGGCAAGGCTAAAAGAGTAAACGTTAAGAGGTATCGGAGAGTCAGTTAAGATCCTTACCGAAATTTCGCTCCCTACTCCAAAAACTTTTGATGGCAAATTGTCGAAATAAAACCTCGGAGCTTCGGTCGCAAAAATGCTATTGGCAAATAAGAGGTAGAAGCTCGCCAACAGAAAGACCAACAAAACAGTTGTTCTCCTTATTGTGCTCCATGTTTCGTGTTTCATGATATGTGAGTTAGCCCGTCCAATAAAACATCATTATCGAAATATCTGGAAAATCAACCTGATTGTTTTCATTAAAATCGTAGGAAGCTATCGCGCGACCCCTCTCATCGTAGTAAAAAAGTAAAATCGACAAATCGACCAAGTCTATCTTGCAATCCCCGCTCAAATCAACCCTCTCGAGCGCCAAATCGTCACAACGAATAACCCGTGGTGGCCTAACCCTTGTTCCTGTTGCCGCCGGCCCTCCGCCGCCACTCACCGTTACCCCTCCACTGGGTGTTCCCCCGCCAGGCGTAACACTGGTTGCGGGCGTTGTCGTAACCGCCGCGCCGAAATACAAAAAACCCGCCTTCAAAACAAAGATGGTACTCGAAGAAATCCCTTGGGCCGGCTGACCAATCACCCACTTCTGACTAAAACTGGTGGAAGTTCCTAGTCCCCCACCAGTGCCCATCACCGAATGCAGGTTGAAAGTTGTCGAAGTCGCTACATCCGCCCACACCAAACCAAACGGCCAAAGCCCAAGGGTGATCATCAAAAGGGCCAGCCACCAGTACTTCATTTTCCCTTTTAAACCACAGTTTACTACTTATTCTGCTTCAAGAAATTCTCAATCGCGAGAACCACTTGAGAATCCGAACGCATATTTTCCCAGAAAAGAATCGCCCCTTCTGGGACAAACATCTTGTCCTCCGGACCATGTAGTTCACCTCCAAGTTTAACCAAATCAAAAGCGGTAGTTGGGGGGGTCGACTGTTGGAGTTGCTCATTAGCCCTTAGGTAGAACACTTTCGAAAGCACAAGCGTGTCCCCACTTCGAGTTACATGCCCAAAATAAGTCTGACCACTTGTAAGAAAGACTACCTGCCAGCGACTACCTCCAACCATTGCCGCCTTACCGCTTGCAAACCAAACCGCAAGCAAAGCTATCGCCACCAAAATCAATATAACAACCGGCTTCCTTGACCCCCTTTTCCGGAACCCTTCGGTTGACACACTTTCAGAAACCGAGTCCGCCATAGATGAAAATTTTGACATTGCTTATATGTTTTTAATCGACCATTTTTCTTCTGAGTCTAATTATACACTAAAAGCAAAAGGAAGTTGGTGAACTCGGCGCAACTGGATTCTCGAAATTTATCGGTGCCACTTCAACGATTTTATTTTGTGACTCGCTATACAAAATTGCCTTTCGCGCGTCCGAATAAATTAAAACCTTATCGCCCTTCTTAGCGTTTGCGAAAAATGGTTGGTCTCTTAGTTGACTTGGGTCAGCCACCGTTGCCACCGTTGGCGTCTCTCCCTTTGGCAAAACTATAAGCGCCCCCACCGCCGCTAACACCCGCTTAACCTCATCCTCGGCCTGGCTAACGCTAACTGGTTCTATTTTTTTAGCGTCTTTATACTTAGAGTAAAAATAGAAGGAGGAACTCAAGCTTCCCACTAAAATCAAAACCGAAACCACCAGAAAGAGACCTCTAAACCCACTCCTCTTCTTGGTCGAAATTACCCGCTCTGATCGGCTCGAATACCCCTCTTCCTCGCGAACGTCCTTATTTAAAAGGTCCACTAAATTCCTCTCTTTGGGCATTGAAATATTATCGTCGTTTCCGTTCATAAAATCAAGCCCTAGGGAGATCCCTCAACTGGTAAGGTTTCTTCCGGTAAAATGGGCTCGCCTTGTGGCAATTCTTCCACGGGCGCTGGGCTCTCCGGAACCCCAGAGCCTTCGGGCGTATCCGTCACTAGCGGAATTTCTGAAACATCAGTTGAACTCGGAGGAGCAGGCTCGCTCGAAGAGGCACCTTGATCTGGGGTTGGTTCCGGAATCTCCGGGGTAGAAGAAACCGTTCCGGAAGCATTTTCGTTAGGTGGCGGCAAAACTGGCTCCACCACGGCCGGCTCCGATCGAAAAGTAAAGGTCTTGGCGTCTTTAATTGCTAAAGCTGTCCAACTAAAATTTATATCCACCGGAGCCGCCCGCTTAAGTAAAATCCTAAAGCCCTTAGTGCTTTTCCGCGTCACCAAGTAATCTATATCGCTTCCAAATATCGCCTCTTCCGAGCTTGTTGCCTGTTCGTTGTCCGCGAGGGTAATAGTTACATTCACCACGGGTTCGGCCACGTACTCTTTGTCAAAAATCACATCCACTTGCCGTTCATCCTTAGAAACCGTCGCAAACCCACCGCTATCACTATTAAGATACGGCCGACCGAAGAAAACCGCGTCACTTTGGATAAGAATCGCCTCGTTCAGAGATTCAATGTGGTCTACCTTAAGTCCACCTTTAAGCATGAGTTCCCCACCCACCGAAAGTGAATCCGGTCGGTTCAAAACTTCTTGAATGTCGAGAGCTAAGGTCGAAGATGCCGGGCTCGAGCTCGAATTTAACCCGTTCTCGAGGATTGCCACCCTATTTCGCATCTCTTCAACCGAACCCCCCAGAGTCGAAAGTGTGCTCGAAAGATAATCCAGGCCCGGGCTTCGTATCTCTTGGGCCTCTATCACTCCCGCCGTCACTTTCCCTCCCAATACCGCTAGGTCACCGTTAATCTCTAAGCCCCCGTTAAATCGAGCTAGGCCATCAAAGATAGAATCACCCGAAACTTTAAGCGCCAAAGTTTCCACACTCTCGAATAAAACTGAAGAACTTGGGAACTGTGTGTCTTGGATAAGCCCCCTTACCTCGTCTCCAAGAACCGACAATCTCTCCGCCACCACCTCGAGTCCGTCAATCCGTCCGGCTTTTATAGAAGCCGCTTCAATCGAACCCTTGAAAATCGCGTTGCCAGCATCATCAAAGCTCACCAATTTTTCGGTCGAACTCGAACCGAGAATTTCCTTTCTCACCACAAGTCCTCCCCCTTCGTTCAAAATCAAGCTAAGCTCACTCGACGAGGCCGTTCTTATCTCATCCGCGTAAACCTCTCTCGCAATCAGTCTGGGTGTTACCACTTCAAGCCCCGCCCAAACCCTGTCGGTTACGATATCAGAGGCCGATTCCAGATCGGTCACCGAAGCATTTTGCGTCATCTCAAAAAGCAGTCGCGCATTCCGATCTCGGCCGTTATACAATGTAGCCGAACTCGAGGTTCCATAACTTTCCTCTATTATTCCGTTAAAATATCCCGTCTTTACATAAACCACCACCATGCCGATGCCCTCTCCATCAAAACTCGTAAGCGCCTGCCCCACAATCACGCCCGCCTTAGTCGCCTTCATCGCCACCCCTGGAATTCGAGACGAAGTGAGTAAATCTCCGGGCCGAATTACGCCGTTCTCACTGGTCACCAAAACCGGCACCCTCCCGCTTAAAGCCACTGCCGCGACACTTCCAGAAAGCGACTCGCTCGTATGGTCCGAGGCTCCAACCACGATCGCCGGTCGCGTAGAAACGATTCCAACCACCCGCTGATCATACGCCGCCTGGCTTTTTCGAACTCCTTCCGGCAAATCCGGGTCCACACTCACGAGTGTGCCCGGCGTTAGTTGGTCATTTGTCTTGTAAAGCTCTGCGATGTCCGCCCCAACCCCCACCTCCATCGCCGTCAACTGTCTATCCAGAAAACTAAATGTGGTAGCTGCGGAAGAAGTCGCAAAAACTGCATATGTAGTTGCCGCAACTGACGCTGGGCGGTCAAGCACCGTAATCGCCACCGATAATCTATCGTTTAAATCATCGTTCGAGATTCCCGTAAGTGCAATCCTAGGATCCGTCGAAGTTCCTCGATGAATCCCCACCGATCCAGTCACGTTTGTCGCGCTGGTCGAACTCATAAAAGCCGTCAACATAACCAAAATACTACTCGACGCCGCACTCGGCGTAATCGTCACTGAAAGATCAAGAAAGGCTCGACCCGCCGGCATCGCCCGAACCGCCGTTACGTAAGTGCTTGTCACGTTCGTCCCCGAATCCCCCGCACACCTCCACCGCGCTATATCGTCATACCACTTCAAAACCTGATGGTTGGTACACCCCTGAAGCAAAGCCACTCCTTCTCCCGAGACCATCAGCCCGGAACCTGATGACGTCGCCCCCGTCGCCGCGTTCCCCAAAATTAAAGCGGCTCCCAAAATCATTCCGGTGGAACTGGTCAGTTGCGTACTCGCCGACCCTGCCGTAATCACTCCCCCGTTAATGGCCAGTCTAAGCGTCCCCGTCGCCCCGAATTCTAACCCAGCCCCTCCCGCCCCTGGGTTTATCGTAATATTACCCCCTGCCCCCCCATTATCTTGACCATCAGGAGTGTCTCCTCCCTTCCCAGCCGTAATCGTTATTGCTCCACCGATACCTCCGGTAAAGCCCGTTCCTCCGCTCGCGTTTCCACCAACCCCCCCCGTCAGTGTCAGCGCTCCGCCAGCTCCTCCATCGGCATTACCCGAGTCACCCTGCGAACCTCCTGGGCCGCCAATGAAAATTAACTGGCCCCCTAGTCCCCCATCCACAGAGTCACTCTCATTCCCACCCCCACCAACGAGTCGAATCCCTCCGCCCCTTCCGCTTTGAGTGCCAACCCCACCCTTACCGCCAACCACCGTCAGAGCCTCCGGCGCGTTTGATACTCCAGCGTTTGCCCCGGCCATCCCTTGAACAACTAAAGTCCCCGAAACCGTAGAGGTGTTGATTGCCACTATTCCCTGGGTGGCGCTTGGATAAACTGCGAATATAAGCGAGCTCGAACCAACCGTCAAAATCGCATTCGTTGCCGACGTACTCGTTCCTAGTCGGATCTGACTACCATTCGACATCGTAAAAAACCCCGAACCAGTCGCGTTTGTGAAAGTTAATCCCGTCGAAGAAGCTCTTGTAGCAAGAAGAGTGGTGACTGTCGAGGTCGTAAAGGTGGAACTAGGTGATCGCACTTGGGTTGAGGAAACAATGCCTCCCACGGTAAGATTCCCCGAGCCGGTCGCGTTCGTGAAGGTGATCCCAGTCGAGGAGACCGTGGTCGCGAGTAAAGTCGTGACGGTGAAGTTGGTGGTCGCGAGATTGGTGGTG
>VMFW01000003.1 GCA_007376265.1 Parcubacteria group bacterium Gr01-1014_20
TCGACGGGCGACCTCGGTTGCGTCGGTTAGTCCACCATCCACGATGGCCTTTATGATACGGAGCAGGGGGGTCACGGTTTGTATCCTCGCTTTCTTTTTGAAGTTTCCTCCTACAGACTATTCGAATTGAACGGGGTGTCAAGAGAAAAAAAGAACCCCCACCCTCTTTGCGTTTGCGCGCTTGAGAGTGGGGGTGTTGATCAACTGACTGTCACATCAACTACTACGGGTTGAGAGCCGGTGTTTTTGAAACGCATAGTTGTGATGCCCTTGAACTTAGTGTTATCTCCTGGGTCTACCATGAGGGCATTTTCCCACCTGTCATTGCCGTATCCAACCTGGACCTCGAGTCTGCCCTTGGTATCTCCCCAAAATGCTGGAGTTAGGCGGCCTTGAATTCTGGGCCGGTAGATCACGTCCGTCCAGCAGTTCCGAGGCATTATCACATACCGAGTGGTGCCGCGGTGGTTGGGTTCAATGTACCCACCACTACTGCAACCGAGGGTGTCGGCGGTTGTTGCCAGTGTGCTGCCAGACATTCTGGTCACCTTGTCGTAGAGTTTTGGTACAAGCTGAAAGCCGAGTATTAGTAGAACGGCTAAAGCTAAGACCCAGAGTATCCAACCCGGGACACCTTCAACTTTTGGAAGTGCTGGCGTCGAATCAGTTGGTTGTGCTTGAGTTTGAGACACCTGAACCTGTTGGGTTGCTGGTGTCGAGTTAGCTGGTTGTGTTCTGGTTCGGGACACCTTGGCCTCCCTTCTGGAACATGGTGCCTAGTAGTTTGCCTAAGAGTTCTGGAGCGACTCTTTCGATCATACGCCTCGTTTCTTCCGAGATGTTCAGCTTGTTCTCGGAGATTGCGAGAGTGGCCTTGCCTCTTTCTACCATCACGATTTCTCGGGCGGCATCAAGAGTGAAACCCATCCGTTTGTATTCCAGTATGCGCTTGCGGACATGTTCCAGTTCTGTGGTTTCGGCCTTCATCTCCTGAACTTCTTCGGCCTGTCTATCCGCGACCAGAGCAACTCTGCCGGTTGGAAGAATTTGGCCAACGTTCAGGCGGTTTAAGACGATACCAAGTTGGGGAATTCGGTAGCCGCCGTTGCCAGCCCGAGCCTTCTCGATGTCTTCGCGACGTCTTTCAATCCGCTCGATCAGTAAGTCTTCGTAGGATTTACTGGCTGCAGAAGCGGCAGCTTGGCGCACTGGATCCGTGGATTCGGCGTTGATGCTGGCGCTTACTTTTTCCCAGTTTTTTCCCCACTCTTTGGCTTCGCTATCCAGGGGTTTTTTCCTTGGCTTAGCAAAGTATTTCATGAGGATTGTGGTTGGGACATCAGATGGGACGTCGGTTAAACTTCCACCAGCGATAGCCTTCAAGAGGATGGCGGTTGCTGATTCTCGCGATCGCAGCGCTTCTTCCCAGGTTTTGGGACCTTCATCCGAAGACGAAGCCCATTCACGAATGCGCTCGATGGCGATATCCTGAAGAATATCGCTTACTCCGTTTACCCCACCAGCATTGATGAAGTTTACCAACGGTATTACTCCGTTTACTGGAGTTGGGTCTGCGTCTGGGGTCCAGGTTAGAGCAACCGGGATTTTCACGCGACCGCGATCGGGAGTGAGGGCTTCGACTTCAGCCAGATCCTGATTCACTTTAGTGATAGGGATCAGGATGTAGTTATAGAGCCAAGGCCGAAACAGATAAATCCTCCAGCCTTCCTTGTTGATTTCTTCGATTCGCTTGCCCAAGAAGGTGGTTTGAGCAACGTGTGGTGGGTTGGCGGGAATAACTTGAATAGCGTGCAAGATGATTCCTGCGTAGACGATGAGTAGCACCCACGTAGCTCCCGACAGCCCCAAGCCGATCATTCCGGCAATTACCAGAACGACAAGCCCTATTACGCCGAGAATCATGCTCGTTATGAGCATTCTCCCGGATTTCGCGATCAATGTCGCTATGAATCTCATCATGACTTCTCCCTTCGTATGACGGTTATTTTTCAGTTGTTAAAGATCGGTTTTGTCAGGGGATAGAAGCCTCCTGATCTTTTGTAATTTTAGCATAAAAGCTTATATTTGTCAAATAGAGGGGTTTAGGGTATAATAGGCCAGAAACCCTTGATTTATAAGGGTTAAAATAGGCAAGGCCGAGGTGGTGAAATGGCAGACACGCCAGCTTTAGGAGCTGGTGCTCGCAAGGGCGTGCGGGTTCAAATCCCGCCCTCGGCACAAACAGAAAAATCGCGAGTAGTTTTAAAAAACTATCCCATCCTACGATCGTAGGATGGGATAGTTTGACGATTGCTTTGGTTGTTCTAACTGATCTAGATGTCTTTTGCTGGTTTTTCTGTGTGAGTTTGGGTGTTTACGTTAGATGTTTTAAACTTCCAGTTTTGCTGATCTGGAATATCTCGACATAATTTTCGAGTTTAAGTTTAAAAATATCACTCGCTAACTCTTTCGGGATTTTTATTTTTCCTATCCAAACACTTTTTTGAATCATTTCGAGTCCCAAGTTTTTGAGAACTTCTCGAAGCCAATCCCTGGATCTTCTTTCTTTTTCCGGTATATCAAAAACCACAATGGTGAAAAAAGGTTGACTTTCTTTTTTGTAGTGCGCACTAGGGATCTTTCTGTTTTTTGAAAGAATATCCCTTAGGTTTGCAAGTTTTGCTTTCCCTTTCGGTGTGATTGCAATAACTTTTTTTCCATCCTTTTTAGCCTCAAGGATTAGTCCATCTTTTTTGAGTTTGTACAAAATATTATGATAATTTTGAGTCCTTTGTCTTTTCGTTTCTTCTATGGATCTTTTGCGTTCATTCTGCCTTAATCGATAACCCATTTCACTATAGGAAGCTCCATAGCCAGAACTCAATATAGCGTTAAAGATATCGAAAGAGGTTTCGGCAGTTTTAAATATAAACTCGAGAATTTTGACTGTTATTTCTCCTTTTTTCATTACTAATATCCTATCATACGATCGTAGGATAGGATAGTTTAATGACGAGTGTTATTTTCTTCTTCTAGCGTGGAATGTTTCGTGGATTTCTTTGAGTTCACGGTTCGTGATGTGGGTATAGACTTGAGTGGTCGCGATGTTGGCGTGGCCGAGCATTTCTTGAACGGAACGAAGATCGGCGCCGTTCATAAGCAAATCGGTCGCAAACTGGTGGCGGAGTTGGTGAGGGGAGACGTGACCTAGGATGCCAGCCTTTTTGGCGTAGTAGGTGACTAAGCGTTGAACGGCGCGAGGGATGATGCGGCCCAAGATTTTGGGATGATTGCTTTTGGTGAGGCTCACAAAAAGCGCGGGGTCGGGATCGCCGCGTTTATCGAGGTATTTTTTAATAGCGTCTTTCGCGGACTTGGAAAAGAAGACGACGCGAATTTTTTCGCCCTTGCCACGCACTGAGATTTCGCCTCGCTCGAGGTCTAGATAGCGGTCGAGCGCGCAGAGTTCGGAGAGGCGAAGGCCGGTTGAAAAGAAAGTTTCTAAAATAGCTTTGTCGCGGAGGCCGCGGAGGTTTTTTGGGTCCGGACAGTCGAGCATCCGTTCCAAGTCTTTATACTCTAGAATCTCGATTTGCCGCCTTGAGACTTTGGGAAGCTCGATTTTGTCGGGCGAGAGGACCTTGTGATCTTTTTTAATGAGGTATTTAAGGAAATTACGGACGGCGATTACGTAGTAGCTCTGGGTGATTTTTTTGATGTCACGCCTCGCAAGATAGAGGCGGAATTCAGTAACCAGGCGGTCGGTGATTTCTTCGGGAGATTTGATTTTGGAAAAGTTCAAAAACTCCTTCAGGTAGCGCTCGTAATTCTCGCGGGTTTTGCGTGAGCGGTTCTTTTCGATTTCGAGGTAGTTTAGATAATCCTGAAGGAGGGTTTCGACTCTAGTCATAGTTCAATTATACACTTTCCTTTTGCGACACTTGATGTATTTATGTTTAGCTGATATAATCTCACTAGAAAAATTAACTTTAACCCGAGGAGGTGCGATGTACGGGCATAGGAGATCGTCTGATGCTGGAGCCTGGTTCTATCTATTCCTTATGTTTGCCGTGATTGTATTTGTCGTGGTTGGTTTTTTTGGGGGCCTTTTCGTTGACGAAGCAGTCGCGATCCGGGCCCTCAAGACTAGCGGCTTTTCCAGTATCACAATTCTTGATCGGGACTGGTGCGCGGTTGCTCTGCGTGGCTGTAGTACTGGGGATGCCGCGAAGTTTACCGCAAGGGCAGTAAATCCAGTCGGAGACACAGTTGAGGTTTGTGTTTGCGCTGGTTGGCTCTTGAAGGGAGCGACAATTAGAACCCAGTAGGTCGTTTGAGATCAGTGTGGTACCGTGCTGATCTCTTAATTCATAACGGTACCTTTTTATTTGCTTTTTTGGGGGGTTTAGGTTACAATGGCAATTCATGTTAACTAAGCGAGTGAAAGCTAGGGTGGTGGGCGAACACCAAGGGCACGATAAGGACACTGGTTCCGCGTCGGTGCAGGTGGGGGTTTTGAGCCGACAGATTGACGAGCTAGCGTTACATTTAAAGAAGAATCCGAAAGACAACCATTCGAGGCGAGGTCTTTTAAAGATGGTTTCTAAGAGGAGAAAGTTTTTGGATTATTTAAAGAAAAAAGAGCCAGAAACTTACGCGAAGGTGGTTAAGAAGCTGGGACTTAAAAAATAAATTTGCTACGGAATCCGAATTTTGTACCCATTCTACGCTCCCTCATGAGCTTGGAAGGGTAAAACCTTCGTATTCTGTGGCTACACAATTAATGAAACAGGGAGTAACTTACGCGAATCAGAGAGTTGGGATTTTTGTAGACGTTCAGAACCTATATCATTCCTCAAAAAACCTTTATCACGGCCGGGTGAATTATCCGGAGATGATGAAGTATTTAGTGGGCGGCAGACAGCTTATTCGAGCGATGGCTTACGTCGTCAAAAGCGAAACCGCGCAAGGCGAGGCGGCTTTTTTTGACGCGCTTGAGAAATCTGGTTTGGAGCTTCGCTCAAAGGACTTGCAGATTTACGCGGACGGTCTTAAGAAAGCGGATTGGGACGTGGGGATGGCGGTAGACGCGATTCGGATGTCGTCCTTTTTGGATGTGGTGATTTTGGTGACCGGAGATGGAGATTTCATGCCGCTTGTTGACTATATGAAGTGGGGGGTGGGCAGGTTGGTTGAGGTGGCGGCTTTTAAACGTAGCGCTTCGGCAAAAATTCAGGAGGCGGCGGATAAGTTTACAAACCTGGAGGACATTCCGAGGATAATACTTCGAAGTACTAATCGCTAATATATATAAATAATAACGGAGATAAAACTTAGAGTAATCCCTCGTCGTCAAGATTCCTCGGGACGATTGATTTTCTAAATTCATTCTTCATTAAGAAAATATAATCGCATGAAAAGAAAAGAATTTAAAACAGAAATAGGTGGGAAAACATTAACTTTGGAGGTGTCGGAGCTCGCGCCGCAAACGAACGCGGCGGTTTTGGCTAAATACGGCGAGACAATCGCGCTTGTGACGGTGGTGATGTCTAAGAATGAATCAAGCGTGGATTACCTGCCGCTCAAGGTTGATTATGAAGAGAAGTTTTACGCGGCGGGAAAGATTATCGGTTCCAGGTTCATCCGTCGGGAGAGCAGGCCGTCGGAGGACGCGATTCTTTCGGGGCGGTTAGTGGATCGAACTTTAAGGCCTCTTTTTGATAATAGAATTAGACGAGAGATTCAAGTGGTGGTGACAATTTTATCTTACGATGAGGAAAATGATCCGGATTTTGTGGGCTTGATCGGAGCTTCGACGGCGCTCGCCATATCGGACGTGCCGTGGGACGGCCCGGTGGGCGGTGTCCGAGTGGCTAAGATTGGAGACAAGTTGGTAGTTAGTCCAGACAATTCTCTGATGCGAGGAGATGATTTTGTTTTTGAAACTTTTGTTTCTGGAGTTTCGGACAGAATCAACATGGTGGAGCTTGGAGGCAAGGAGGTAAGCGAAGCGGAAGTGGTGGAGGCGTTTAACTTGGCTCAGAAGGAGATCAACAAATTGGTTGATTTTCAAAAGTCAGTGATATCCGAGATTGGAAAGAAGAAAACGGAGCTTTTATTAGCCGAGATTGATCCGCAGGTTCGGGCCGAGGCGTCTAAGTTTTTATCCGATAAGCTCGAAGGAGCAGTTTATGTTAAAGACAAAGCTACCTACTACGAAGGCTTGGCTAAATTAGGGAAGGAGCTTGTGGCCCACTTGGTTGAAATTTTTCCTGATCACGATAAATCAAGATTATCAAAGGATGCTCATTTTTTGTTTGATGAGGCGGTTGACCAACTCGTTCACAAAAATATTTTGGAGAAAGATAAGCGGCCGGACGGCCGAGCGTTGGATGAGGTTCGGGAGCTTCAGGGTGAGGTGGGGCTTTTCAAACGAACGCATGGCTCGGCGCTTTTTATGCGAGGAAATACGCATGCGCTAGCGGTTACGACCCTGGGTGCGCCTGGCGCGGAGCAGATCATTGAGACGATGGAGACGAATATGAAACGAAGATTTTTACTGCATTACAACTTTCCGCCGTATTCGGTGGGCGAGGTGGGGTCATTTAGGGGGCCGGGTCGCCGAGAAATTGGTCACGGAGCTTTGGCAGAGAAAGCCTTGAAGCATCTTATTCCATCTAAAGAAGCGTTTCCATATACGATTCGGGTGGTTTCAGAGATTATGTCTTCGAATGGTTCTTCTTCGATGGCCACGGTTTGTGCCAGCACACTTTCAATGATGGATGCCGGTGTGCCGATAAAAAGCCTAGCGGCCGGAACAGCGATGGGACTCATGTCGGACGAAAAAGGGAATTTTAAGGTTCTAACTGACATCCAAGGACCAGAGGATCACCATGGGGATATGGATTTTAAAGCGGCGGGGACAACGAATGGAGTGACTGCGATTCAAATGGACGTTAAGGTTTCAGGTGTGCCAATCGAAGTGCTGGTCAAAACTTTGGCCCAAGCGAAAGAAGCCCGACTACATATTTTGAAGTTTATGGGCGGCGTGATTGAAAAGCCGAGAGAGAAGGTTTCGGCATTTGCGCCGGCAATTTCGCATTTCATGATTAATCCAGAAAAGATTGGAGTGGTGATTGGACCCGGCGGGAAGATGATTAACGGCTTGATTAAAAAGTACGAGCTTTCTGGAATTGATATTGACGAAGATGGGACGGTGTTTGTTTCGGGGACGGATCACGCCAAGATGGAGCAGGCGGTCGCGGACATCAAAGCTTTAACCAGAGAGTTTGCTATCGGGGAAATTGTTGAGGGTAAGATTCTCAAGCTTTTGGATTTTGGCGCCATTCTTGACTTAGGTGGCGGAAAGGACGGGATGATTCATATTTCCGAATTTAAAAATGGTTTTGTAAAAGACATCAATGAGGTGGTTAAGCTGGGAGATTTTGTGCGGGCTAAAATTGTTAAGGTTGAAGACGGAAGGATTGGGCTTTCGGTCAAACAACTTCCGGGTTCGTAAGTCATGAATCATGGAACACGAATCTTTCCTCCGGAAGAGGATCCGCCTTCGGCGGAGAATCATGAAACATAAATCTGGGATTGGTAGTACTAAGGAGGAGTTCTAGTGGAGCTCCTTTTTTGTTCTGGATTCAATCGTAGCCTGCTATAATTCAATCATGGCCGATTATTTTGATCAGCAAGATCGTGGGGGTGTGAATTACGTGCCGCCGCCACCTAACGACGTGAGTATTCGGACGATGGAGTCCGATATTCGCTCGATGGCGCTTTCGGGCGGAAGTTTTGTGAGACCAGATCAAGTTCCGATGTCTCAAAAGAACCAAGAGAAAACCCAAATTCCCTCTCCTTCGTCTGATTACACTCAGGGTCCAAGCGGTAAAAAATCAAAGGGTTTTTTGCCTTTAGTGGTTTTAGTTCTGATTATGCTTTTGGGAGCGCTTGGATATTTCTTATACCCTTTGTTTACCAAAAACTCCGGAACTCCACCCGCGAGTGACGAGGAGGTTGGTTCAACCCCAAGTTTGCCAGAGGTATCGGGGGGCGCCATTTCTCCAAAATTTAATCACGAGTCTTTTTTTAGGAAGAGCGGGGACAGCGTGATTGATATGAACATAAAGTTTGCGGCCACCGAGATTACGGATTTGGAGAACTATGACCAAAAGGTGAATCGATTATTAACTCAAGTCCAGGAGGCCGAGGCTTTAGTTGAGTTTATCGCGAGGCGCGAGGGTGGCCAGCATCTCGCGCTTTCGGAGTTTTTTGAATACAGCAGCAACCAGGTTCTTACTTCTGAATTTATGGAACAGAACTTTAATCGGGACTTTACTTTTTTTACCTATAAAAACAAAGACGGTTTTTGGCCTGGACTGGTTATTCAACTTAATAAAGGAAAAAACTGGGTGGTGGTTAAGCCAGAAGTTTCAAAGATGGAGAGGTCGGAGGATTTGAACGACTTTTTTATAACTTCTCCGGGGGATAGGGTGGGGGACTTTAAGGATGTTTTGATTAGTGGTCAGGCGGCCAGGATTTTAAAATACTCGAAACCATCGGCAAATTTGGCTTATGGGTGGTTTCACGATTATCTAGTGATTAGCACTTCGGACGAAGGATTGAGGATGGCCATTGAGAGGCTATAAATCCTGAATCCTGAATCATGAATCGTTAGACAGAAGGCATACGGGACACAAACGAAACAGAGTCGAAGTAGATTTAATTGGCTGACTAGCGGGAGGGTTGATTTACTCTGGTGAGCTGTCAGTTTTTGGGTTTTTAAGAATTTTTTTCTTGATTTCACCCAGAAGTTTTTTGTCTTCTTTTAATTTCTCGCGGATGTTGTCGAAGCCAGTACCCAGGCGCTCACCTTCGAAGCTGTAGCTAGCGCCGGACTTAGTGACCACGCCGGCTTTGAGGCCCGCGTTTAGGACATCGGCTTCGTAGGAGATGCCTTCTCCGTACATGATGTCGAACTCGGCTTGCTTGAAGGGAGCGGCCACTTTGTTTTTTACAACTTTAGCCTTAACTCGGGAGCCCACAATCTCCTCTCCCTTTTTAACTTGAGCGACGCGGCGAACGTCGATGCGGACCGAGGCGTAGAATTTTAAAGCCCGGCCGCCGGGAGTAGTTTCGGGGTTGCCGAACATGATGCCGATTTTCATGCGGAGCTGGTTGATAAAAATTATAAGGGTGTTGGACTTAGCCGAGATGGCGGTAAGTTTTCGAAGAGCTTGAGACATCATACGGGCTTGAAGACCGATGAATTGAGCACCCATCTCACCTTCGATTTCGGCGCGAGGGGTTAGGGCGGCGACGGAGTCAACTACGATGACCGAGATCATGTTTGATCTGACTAAGGATTCAAGGATGTTGAGCGCTTCCTCGCCGTTGTCGGGCTGGGAGATTAAAAGGTCGTTGATTTTAACGCCGAGTTTTTTGGCGTATTCGGGATCGAGGGCGTGTTCGGCATCGATGTAGGCGGTCTTGCCTCCTTGTTTTTGAGCTTGCGCAACGACATTTAGGGCGAGAGTGGTTTTGCCACTTGACTCTGGTCCAAAGATTTCTACAATCCGGCCCCGCGGGAGGCCGCCGACACCTAGGGCTAGGTCGAGAGAGAAGGAGCCGGTGGGGATTGAGGCGATATCAACTTTATGAGTTTCGCCGAGCGTCATGATGGCGCCTTCGCCAAACTTGCTGCGTAGATTTGCAAGGAGGTCTTGAAGCTCGCTCTTCTCCGGTTTTTCTTCTTTGGTTCTTTTAGGGGTCATGGTGGTATTATTTTAGAGAAACTAGAAGTTTTTAACAAGTTAATAGATGGACTCACAGCCACTAACGAAATTTGAAGGGAGGGGGGGTGAGAGAATGAAAGAGTTTGGAGATCCTCGAAAGCTCCCTAGGGGCGGAGATGCCGATGGAACCTGCCTGAGGGTTGGCGCTGGTGCGGATGGCACGTAGTCAACCACTGTGATGGGTAACTCTGATTTTATCGGGTTGCCTCAACCTCAAACCAGGAGAGTTTTTATGTGTTATCCCAACGGGTTTTCGTTCTTCAGCTAACACCGATGCCGGAAAAGTTAGCGTTGTGGGGTCGGCGCCCGCAGAAGGACACCCGCCGAAGACGCGGGAAGATTTACCTAGAGCCGTTACGTAGGACGTAACGGCTCTTTTTATTATCGATTTCAAAGAAGGCCGAAACTAAGGATTGACTGATTCGGTCGAGGTGGCAGGGTTTTCCGTTTCGGTTTCCGGTTTATTTTGGTCTTCGCCGTCTACTTTGGGTTGGGGTTCGTAGGAGACTTGGCGGATCGTTTTTGTCTCAAGGCCGAGGAATTTTTTACCCTTGATCTCGATGACATTTAGACCCGGACCCAAGACGATTTTTTTGAACCAAAGACCCTCATCGTTCACTGGGATTTCTTCGGTGGAGCCGCCAACATTAATGGTGACTTTATCGCCCCCCCTTAACTCACCCCTAAAGGTAATTTCGCTAGAGCTTGAGGTGGTTAGGTTTTCTTCGGGGTAGTAAATAGTGAGACTGGGCTTGCCAAGGATTTTGGAGAACCTTAATCCGAAGTAGGCGGCTATGACGACGACGACGATCACAATAACCCAGATTCTTTTAGGAGAAGATTTACCCATGAATCGATTTTCGGGAAGCCTATCTTTAGCGCCGGAACTTGATATTTCTGATCCTTCTTTGAAAAGTTTCCAGAGTTCTTCACCGCTCACGTTTAGAATTTGACCCAGTTTAATAAAGTATCCACGCAGATATGGAGCGGGAGGGAGATTAGAATGGTTGCCAGTGATTATATTTTCGAGGTGCCTTTCGGCAACCCCGCTTAATTCGGAGAGCTTTTTTATATCCAGGCCACTTTCTTTGATTTTTGATGAAAGGAGTTCTTGGAATTCCATATTTTTTTATGTGCCCTTATCGGACGTATCAAATCCGTCCTTAAAGCTTTCGCCAAAAACCTCTCTTGGCTTGGCGCCCTCGCCGGGCCCGATTAAGCCGTTCTCTTCCATGAGATCGAGGAGGCGTGCGGCGCGAGCATAGCCGACTTTCAGTCGACGTTGAAGGAGGGAGGCGGAGGCTTTCCCTGCTTCCCGGACAACGTCTACAGCTTCAAGGTACAGTTCATCGTCATCGCCCGCGTTTGGGTTGTAACCGTCGAGGACGTCGCGATTTCCGCTAAGCGAATTTGTTTCAAGATTGATTTCCTCATCGGATTCATCAGGTTGGTTGTTGGCTTTGATGAAATCGACAACTTTATGAGCCTCCTCTTCGGAGATATAGCCGCCCTGGATACGTTTGGGTTTTGAGAATTCAGAGGAGAGAAATAGAAGATCGCCGCCACCAAGAAGTTTTTCAGCGCCAGAGGTGTCGAGGATGGTGCGGGAGTCAATTTGGCTCGCGACCTGAAGGGCGATGCGGCTTGTGATGTTGGCTTTGATGAGGCCGGTGATAACTTCAACCGATGGTCTTTGGGTTGAGAGAAGCAGGTGGATGCCGGTAGCGCGGGCCATTTGGGCGAGCCTCACTATAGAACCCTCAATTTCACGGCCGTAGGAAGTCATTAGGTCGGCCAGCTCGTCAACGACGATCAAGAGATACGGTATGGCTTCCTCTTTGTTGTTTTCATTGTAGCCCTTGATGTCTTTTCGGCCGGCGTGAAGGAGTAGGTCGTAGCGGCGATCCATTTCGCTAATAGCCCATCTTAGAACGCCGATGGCTTTTTTGTTTTCGGTGATAACCGGAGTAGCGAGATGGGGAAGGCCCTCGTAGAGAGATAGCTCAACTCGCTTGGGATCAATCAAGATCATTTTTAGAGTAGCGGGGGAATTTTTGTAGAGGAGAGAGAGGATGATGGAATGAATCATAATGGACTTTCCGGAGCCGGTGGCGCCAGCGACTAGAAGGTGAGGCATTTTGTCGATTGACGCAAACATTGGTTCGCCACTCACATTTCGGCCGAGGGCAAAGCCTAAGGGGCCGGACTCGTTAAATTCGGGATAGATGATCAAACTGCCTAAGCGAACCAGGGCGGCGGCTTTGTTCGGCACTTCGATGCCAACTAAAGACTTACCAGGGATGGGAGCTTCTATTCTTATGGGGTGAGTGGCTAGGGCTAGGCTTAGGTCTTGGTTTAGGGCCGTAATTCTTGAAAGCTTTATGCCTTCGGCGGGCTTTAGAGTGTAGCGGGTGACTTTAGGGCCAACGTTGATTTCACCCATTTCGACTTGAATGCCGAAGGATTCGAGAGTTCTTTTGATGATGTTCGCGTTAGCCCGAAGGTCGCCGGTGGTCGGTTTTTCGGTGGTTGATTTTAGAAGTTCGAGGGGAGGGGCGATGTAGTTTTTGATTGTTTTCGGGGTGGTTCTTTTGGCGGGAGGTTTACTGAAAATCGCAAGGGGATTCAGAGTTCTTTCCTTTTGATTTTCCGGCGCGTCTTCTTTCTCGTCCTCCTCGTTTTCTTCTTCTACTTCTTCCTCCGGCTCTTCTTCGTCCTCTTCCTCAACTTCTGTATCTTTGGTTTTTCGTTCGGGGAATTTGATTCGGATTGGGAGATTGAGGGTAACCAAGATGGCGACAACCAAGATGCTCACGTTTATGACGGAGGCGGCGATTGTGCCAAAAGGATGTTTTAGCGCTCCGAGGACGAACCCTAGCCAACCGCCGCGCCCAGGTTGAAAAATCTCAACTAATCCGAGAGAAGAAAGAATTAAAAGTCCGGCGCCGACGAAGGTGAGCCAGGCAAACTTGTTGCGACCAGAGAGAATAAAAACTCCGGCGGTCAAGATTAAACTTGCCGGCAGGAGAAAATAGCCCCAGCCGAAGAGAGTCTCAAAAATTTTAAAGATAAAGTCACCAGCGCCGCCGGCCAGATGAAATCCAGATAAAATAAGAATAAGGGCAATGGCTAGGGAGCAGATACCCCAAATGCTGCGTTTGGTGTCTGGATGGAGCCAGTCCGGGCCTCGCTCTTCGTCTTCTTTTTCGTTTCGTTTCTTTTTCGCCACGGGTTTATGCTCTATATTTTCTTACATTTATTGAAAAAAAACAAACCTTATCTTATAATCCAATAATTATGGATTTTCGGGATATTACTGAAAGAGAAAAATATCTTGAGGCGTTGAAGGGAGAATATTACCGAACTGTTCAAGATGTCACGCCAGATTGGATAAAGGATAGCCCGGTTTTCGATTTGAGTAACGAAGGTGAGATCGAGTTGGTTTTAACCAAGGATTTTGTTCAAAAATACGGACTAGAGTCGTGGCTAGCTAATTATAAGAAAGAGGCACAGCATTCGACTGGCGGTATAAGAGGGCCGCAAAATATTTTGTATCCGTGGGATTCAAGATTTCCGATTAATCAGATTGGAGTTGTTCTAGCAACACTCGGAAAAAGCTTAGTTTTGAGAGATAGAATTTCTGGAAGGGACATTCATAAGGCGGTTTCCGGAGAAGTTCGTTACAACACGAAGCAATACGTAGAACTTATATCTCGAGTGCATGCTGCTTGTGGAATCTATACTCACCAAACACTAAACAACGATCCAGTGGCGATTTGGTTGGCATCCTTTTTTATTTTTATGAAAGATTGTGACGGGGGAGAATTTGTTACATCAAGTCACGCGATCAGTAGTAAAATTGCCACTAAGGATTTGGATGATCAGGGTAGTCAGTTTTTGCCGGAGATGTCTATGGCTTTCATTGCAAAGATTGAAGAGATTATAAAAATCGCGAAGGAATCTCCTGGTGGCTATAGGATTACTCTGGCTCCCAAAAAAAACGATTTTATTATTCAAGATTTCGAAGCTAATAAACTTTATGCGAATTACTTAAGAGGAGGTGTTGCCACAAAAGAAAACGTTGAATTGATAAGAACAGCAGCCGAGCAAGGAATGAGATTGATGATGGAGACAGTCGGGGGATCGATGTATCGAACCATGAAACCACTTCTTGAGGAGTTTGGGGTTTTTGAGGTTTTTGATTGGAATAATAAAGAAGAAGATCCATTTTTTCACGGGGTGGGTAAGACTAGGAAGCTCAATCCAAAGACTAATCAGGAAGAGTTTTTTGACTTATCATGCGATGCGTCGTTGCCAGACGTCGAGAATACTATGTTTTATGAATACTTCTTGAAAGATAAGCCTGTTGGTTATGTGCTTTTTATCACTGATCCAGATGGGGATCGCTTAGTGATTGGGCAAGTTGAGCCGATAGCCCATAAACAAAGATTAGATAATCTTGGGGTTCACTCGATAAAAGTTGGCGAAGAGAAAATTGTTTCTTTCTATCACCCGACCTTTTCTTTTCTGATGGTGATGGATTTTTATATGAAACAGATGAAAAAGGCTGGGCTTTGGGATAAACATCCTCGCTTTATGGTTATTACTACTCCCTGTTCCCGAGCTTGGGATGAGTGGGCTATGGCAAATGGAGTATCGATTATTACAACGCCAGTGGGTTTTAAGGAGATTGCAACGGCCATTAAAAAAATTGAAAAGAAGCTTTTCTTGAATCCCAGTGAAGCTGTGACGATAACAGATATTTGGGGGAAAGATATTGGTTTAGGGGTTGACCCTCGCCTGGCTTTTGCCGGAGAAGAAAGCGGAGGGATGATAATTGGCCCCGAGGAAATCATAAAAAGTGAAAAAGGCAGGAGAGCTTTGGTTATGCGAGAAAAAAGTGCGGGCGAGGCTTCTATGATTACGGCTGCTCTCGCGGCACATCTTTTCTTGGAAAAAAAATCAATGCTTCAGTATTTAGAGGAAGTATTTCGTGAGTCCAATATAGTTCATCGCTACTATGAAAGAGTTGACATTACTTATTACAACGAAAGTGAGCCGAACCCTGAACAGTTGTTAAAAGCTAAAACTGAAGGGGAGGTGAAACGTGATAAAATTGACCTTTATTATTTGGGGATCGTCATGGCCTTAAGGGAGAGTTTAGTTAACATAGATGACGCAAGAAAAATTTTAAATGAGGCAATCCCTCAATTGGATTTTTCGGATATGGAAGATGTGTGTTTTACTGGCGATGCAACATATTTCAAATTCAAGAATATGTTTGTCCAGGTTAGAAAATCTGGAACTGATGCAAAACTTAGGGGCTATAGTAACGGCGATGATAGGAGTAAGTGTCTTAAATACTTGGATGCTCTGGTTCATTATTCGGGGGAGATCACACCTTTATATGGCAGCAAGATCCCAGCTACTTTTCGAGAGACTATTTACGACAAAACTAAAATGATATACGAGAATTACCTTTACTCTGGTTTGTGAGGTCGGGATAGTATTAGGTAGGTTTGTTCATATCTTGTGAATTGACTAGCCATACCAGCGGCGGTAGATTGAAAATAGGAACTTAAAGTTCAATAAAGTTAACCCTCAAGCCAGTTAAAGGAGGTGAGACGGGATGAGTTTCCTTGGTAGGCAGTTGCTTTTGGAGACCCTGACCCACTTTGGGGTGATGGTCTGGCAACGGAAGGTAAAGCCGGAAGACGTGGCAGAGGTAGTTGAGGCGCTTTCTCGCAACAAGGCCGTTATTCTTAGGGGAATGACGGATGTGGCTAGTAAGCGTAAGACAACTTCAGACGTGGTTGAAAGCCTAACTAGGAGGGTCCAAAACAGTGATTCCGACATGCTCCCTCGCCGCATGGCGAATTAGTGCCAGTTAAAAAGGGACTTCAAGAATATCTTGGGGCCCTTTTTATTTTTCTTGTTCACTTGCGCTCAAGCGTGCCTTCGATTGACCCTCCCCTTGGCTCGTGGTAGGCTGTGTTGGAAATTATGAATCAAGTTTTGTTTAACAGCTCTTACGGATTGAAGCTTGATGTGCCTCAGGTGATCAAGGAGGTGATTGGGTTTATGAACCTGGATCCAAAGAGGAAATACAAGATAACGATTGGGACCGATTCGGAACAACTGTCTTCAAATAAGGCAGATTTTGTGACGGCGATAGTGGTGCATCGAGTGGGAAACGGCGGACGATATTTTTGGAGGCGACAGGAATTTGGAAGATTTCATAACCTAAGGGATCGAATTATAAAGGAAGTAATGGTTTCTCTCGAGATGGCTAAGGATGTCCTCTCCTTGCTTAAGGAGCACAAAGAAATCGATTTCGATTTTGAGATTCACGCTGATATCGGAGAAAATGGTGAAACTAAAACGATGATTCAGGAAGTGGTGGGAATAATTCGGGCCTATAACTTTGAGCCGAAAACAAAACCAGGAAGTTACGCGGCCTCAAACGTTGCGGATAGGCATGTTTAAAAATCTTCTGGCAAAACATCGCCTCTATTTTTAGTTGAATTTTTGATCCCACCGCCAACCCGAATGTTTTGCCAGAAGATTTTTGAACCACAGTTTTAATTGAATATGGATACGATAGTTTTTGATATCGAAACAAAGAACTTTTTTACCGACCCGGAGGTGGGTTGGAATAATTACGAGGCGCTCAAAATTTCGGTGGTGGGCGTCTATTCTTACGCTCAAGATAAATATTTAGTTTTTGATGAAAATGAAATTGAAAAACTAGGGGAACTGCTTCGGGGCGCAGAAAGGTTAGTGGGATTTTCCATGAACCGATACGATGTGCCGGTTTTGCAGGCGCATTTTCTGGCTTTGCCAGTGACTCGGGATATAGATTTATGGAAGATGGAGCGGTCGGATTTGCTTGATGAAATCGAAATGGGCACAGGCAAGCGAATCAGTCTAAGTCGTTTGGCGGAAGTAAATTTAGGAGAGGCGAAAAAGAGCAGTGGGGCGGAGGCCATTGTCATGTATAAAGAGGGAAGGATCGAGGACCTTAAAAGATACTGTCTTGAAGACGTGCGAATTACAAAGGAACTTTATGACTTGTATAGGAAACAGGGATATCTCATGGTGCCAGACAGAGATACGGGTGAGCTTTCACGCGTTGGTTATAGTTTGAGCGATAACCAGGGGAGTTTGTTTTAGTTCAGTAATTTACCTCTCGACGAAAGAGTGGGGAGGGGTCTGCCGTTTAGCTTGGGTAGACTAAAGAAGAAAAGAGAGATTGACAGGATGCTGGAGATTTTTAAAAATGTTATTGGACGATAAAATAAAAAATGGCTTACAAATGTAATGACCGATAACAAATCAAGGAAAAAGTTTTTAGTTTTAGGAGTGGCGCTCGCGGTTTTGGTTTTACTTTGGGTATTAGTGACGCCGCCCGCGGCAAGAGCAGATTTCTTCACCGATTTTTGGAACAGCCTAAAAAAACCCTTCTCTTCGGAAGAAGTTCCAGGGGCGGGAGAGGTGAAAACTCCTAGTGAGGTTTCTAAGAAAGATGTGCCGCTTTATAAGCCGGCACTCGATTACGAGCAGGCGGTAGTGGGGGCGGTTAAGAAAGCGTCACCGGCGGTGGTTTCGATTACGATCTCTAAATTAGTGCCGATTCTCGAGAATTGTCGACTGAATCCCTTCGGAGACTTGCCCCCAGAATTTCGTCAGTTTTTTGGCGGTGATGATTTTTTTGAATTTAGCCAACCCTGTGATAATGGGCGAAAGGAGCTCAAAGAGGTGGGTGGAGGGAGCGGTTTTGTCGTTTCCCAGAATGGTCTGATTTTAACCAATAAACACGTGGTTTCAGATAAAACGGCCTCTTATACGGTGATTATGAATGATGGCAAGAAGTATGACGCGAAGGTTTTAGCCAGGGATCCGTCTCAAGACTTGGCGATAGTGAAAGTAGAAGCTACGGGTTTGCCAGTCGTAGATTTGGGAGATTCAGACACGATTCAGCTTGGTCAATCGGCGATTGCGATTGGCAATGCTTTGGGTGAGTTTGGCAACACGGTTTCGGTGGGAGTGATTTCGGGTTTGGGTAGAAATGTGACGGCCTCTGGGGGTGATCTGGTGGAGAGTATTAGCGGGGTGATTCAAACAGACGCGGCCATTAACCCCGGTAATTCTGGTGGACCGCTTTTGAATCTCAAGGGCCAGGTGATTGGGATAAATACCGCCATTGTTTCAGGGGCGCAGAATATTGGGTTTGCGATTCCGATTAACCGAGCGAAGCGGGATATTAACTCGGTTAAGGCGAGCGGAGAAATTCGAGTACCGTACATTGGAGTTCGCTACATCGTAGTTACGCCGGATGTGGCTAAAAAACAAAAACTACCCGTTGATTACGGGGTGTTGGTTCGGGGGAGTGATGCGGGTCCGGCGGTGCAACCGGATTCCCCAGCGGCAAAGACGGGGATTTTGGCGGAAGACATAATTCTAGCGGTTAATAACAAAAAAATAGACGCGGAGAATTCTTTATCCGATTTAATTTCTAAGTTTAATGTCGGAGAGGTGGTGACGCTCAAAATTAATCGGGGCGGCAAGGAAATATCTCTTACGGTTACTCTCGGCAATAGGCCGCAGAGTTAATTTTTTCTAGCCCATTACCCTTTGCGTCGACGAGTCGTCTAGGGCGACATCAAGCCTATCGCCACTCCGAAAGTTTCCTCAAAGTAGGCCGGGAAAATTGAAAATTTTTTCGATGAATGGTAAAGTATAATTGAATTTGTATGCCAAATTTTCATCGTTTTACTATTAAAGCCCAGGAAGCGCTTCAGAGCGCACAGGAATTAGCGGCCAAAAAAAGTCATGGCGAGCTTAAGGCTTTGCATCTTCTCTCGATGTTGATCGAGGATCATCAGTCGCTAGTTCAGCCGGTTTTGGTGCGTTCTGGAATTAATATCGAGAAACTTCACGAGCAAATTGAAATTGAACTTTCGCGAGTTCCGAAATTGGTTAGCGGCTCAAACGTTAGCCAGCTTTATCTTTCTCAAGAGCTCATGACAATTCTTGATCAGGCGGCCAAGATCGCGGCGCAACAAAAAGATGAATTTATATCTTGCGAACATTTACTAATCGCGATTTTGGATATTGCTTCCGGAGCGCAGGGGGTTTTGCAACAGTTTGGTTTGAGACGGGATGTGGCTCTTAAGATCTTGAATCAACTTCGAGGATCGGTCCGGATTACGGATGAAACCCCCGAAACAAAATTTCAAGTACTCGAGAAGTATGGAATTAATGTGACTGAAAGAGCTAAGGCGGGGGAGTTGGACCCGGTGATTGGACGGGATGAGGAGCTCCGGAGACTGATTCAGGTTTTGAGCCGGAGGACTAAGAACAATCCAGTTTTGATTGGAGAGCCGGGGGTGGGTAAAACCGCTATCGTGGAGGGTTTGGCTCAGAAAATTATCAGCGGGAACGTGCCCGAACCGCTCAAAGGCAAGCAGATTATCATGCTTGATTTGGGCGCATTAATTGCCGGGACAAAATTTAGGGGCGAGTTTGAAGATCGGCTAAAGGCCTTTATAAAGGAAGTTAAAAACGAAGCCGGGAGGATCATTCTTTTTATCGATGAGATTCATACGATTGTGGGGGCTGGGGCGGCCGAGGGGGCGATAGATGCGTCAAACTTATTGAAACCGGCGCTCGCTAGGGGGGAATTGCACGCGGTGGGCGCTACCACCATCCGAGAGTATCAGCGTTACATTGAGAAAGATCCGGCGCTTGAGAGGAGGTTTCAACCGATTATGGTGGATGAGCCATCTATAGAAGACAGCATCGCTATTCTTCGGGGGCTTAAGGAGAAGTATGAAATTCATCATGGGCTTCGGATTAGTGATGAAGCCATTGTGGAGGCGGTTAATTTGTCAGCGAGGTATATTACCGATCGATTTTTGCCGGACAAGGCAGTGGATTTAATCGATGAGGCGTCGGCGGCGAGGAGGCTTGAGAGTGAGAGTTTGCCGAAAGAGATTGACCGAGTGAGGCAGCAGATCACTAAGTTTGAAGTTGAAAGGCAGGCCTTGCTTAAGGAGGGAGAGAAGGGGGGCGTAAGACTTAAGGAGATAGAGAGAGAGCTTCGAAAGTTAAAGCTTGAAAATGACGAGCTTTCGGCTAAGTGGCAGGCGGAAAAAATTGTCTTTGAAACCCTCCACGCCATTAGACAGAAAATTGACAATCTTAAGCGAGAGGCGGAAGTGTCAGAGCGAGATGGGAATCTGGAGCGCGTGGCGCAAATTATTTATGGCGAACTACCTCAGGCTCAGAAGGAGTTTGATGACTTTGAAAAGAAGCAGATTGGCAAAAAAGGAAAAAAAGCTAAGCAAGGGACTCGAAAGGTTGGAACGGAGGAAAGATTCCTAAAGGAGACGGTAGATAAAGAAGACATTGCGGCGGTAGTTTCGAGCTGGACCGGCATTCCTTTAAGGCGGTTTCGAACGCTCTGCGGAGATCGAGAGCAGGGCTTTCGGATGAAAGTCGCCCACTTGGCTCGTTTATGTTTTTGGGACCGACAGGAGTGGGAAAGACGGAGCTTGCCCGGGCGCTCGCGGAGTTTATGTTTAATGATGAAAAAGCCATGTTGCGTTTTGACATGTCGGAATATATGGAACGCCACGCCACAGCGAGGCTAATCGGTTCGCCACCGGGTTATGTGGGCTATGAGGAGGGGGGGCAGTTAACCGAGGCGCTTCGCCACCGGCCGTACAGTATTATCCTTTTCGACGAAATAGAAAAGGCGCATCCGGAGGTTTTTAACTTGCTCCTGCAGATTTTGGATGACGGGAGGCTCACTGACAGCAAGGGGAAACAGGTCAATTTCCGGAATTCTATCATCGTGATGACCTCGAATGCCGGAAGTCAGTACTTTAAGGAAATCTCGAACCTTGGGTTTGGATCGGATGATAAGGAAGCGAAGGAGGTGAGGGCTCACGACGATTATAGGGAGAGGGTGATGGAGTCTTTGCGGGAAAGTTTTCGGCCGGAGTTTTTGAACCGGGTGGATGAGATTATTGTTTTTAAACCTCTCAAGCTAACGGACATCGAGAGAATTGTTGACATTCAACTTCAAGCAATCGAGAAGAGATTATCAGCACATAAAATCCAGATTGCCATTGACGCCTCGGCTCGAGGGCACCTGGCGAAGGAGGGTTTTAGTCCAGAGTTTGGAGCGCGGCCGTTGAAACGGTTGATTCAGAAGTTGATTTTGGATAGGCTTGCGGACCAGATCATTCGAGGGGAATTAAAGGATGGTGGAAAAGTTAAAGTTAATTTTAAGGCAAACTCATTGGTCTTTAGTCGTTAAGACCCTGGTTTTTGGTTTAGCCTGGCTTTTTTTGCCTTACTGGTTGTTTTTTGTTTTAGCCATATATTTTTACTTTGTGCCGCTTTTTAAACCCCTACCTCTCTTATTTCCATTTTTCCTAACCCTCATCTTAGGTTATGCTATTCCGCAGAATTTTTTTATGGCGGTATTTCTGGCCTCGATTTTCTATTTGACCTTAGGGATTAAAGACCTGATTTTTGTCGAAAGGAAAGATGCTTACGAGACTCTAGTGTTGCTTTTGGTCTTCATCATGCTTTTTAAGTTTGTTAACGGTTTTTTGGGATGGGCTGACTGGTATTTACCAGTTTTTTTACTACTAGTTTCTATGGCTTTGTATTGGCTCTTTTCTGGTTTTTACAAATACAGCCGCCCAGAAAACGCCCGAGTTGACGGGGTAAGGGATTTTTTAAGTTTGGGTCTCTTCGCTTTTTTTGAGTTTCAGGTGGTGCTCGTAACTTTACTTTTACCGATTAGTTATTTTTATAAGATTTCCCTGGTTTTCCTGACAGCGATGCTTATGTCGAGGTTGGTTTTAATTAATCTTTCCGGAGAGGTGAAGGGGAGGCAATGGCTTTTGTATTTCTCGATTCTTTTTGTGTTTCTTGTGTTTATTTTCACGAGTAGCCAATGGGATCTTTAGTGATAGAAAACAGAAAGTAGAAAATAGAGGACAAGACAAGGGGGAGGGGGTGTGAAACATTCCGCCGGAGGCGGATCCGCCTTCCACCAGAGGTGGACTGCCCTTCGGCCAGTGGGCGGAGAATCATGGAGCATGGATCATGGATCATGGGTTGGGGAATAATGTGGGGATGGAAAGTCCTTGGGTTTTGCGATAAAATTTTCTGTAATCCTATTCTATGAGAGTTAGAAAGCTTATTTTGCCGGTCGCCGGGGCGGGGAAGCGGTTACGTCCTCTTACCTTACGAAAGCCGAAGGCACTTGTGCCGCTCAACGGTGGACCGCTTTTAGAGTACGTCCTTTACGAGGCTCAAGCCAGTGGGATTCGAGATGTGGTTTTAGTGATTAGTCCCCAGCATTTAGGCCAGTTTAGAAAATACATCAAAGAGCACAGGGGCAAGTTTCCGGATACGAGGTTCCATATTCGGTTTCAGGATCGACCGGTGGGAAATGGTCACGCGGTGGTTCAGGCGGCAGACGTTATCGGAAATGAGCCTTTTGCAGTTCGATTTTGTGATGATTTGATAGTGAGCGATCCGCCGGTCTTGGTCTCGCTTATTAATATTTACGATAGATATAAATCCTCGGTTTTACTCCTCGAGCGGGTACCAAAGCAGAGGGTTTCTAGGTACGGAGTAGTTGGGGTTCGGAAGGTGGCAAAAACTTACGCAAGTTTGCCCAAAGGCAATATTTTTAGAGTTTTTGACATCATTGAAAAACCCAAGTTGAGCGTTGCTCCGTCTAACCTCACGATTGTGGGTGGGTACGTGTTGGGACCGACGATCATGAGAAATTTGATTAAAATTGTGAATTCATTGCCGGTCGCCGGGACAGATGCTTTGCCGATTGCACTCGCGCTCCAGGTAGAGCTGATCGTGAAAGGCAAGGTTTACGGCTGGGAGTTTACCGGACGACGACTTGATTGCGGCACATTAGATAGTCTAAAAGAGGCAGAGAAATTTCTTCAGAACAGGTAGGGCGTAAGCTTTGCGCCTTTTGGTTTTGACTCGAGTTTGCAAAATTGCCGAATTGTTTCTATACTGCCACTTGTGGATAATTTAAATCAGGCAGTAAGAATCAAGGCTTTTCATATTAGCTATGCTCTAATGAGGCTCTCGCGGAGTATGCCCGGGGCTTTTTCGACTTATTTGGAGAGCTATTCTTTAGAGCTAATGGATACGGTGGTGTCGGGTGATTTTTCAGAGGCGAAATCGGTTCTAACATCTCTTGATTACACCCTAAGGTTGGCCAATGAGGTTGGGGCTTTGAGTCAAAGGAACTTTGATATTATTCAGCGTGAAACCTATGCCCTAACAACTAGTTTTGGTGATTTGGGTAATTCGGCAACGTCGTCTGATGTAGATTTGGATGAGATTTTTAAGTCAGGTGAAGTCGTCGATTTTTTTGGGGGCGATGTTTCTGACCCAGAGGATATGTCAGCGGTTGATTATCAGGATGCCTTTGTATCTCCGCCAATCGATTTGCAACCTGAGGCTCATGTAGCTCACGAGGCGCATAAAATTGATTCGGCAATCGCCTCTGAACCCATTGATCAAAGAACAAAAGCTAATCCGGAAATTCGGCAATCGGCAATTCTTGATCGGATTCGGCAACGAGGTTATTGCCGGTTAAGAGACATAGAGGAGGCTTTTGTAGATACAAGTGAAAGGACATTGCGATATGATCTCCAACGCTTAATTGAACAAGATCTGGTTGAAAGAATCGGCAGTGGCGGTCCGGCTAGTTTTTATAGAGTTAAACGACCTCTTGGCGAGGTTAATGAAATACGGGAGGTGTAACCATTGGTCTCACCTTTCGTTCTAATGACTGATCCAGCCCGTTTTTGTGGTTTTCCACATAGGCATTCTTCATTGGCTGGGGTAGGATTGATAGGTTAGGTTTTAAGGTTCAGGTCGCGCTTTTGCGCGACTCGTCTGCTAGCAGGGGACGAGTGAGGCTGAATTCTAAAAAACTTAGGTTTCAGAGTTTCAGGTTTTTCCTCCGGAGGAGGATCCGCCTCTGGCGGAAGGTTGAGGGCGTTTTTGCCCGGTTTTCTTTGGTGGTTCTTAATTTAGTAAGCCAAAGATCACTGAAAACTTGGAGCACTAATAAACTTGGGTGTATTAGAAATTTAGTCTCGCCAGAACGGCGAGGTTTTTTTATTTAGATTTTAAAGGGTCGTGAACCTACGCTTGCTCCGCAACTAATCCTCACTTAGATTAGCGGTGGGTCGAAATGCGAGGAGAACGACTTTCCCGAGAAAAACTTAAAAAGGTCGAGATTTAAGTTTAAATTCAGAAATTTATCTGGTCGATAAATTTAGTTAAAAATACAAGTCGATTAAAAAATTAGTTAAATGAGTAAAATTAGTAAGTTTTCTACAGTAACGCTAGCGGTAGCCACAGGTGTGTGGCTCTCTGGTGTTGCTATGTTTGTTCCGGTTGCTCAAGCTCAAGGCTTAGATCTTCAAGCGCAGATTAATCTTCTCTTGGAGCAAGTTAAAGCCCTACAGCTTCAGTTGGCTGCTCAAGGCGGTTCTCCAGCACCGGTTGCCACAACGTTTACCCGAGACCTCACCTTGGGTTCGACTGGCGACGATGTTAAGGCCCTCCAACAGTGGCTAAACAGTAGCGGTTTTCCAGTGTCCGCTTCGGGCGCTGGTGCGCCTGGAAGTGAAACGACCTATTTTGGAGCTAGAACGCAAGCAGCTTTGGCTAAATATCAAGCCGCCAAAGGGATCACCCCATCGGTGGGTTATTTTGGTCCAAAGACTCGAGCGTTTGTAAATTCCATTGGCGTGGTTACTCCTCCAATTGGCCAACCCCCAGTTATTCCGGGGACGGGATTGGTGATAACTTTGGCTTCGGACAGTCCGAGTGGTGTTTCTCTCCCGAAAGGAGCGACAGGCGTTTCTTTCTTGAAGTTTAACGTCAGCGGTAGCGGCACTTTGGATTCTCTTACATTCAAGAGGGTCGGAGTGGGTGCAACAGGCGATTTTGCGTCTGCTGGTGTTTACCTATACGAGGGGGCAACGAGGCTCACGAACGGCAAGTCAGTTAACTCAACAACCCATGAGGTTACTTTTGTTAACCTAGCTTTAGCGGTTTCGGGTTCTCGAACCTTTACGTTGGTGGCAGACTTATCGGGTGGAGCGACGACTGGCAATAGAGATGGCTTCACGCTCGTCGGCTCAACCGGTACGCCAACTCCTTCCGGAGTTGTTACTGGTAGTGAAATGGCGATTGCTGGCCAAGCGGCTGGCGGTCTTACAGTAAACGATCAGAATTCGCCGGCTAATCCAAAGATTGGCCAGAAAGAAGCCCCGTTAGTCGAAGTCCTTATCACTGCAAGTTCGACAGAAGATATTTGGGTTGACCGAATCTCTTTCACCGAGGGTGGGACTATCACTAACACGAATCTCTCGAATTTCGTATTGAAACAGAATGGTGTGACTGTGGCGACTGCCGCATCAATCGGAGCGAAAGATCTTGTAACCCTTATTTTCAACTCGCCTTTCAAGATTGAGAAGGGTCAAAACAGAGCCTTTGTTCTTCACGGTGATATTGCTGGTTCAACCAGGGCAGACGATACCATCATCTTTTACCTGGACAGCAAAGCTGATGTGTTGGCAAGGGGTGCTACCTACGGGTACCCAGTGTTGCCGGACATTACCGGTATAGACACGACTGGTGAAAGTACCTCGCTCACAGTTCAGGGAGGTGACATTACCGTTTCGTTCAACGGTCCGATCGTTGGCAATATTCCGCTCCGTGGTCAAGATCAAACTATTTTTGACTTCACCATAGCGTCAGCCAACAACATCGAAATCAAGAACTTGAGACTTAATGCTTCGACTACCAACTTGGTATCGGGCATGGGTTTCAACGACTTCAAGCTTTGGGATACCACTAACAACAGCGTGATCTCAAGCGCAACCGATATCACTACTTCTACGAATGTTACCGTGACCGATGTTATTAATTTCTCGGCTGGTCAGTCGAAGAGGTTTAAGGTGACGGTAGATGTTGATGCCGACAATGGCACAACCAGCACCATTCAGGCGGCCATTTTAGCTTGGCAGTCGGGTGACATCCGCAACTTGGATAACAATACGAACGCAGCGACGAGCACGATTGTCCCAAGTGGTCAGATTACCGGCAATACCCAGACTACGATTGCCCCTGGCCTTGAAGTTCAGTTGTCTGGTGCTCCCGCATCTGACTCCTTCGTGAAGGGGGCGACTAACGTGCCTTTTGTTGGTTTCAGTCTTAGGGCGACGAATGATGATATAAAGATCACTTCGCTTAAGATTAGCGCTTCAACGACTGGCGCGACTAGTTCGATTACAACCATCACCTCTGATCTTCAGAGCCTGGCGCTTTATGATGGCGCAACCAAGATCTCTGATTCGAAGAGTTTGACGGGTTCAGCATTGCCGGGAACTGCGACGTTCTCTAACCTAAACTACACCATTAAGAAGGGTGAGACTAAGACCTTTACGGTCAAAGGAAATATCTCCGCGGCGGCTACCGCTCAAGCGGTTCACTTTGTCTATCTTGCCGCAACCACGGATATTTCCGCGATTGACTCACAGTCTAACTCTGTAACCATAACTGGTAGCACGGCTAACTCCGGAGCGACCGCAGCGGTTACAACCTTGGCTTCTGGTGATGTGACGGTGGCTATGGCAACTCAAGATGGCGAATCTAAAGCCAGGCTGGTAATTGCTGGTGCGACCGAAGTTTTGGGTAAATTTAGGTTTACCTCGGCCAATGAGGCTATGACAGTTAATAAACTTAGCATCTTGGTGACACCGACTGCGGACAGCGCAACGGCTACGTCCACGGCTGTGAGCGACGAAGTTTCGGTTGTTAAGCTTTATGATGGAGCAACCGGGGCGGCGATTGGTAACTCAAGTGGTTACTCAATCATTGGTTCAGGCGCTTCCTCTGGTATCGCTTTGGTTGATAACCTAGGATGGGCTCTCGGTAAAAACGAAGAGAGGATCCTGGTGGTCAAAGGAGTAGTTTCCGGAATTGACATTAACTCCGATAACGGGGCTGATTCCGGCGCTTCGCTTTACACGGCTGTTATGGCCAGCGGTTTTGAGGCAGTTGGTTCAACCGCGCTTGATACAACGATCACGGCGGCCACCAGCACTCAAAAGATCGTTGTTCGTGGCAGACCAACAGTGACTTGGGAGGCACCTCCTTCGACTTTGATGTCGACCAATCCGGTGGTAGCTCGATTCCGAGTAGCGGCCGGAGCGACTCCGGTGGCGTTTAAGACTTTCAGCTTGAAGGTTGAGCCGACTGGCGCTACGATGACAGCAGTAACGACTTCTAACGTGACGGTTTACAACAACACGAAAGATGCGTCGGCTGCTCTTACCCTCGCAACAGTTGTGAGCGGTAGTGGCACGGCTTCAACTGGTACAGCGGCTATACTCGGAGGCGCTACTGGTTACGTGACTGTAACTTTGGGCGCGGCCGAAGAAATCGGCATTAACAGCTCGAACGTCTTTGACGTGAGACTCACGTTTAACACTCTTTCGGCTTCTCCGAACGCAAAGGTAGCTGTTTCGCTTAGCGTTCCTGAAACGACAGCAGCTGGCAATAATGCCTCGATCACGACTGTTTTGGGCGCGACTACAGCTCCAGATGGCAATCCAGCCTTTGCCTGGTCTGACTTCGCTGACATTAGTCATAGCGAATCGACCACGGACTGGCATAGTGGATTCCTCACTGAACTCCCAGTCTCTTCCGTGTGGCAGCTTACGAACTAGAGTTTTTCCTTGTGAAACTCAAGACAAAAAGGGCCCCTTCGGGGGCTCTTTTTGGTTGAGCTTGCGTTAGATTAACTAGGATAGATTCGCTATAATCAAAAATGATTTTGAGTATGAACTCACATTTGGCGTTTATAAAGTACATTCTATTTTCGACGGCTCTCTCGCCGCTGGTCGTGTTTTCAGTCCTCCCCTTCCCTTATAACTCGAGCAAGGTAATTTTTTTGAACGCGGTAATAGAAGTGGCTTTGGCGGCTTTTATCCTCTACGGCTTTTTTAATAAGTGGAATTTGAGGAGTTTAATATCCGGCGCTGGTTTTAATTTTTTGAAAACCTTAAAGCACCCACTTTTTGTGGCGGTTTTGGTTTTGTTTTCGTCGATTACGATTAGCACCTTCTTTGCTTACAACCAATTCAAAGCATTTTGGAGCATGCCAGAGAGGGGAGACGGATTTTACAGCCTTTCGCACTATTTGATTTTTTTCGTTTTGACGACTTTGCTTTTCTTGAGAGATGACTGGCAAAAGTTTTTCAAAGTTTCGGTCGTAGTGGCAGCGATTGTGATTTTTTTCGCTTGGATGCAATTTTTCGGATCGGAAATATTTCCATTTTTTTTAAAAGCTAGTACAAGACCCGGCTCTTCCTTTGATAATCCGGCTTATTTGGCGAGCTACCTTGTTTTTATTTTGGCGATAGCAACGATGACCGCGTTCTGGGCGAGGCGGGGAAGTTTTTGGCGATTTTTTGGGATGACGGTGGCGACCCTTTCACTTATAACAATTTTCGTAGCTAATGTGAGGGGAGTCATTTTGGGCGTCGTTTCGGGTTTAGTGTTTTTTGTTCTGGCTTTTTGTTTTAAGAATCGATCGGCGAAGCTTAAGAGGGTCGGAATTATTATCCTGGCCTCGATTTTACTTTTTACTTTTATTTTTGTTGCCAGCAGAAAAGCTGTTATATGGCAATCGATACCCGGACTGGATAGATTGGCTACAGTGAGTTTAGATGATTCCTCGGCCAAGACTCGCTTGATCGCTTTGGGTTCGAGCTTTGCCGCGTTTAAGGAGAGGCCGATTTTGGGATGGGGTTTAGAGAACTATAATGTTGCCTATAACAAGCACTATAACCCAACTTATGCTCAATATGAGGAAACGTGGTTTGATAGAGCCCATAATAAGTTGGCTGAAATGGCAGTGACTCAAGGAGCGTTCGGCGTTCTAGCTTATCTTATGGTTTTTTTTACCGTATTTTTTGTGATTTTTAGAAAAGTCGCCGCAGATCGTGATGGAGCTCAAAAGGGCCTGATGAGTCAGGACAAACGTGGAGATAGTGGGGGTCTGGCACTTTTGGTTTTGGCAGCTACAACTCTAGCTCACTTTGTTCAAAACATTTTTCTCTTTGATACACCCGTTGGCCACCTAATGTTTTTTAGCACCGTTGGCTTTATTTTGTTTTTAACAAAGGACCGTGATTTCGAGAATCGAAACCTTGATTTGTCCCCCCCAAACCCTCCCTGGTTTCACGCCTTGAATGTTCTCGGGATTTTAATTGTTTTGATTATCTTTTTTAATTTATATTTCTACGCTTTCGTGCCTTATCGACAGGCGCTTGCTTTTCGCGGAGCGTTAGCGACTAAGTCTAGCGAAGAAATAGCTTTGAAGTCCAAGAGCTTTCTGGAGCCATATAACTATTTTCAGAGCGCCATACGATTTCAATTTCTTGAGGCAGTCGTGGCAAGCGATTTACGAAAGCCAGAGTCGAAACCTGTGGCCGATAAAGCGGTTCAGGCGATGGAAGATCTGATCGAGAAAGAGCCCAGTTATGATCCCAGATATTATATTTTTTTGGGGGAAGCCTACAATATAAAGGGAAAGGATGATCCGGTTTTTTTAAAAAAGTCAGAATTTTATCTTCGGGAGGCTCTGAAGTTGGCCCCTAGACGTCAGGACATTTATTATTTGCTGGCCTATTCTTTAGCTGGCCAAGGCCGATCTGACGAGGCGGTCGGTTTGATGAGGGGAGTGGTGGCTTTGAGTCCTAACGTGGCTAGGGCTCATTATAATTTAGGACTAGAGCTGGCAATTCACGGTCAAGATAATTGGGAGGAGGTTGAGGTGGAGTTTGGCAAGGCGCTGGATATTGGTTTTGTAAATCACATGGCGTTGGATATTGGCACGGTAAGTCAGGGATGGATAGGTGTTGATTACTACAATATGGAGATAATTTATAAGCAGATGCTTTCGGTTTACGTACCGGCTAGGGATAAGGTGAGAGTGGTTCGAATCGCCGAACGGCTGAAGCAGATTAATTCGGATCCCGTCATACTGTCGGATCTGGATTCAGTTAAAAGATTGGCCGAAGATGGGGCGTGGGATGTTCTTATAAAGTCACTAATAGAGCCGCTGGACAACTAGATTCTGGCTGGTTTGGCTTTGGTTTTTGTGGTAAAATGGGTGGGCCGTCTGAGCGGCTTTTTATGTGGGGCAGCTCTTACGAACACTTAGATTTTAGTTGGTTTAGGGGCTTAACTTTATGGCAAAAGATAAAAAAGAAGATAAAAAGTTAGAGGCAAAAGAAACGGATAACAATAAGGTGACCAAAAACTCCTATAGCGCGGAGGATATTTACGTTTTAGAGGGCCTGGAACCGGTTAGAAAGCGACCGGGAATGTATATCGGTTCGACCGGAGTGGACGGACTTCACCATCTGATCTGGGAGGTGGTGGATAATTCTATCGACGAGGCGATGGCGGGTTTTGCTAAAAATGTGACGGTTGAGCTTTTGCCCGGAAATAAGGTGAGCGTGACTGATGACGGCAGAGGGATTCCCGTTGAAACTCACAAACAGACTAAGAAATCTGCTCTCGAGACAGTGATGACCACGCTTCACGCCGGAGGAAAGTTTGGCGGAGAATCGTATAAGGTTTCGGGTGGTTTGCACGGCGTGGGCGTGTCGGTTGTAAACGCCCTTTCGGAATGGTTGAAGGCCGAAGTTTGTCGAGAGGGGGCTTTGTATTCCCAGGAATACGAGCGAGGAGAACCGAAGGGGAAAGTGAAAAAGGTGGGGGTGTGTAAGCAGACAGGCACGAAGGTGACTTTTTCGCCAGATCCGAAGATTTTTTTGACTTTGGAATTTAATCCTAAAAAGATTGCGGAACATTTGAGACAGCAGACTTATTTAACCAAGGGCGTGCGGGTTAATTTCTTGGATCGCCGAGAAAAAGTTCCTCAGCTTCACGGTTTTTACTTTGACGGCGGCTTGAAGTCGTTTGTGAATCATTTGATTCGCAACGAAAAATCACTTCAGGAAGAAATTTTTTATGTAAGTAAGGATCAGGAGGGAATGAACGTGGAGGTGGCGTTTACTTTTATTGATGATATGGAGGTTAAGGAGCTTAGTTTTGCCAACAATATTTATACGCCTGACGGTGGGATGCACCTGACCGGATTTCGTTCGGCTCTGACGCGGTCTTTAAACGCGCATGCTCGAGGCGAGAGTTATCTGAAAGAAAAGGATGAGAATTTGACGAGTGATGATGTGCGGGAGGGGTTGGTGGTGGTAGTTTCAGTGAAACTTAGGGAGCCGCAGTTTGAGGGCCAGACAAAAGCAAGGCTTGGAAACCCTGAGGCGAGAACGGCGGTTGAGGCGGTCGTGAACGAATCGCTCAAGGAATTTTTAGAGAAACGACCGGCTGAAGCCAGGCGAATTATTGAGAAGGTACTCTTGGCGGCGAAGGCGAGAAAGGCGGCGAAGGCGGCGCGGGATACGGTTTTAAGAAAAGGGGTGCTTGACGGTCTCACTCTGCCTGGCAAGCTTTCCGATTGCAGTTCGAGAAAGCCGGAAGAGTCGGAGCTATTTCTCGTTGAGGGGGATAGCGCCGGTGGGAGCGCTAAGTCGGGACGAGACAGACGCACCCAGGCGATTTTGCCACTCAAAGGAAAGATTTTGAATGTGGAGAAAACCAGACTGGATAAGATGCTTTCGAATCAAGAGATCCGGTCGCTTGTGATGGCGATTGGAACGGCAATTGCCGAGGAGTTTGATATTTCAAAAATAAGATACCACAAAGTGATTATTATGACGGACGCGGACGTGGACGGCGCTCACATCCGGACGCTCCTACTCACTTTGTTTTACCGGTATTTCAAAGAAGTGGTAAGTTCGGGCTATCTTTACATTGCCCAACCGCCACTCTATCGAGTTCAAAGTGGTAAGGAGGTGAGGTATGCCTATTCGGATCAGGAAAAAGAGAAAATCGTGGCTGAAATTCAGAAAAATAAAGCTATGAAATCTACCAAGAAAGAGACTAAAGACGATAAAGAAGAGGATGGACAAGCGACCGGGGAGGCTAGCTTGGAGGTTCAAGGGGGCGGGGTGAAGGGAGTTGGAATTCAAAGGTATAAGGGGTTAGGAGAGATGAATCCGGAGCAACTTTGGGAAACAACTATGAATCCGGAGAATCGAACTTTACGGCAGGTGGAAATTGATGACGCCGAAGAGGCCGATCGTCTTTTTGATATTTTGATGGGAGATGAGGTTCAGCCGCGGCGTAAGTTTATCGAGCTTCACGCGCTCTCGGTTAAGAATCTTGACGTTTAACAACTTTTGTATTAGGATACTCTTTCAGGTTAAACTTTTAAAGAAAATGTTCCAAAAATTAATAGTATTTTTTCAGGAAGCTCGGGTAGAGCTAAAACATATAAACTGGCCCACCAGGAAAGAGGCGGTTAGGCTAACCACGGTCGTCATCGGGATTTCTTTGGGACTGGCGTTTTTTTTGGGTGTTTTTGACACTTTTTTTGCGTACTTATTAAAGGCGTTTGTGTTAGGCTCGTAAATATTTATGACAACCCACCAACAAGAAGAAACTGGAGTCCGACAATGGTTTGCGGTTCACACCTATTCCGGATACGAAGAGGCGGTGGCTCGGTATTTGAAACAGCGCGTGGAAATGCTCGGAATGGAGGATAGGATTTTTAAGGTCATTGTTCCGACGGAGAAAAAAGTGAAGGTTAAGAGCGGGAAGCGACAAACGATTGAGGAAAAGATTTACCCCGGCTACGTTTTGATTGAGATGATTTTGAATGGTGAGTCTTGGTATGTGGTGAGAAACACTCCCCGGGTAACTGGGTTTGTCGGGCCGGACAGTACCAAGCCCACTCCGCTTTCGAAGGAGGAGGTAGATTCACTTTTGGTGAGGATGGGGAGCGATGAGAGCAAATTCAATATTGATTTTAGAGTTGGAGATTTGGTCAAGATTACAGACGGGCCGTTTAAGGATTATGACGGTAAAGTGGCCGAGGTTGACGAGGAGCGTGGGCATGTTAAAGTGATGGTTCCAATTTTTGGTCGGGATACGGCGGTTGAGCTCGACTCGCTTCAGGTTAAGAAGATATAACATATTACTAATTACTAATGTTTTGCGAATATACTAATAAGTTTAAGTTTGGGAAATAACTAAATCGAAACATGACACAGTGCTTTTTTTGTTCTCAAAACCTAAGACAGATAGACTATAAGGAAGTTGAACTTCTCCGGAGGTTTGTTTCGGGTCAAGCTAAAATTATTGACCCCCAGCATACCGGGGTTTGCGCTAAGCACCAGAGAATTTTAGCTCAAGCGATAAAACGAGCCAGGTTTATGGCTCTCCTGCCTTTCGTTGGACGGTAATTTCCGGTAAAATTATCTAAAATAGCAATGAGTGGTTTTGATGAGAGGTTTTTCCAGGCGATTTTTCAGTTTGCGCAGAAAAGTTTTTTTCTCGATACAGTCGGAATTTTTTTGGCGGACGGGGTTTTGTATGTCTTGATTTTTTTCTCTATTATTTTTGTTTTGCTCCAGAAGAACTGGCAGAAGAGGATTTTCCTGTTTTTGGAGCTGACGCTAGCTTGTCTTTTGGCTCGGGGAGTAGTAGTTGAGTTCATAAAATTCTTTTATCACAAACTGAGGCCTTTTGAGTTTTATGGATTTGAACCTTTAATCTCGGCTTCGGGACGCGCTTTCCCGTCCGGACATGTCACCACTCTTTTTGCGATTACGATTATTGTTTTTTTATTTAATCGAAGTTGGGGTGGGTGGTTTTTGGCTTTCGCGATTATTAGTAGTATCGCCAGAATTTTTGTTGGGGTGCATTGGCCGTTTGATATTTTAGGAGGTGTAGTTCTTGGAACGGGAACGGCCTTCCTAGTTCACTTTTTGCTCAAGGGCGAGAGGGTTCGAATTTGGCCGCCTTAAGATGTGAGGAGCAGCGACTATTCGGGTTAGCATTTTTGGCGTTTCTTGAAGGTGTGTTCAGCGTCTCCTATCCCTCGATCGTCTATAAATAAAAATCCCCGCTTTAGACGGGGATGGGGTTCTTTGTGCTTGAGTGGAGGTTAGAGGCTAGAGAGCTTATTTTTTCAACAATTAGTTCAGAGATTCTATCGTTTGGATTGGGGTTTCCCTCATCTTCCAGGATGTTTTCGAAGTTGATAGGCTCACCAAAGGCTACTGTAATTTTCCTTCCAAACCATGGAAAGCGGGGGAGGTAGCTTGATAGCTTTGGTTTTAGGCCTGGGCCACCTCCGAAAAGTTTTTCAGTGCCCTCGAGATAGATTGGCACCACAACTGGTCGAGGGTTGCTTTTGCTGATTATAAAAGAAGCGCCCCCTTTGGCTTCCGCGATGTCGAAACTTCTCGTGGCTTGATAGAAGATGCAGACGTTGCCTCTTTTAAGGAGAGAGATGACGGAGAAAAGAAATCCGCGGCTGAATTTCTTTCTTTCGACGGGGATTGTTCGGCAGAGTTTCAGAATAAAACCAACGATCCAGCTCTTGAAGAAGTTCTCCTTGGCTGCCAGGTTATACGGAGCTTGACTGGGATAGATCAGAATTTCTGGAAAGTAACCAGCGACACCGATGATCAACGAGTCGTGGAGGCTACGATGGTTTGAGACGAGGAGAATGTTCTGACTCTGGCGGGGGATGTTTTTTCGGCCGACGATTTTCGTGCGGTTCAGGAGTCGGAAGTATAGAAAAGATAAGAGACTGGCAATTGATAAAACCAGGTATGACAACCAAACTTCAAATTTTTTAAGATGCTCTCCATCTCGGTTTGACATTTACCCCCTCCGTTCGGCTTGGGTACTCGCGGCCATTTTAGAGGAAATTTTTCAGTTTGACAACAGGTCTGGCCAGCTATATGCTCATACCGGTTTCTTAAAAAATCAAAGAGAATGGAGGTGGTGCTAACGTGGGATACCTTACGGTTGTTCTTGCAATGTTCGGAGTGGGTTTCTTCGCGTGGTGGTTTTGGGGTAACAGCTCGTTTATTTTTATCAGACGAAGACTCGAGGCTTTTAGGGATTTGCCAGGCGTCGAGCTTTTTGAAGAAAGTTATTTTCATGGCTGGCCCCTTAAGACGAGAATCGTTCTCCGACCAGGGAGCCAGCCTCTTTTGGCGAGTTCCCCCAAAGTTGAAGCGGTGAAGATTCCCGAAGTTGTTTTGCCAGATATTTTTGATCAGCAGATAGTTTTGAAGTTGCCACGTTGGCCCGAATCTGAATTCAGGATGCCCCGCTATCTCCCGATGGTGTTTTTGGGGAAAGAGGGAGTATACGAGCTCATCCCGATTACGACGGAAGTGGCTGGATATCTTCGATTTGCTACTACCGAGACTGGGGAAGATTTGGGTGGTGCTTCAGATCAAAAAAGATCAAAGTGGAGATCGCAAAGGCCACTTCAAATTGGAGACTACATAGTTCAGAAAAGTCTTGCCGCTATCGTTGTGGAACACAGATTTACCCGCGAGAAGTTTGGTTACCATGTGACCGTTCCCAGTAACGGCTACATACTTAGCTTCCAGGTTTTAAACGGTAGCAGGGTAGAAAAGGGAGATGTGATTCTTTTTTTGGCGGCTAGCACTAGTTTTATCTTGCCAAAGAAGAAAGGGTCTGAAGTTAAACCCGTCTAAGTTCTAAATGAATGAGGGCGGGTTTTTTGTTGTCCGTCACTTTTCCTTTCTGGTGCCCGGGGCGGGAATCTCACTACTCGCCCTTCGGGCTGCGTTTTCAAAACCCTCGGTTTTGAATAATTTCCGACACGGAGGGAACCCGGTGGCTCTCCCTCCGACCCACCCTTCGTTCGACTCAAAACACATAAACAAAAAAACTCAACGAAAGTTGGGTGTTTTTGTTTATGTGCCCGGGGAGAGAGTCGAACTCTCACGAGTTTCCTCACACGATTTTGAGTCGTGCGCGTCTGCCATTCCGCCACCCGGGCGATGAATTTGTAAGAGAATCTTAATGGATTTCGTTGCCAAAATCAACGAAAAGCCTTAGAATTCGAGGATATTTATGGCGCGAGTGATTTCGATTTGCAATCAAAAAGGCGGAGTGGGTAAGACGACCACGTCGGTTAATTTGGGCGCTTACTTGGCGGCTTTGGGCAGGAGGGTGCTCTTGGTGGATTTTGATCCCCAGGCGAACGCGAGTTCGGCTTTAGGCCTGAATCCCGCCGCGACCGACTTAAGTATTTACCACGGCATTATTAATGCGGCGCCGCCCGAACACATCGTGAGGCCAACGATGCTTTTTAATTTTCACTTTACACCGGCGGCGCCCCATTTGGCGGGAGCTTTGGTGGAGTTTGTAAATTTGCCAGAACGGGAATATTTTTTGAGGAAGTTTTTGAACCGGATTCGGCATGAGTACGATTATGTTTTGATTGATCTCCCTCCTTCGCTTAGCCTACTTACGGTAAATGGACTGGTTGCCTCTGATGAGGTGTTGATTCCGGTTCAAGCCGAATATTATAGCTTAGAGGGTTTAGGGCAGTTGCTCGAAACCGTTGAGCTTATCCGGGTTAATTTGCGGCACAGCTTGTCGGTGGCTGGGGCGCTTGTCACGATGTACAACAAGAATGAAAAGTTGAGCCGGGAGGTGTCGAAGAATTTACGCCGGAACTTTCCTTATTTGGTTTTTAAAACAGAGATACCAAGGTCGGTAGCGCTTGCCGAAGCACCCAGTTTTTCAAAACCCATCATACTTTACAAGCCGGATTCAATTGGGGCGATTGCTTACAAGAACCTAGCGGAAGAGCTTATTGCTCAGGAACAGTCTTTTGATCGGGTGCCCGAACATGGTTTAATAAGTAAGGATTTTGGCAATTTCAATGTAATCTAGCGACCAATTACTAACTAGGTACGAATTAGAAAGTAATAAATAAAAAATGCTTGGTAAAGGATTGGAATCTTTAATACCACCCAACCAGAGAAATGGGGGGAGCGATGATCAAGCGCCGGGTGTTCCACCGGTAGATAATTCTGGTCGCCCAGTTCTCGGTGGGACTAACTTTGGCGGGGAAACTAATCCGAGCGGCTTGGGCTTTTCGAAACCTTTAAGTTCTAAAGACGGTGAAGAAAAAACCTCGGCGAAAAGATCTGGAACGGCGATTTTTCAGATCGAAATTGAAAAGATAAAACCTAACCCCCATCAGCCTCGCAAAGATTTTGACGAGGCGGCTTTAAGGGATTTGGCGGCTTCGATAAGAGAGGTGGGAATTTTGCAACCATTAGTGGTTACGAAAGTCGAAAAGGAAACTCCGACGGGAACCGATGTCGAGTATGTTTTGATTGCTGGAGAGAGGCGGCTTTTGGCGTCGAAGTTGTTGGGTTTGGAACGCGTGCCGGCAATTGTGAGGCGGGTTGATTTTGAACGTGAGAGGTTGACGATGGCGATTGTCGAAAACCTGCAAAGAGAAGATTTGAACCCGGTTGAAACTGCTCGAGCTTTCTCTCGGCTTCAGGATGAATTTGGACTGACACAGAGGGAGATTGCAACCCGACTAGGTAAGAGTCGGGAGGCGATAGCAAATAGTGTGCGTTTGCTTGATCTGCCGGTTTATATTCAAGCGGCTTTATCGAAGGGGGAGATCACTGAAACGCACGGCCGGTTGCTCTTGGCTGTTTCTGATCCGGCGGCGCAAAAAAAACTGTTTGACGATCTTTTACTGAATCGTCTAACAACTAGGGAGCTTAAGGAGCGGGTAAAACCACGAATTGTTCACGGGGCCAGCACCCTCCAGGGCGCAGCTGGTCTGCCTCCAGAGATGAAAATTATGCAAGAAGAGCTCACCTCTAAGCTTGGAGCGCCGGTTACGATCGAGACGAAGAATCCTTCCGGTAGCGGTAAGATTACAATCACTTTTTTTTCTGAAGAAGAATTAAAGGGAATTGTAAGTAAGCTTGACGGTTCGAATTAGAAGAATCGAGAGATTAGGTTTTTGTCCTTACTTTTCAGGGTATTTCGGATATTTTCTTTGGCGTTCGGGGTTTTAACAAAAGCGAGCCACTCAGCTTCGGGTTTCCGGCCTTTTTGAGTGGCAATTTTAACCACGTCGCCGGAGGCGAGCTCGACGTTCAGGGCTTTAGCTTGACCGTTAATTTTGGCCTTGGTGCAGCTATTGCCGACTTCGGTGTGGATTTTGTAGGCAAAATCGACGGGAGTGGATCCTTTGGGTAGATCGATGACGTCTCCCTTGGGAGTGATGACGAAGATGCGATCGTTGAAGAAATCAAATTTCATGGTCTTGATGAAATCGTCACGGCTAGAAATGGGGTTGCCTCTAAATTCTTGCCATCGACGAAGCTGTTTCACAAGAAGCACATCTTTCAAGATTTTCTTTAAAGACTTTTTTTCACCATCTTCTTTTCCCGACCGGGTTTTTTCATAGAGCCAATGGGAAGCAATACCGTTCTCGTTTTCGTCGTGAATTTTTTTGGTTCGGATTTGGATTTCTAGGTATTTGTTTTCCGGGCCCAAAACAGTCGTGTGAAGACTGCGATAACTATTGGATTTGGGATTGGCGATATAATCTTTGATCCGGCCGGGGAGGGGTGACCACAGGGAGTGGACGACGCCTAAGACTTCGTAGCAGTCTTCAATTTCTGGCACTACAACCCGCATAGCTACCAAGTCATAGATCTTGTCGAGGTCCATTTCGTGATTCAAGAGTTTGAAGTAAAGGCTAGAATAGCGTTTGGCGCGGTAGTCGATGCTTGAAGACTTGATGCCGTTTTTTATTAGGGCTTCGGTGAGGATGGGTTCGACTTGCTTTAGATATTTTTCCCTGTCTTCGTAACGATCTTGGACAGTTTTTGAAAGCCAAGCATATTTTTCTGGATAGAGATGGGGAAAGCTTAGGTCCTTTAGTTCACCGCTTAAATTTTGCATGCCTAGAAGTGAGGCGAGGGGAGCGTAAATTTCGTCGGTTTCTTGGGCGATGATTTTTCTTTTTTCGGCCGGTAGGACGCTCAAGGTTTTCACGTTGTGAAGACGATTGGCGAGTTTCACAAAAACGATTCTTAGGTCTTGGCTCATGGCCAAGATCATCTTCCTTAAGTTTTCAATTTTGGCTTCGGTGCCACGGTACTTTATTAACCCTAGTTTGTTGACTCCGTCGACAAGGAAAGCCACCTCGTCGCCAAATTGAGTTTTTATTTCGGCTAGTCGAACTTTCGTTAATTTCAGAACGTCGTGGAGAAGCCCCGCGGCTACGGTTTCTTCATCTAGGTGCCAGTGTTCGAGTACCTCGGCTGTTTCAAGGAGGTGGCTTAAATACGGCTCTCCGGTTTCTCGGCGTTGACCTTGGTGAGCATTTTCGGCGAAGCGATAGGCTCGGCCGATGAGGCTTTCCGGGTTTCTTAGGGCGAGTTCAAGAACAGGCATACTGACAGTATATGGAGGTGATCCCCAAGGATCAAGACCTTTTGGGTTGGGCTTTTTTAAGGGTTAACTAGCCCTCATCTTCGGGGGAATTAGAGATTTCATCGTCTTTGTCTGTGGTTTCGGGATTTTCTGGCGACTCTTCTTTCTTTTGTTCGGGATTATCTTTTTTTTCGGTTGGGTTTGTCCAGGAGGCATAGTCGCAGTCGGGATATCGGCTGCAGCCCCAGAAAATTTTACCTCTGGCTCGGCCCCGTTTATTGACCCGACGCTCGATGACGTCGCCCTCGGCGCACTTAGGGCATTTCATCCCAACTAATTTTGGACTTTCTTTCGTGGCCTTGGCGTTTTTGCATTCTGGAAATCCAGAACAGGCCATGAATTTTCCGAATCGGCCGAACTTGATAACCATTGGCTTTCCGCATTTTTCGCAGACTTCGTCGGTTGTTTCTTCGGCGGGTTTGAATTTAGCAACTTCTTCGTATTTTTTTTCGAGATTTTTGGCAAAAGGATCATAAAATTCTCTGATGGTTTCTTGCCAGACTTTTCCACCCTCCGCGATTTCATCGAGCTCATTTTCCATCTTGGCAGTAAAATCGATATCGACAATCTCTGGGAAATTTTCGGTTAAAACTTTGTTGACTAAGTTGCCAACTTCTGTTGGCTGAAATCGTCCTTGAATTTTTTCAACATAATTTCTGTCTTGGATCACCGAAATGGTTGGCGCGTAAGTTGAGGGTCGTCCGATACCGTACTTTTCCAGAGTTTTGATGAGACTCGCCTCGTTGTAACGGGGGGGTGGTTCGGTAAAGTGTTGGATGGGGTTTACGGAAATTAATTTTAGATTTTCGCCGTTTTTTACTTCAGGCAGCTCTTTATCCTCAAGTTTGGCCGGCCAGACTTTGAGGAATCCGTCAAATTTAACGACACTCCCGTTTGATTGGAGGGTGTATTTTTTGTTTGTGGTTTCGGCCAAGACTTCAATTTTTGTGGCGTCGACTTTGGCGGCTGGCATTTGAGAAGCTACAAAGCGCCGCCAGATAAGATCGTAGGTTTTTTGCTCGTCCTTTTCGAGAGATCCTTTTGAGGCTCCAAATTCCGATGGCGAAAAACTTACATGCGTTGGTCGGATGGCTTCATGAGCTTCTTGGGCGAGCTTGGATTTACTCTTATAGCTTTTAGGGCCCTCGGTATATTTTTGGCCGAAATTTTCTGCGAGCCATGTCGCAGTCGCATCCTGCGACTCTTTAGAAAGATTAGTCGAGTCGGTGCGCATGTAGGTGATGTGACCCTTTTCGTAGAGCGATTGGGCCAAGAACATGGTTTTTTTGGCTGAGAATCCGTAGAAGCGCGAAGAGGTTTGCTGGAGGGTGCTTGTGGTAAAAGGGGCTAGAGGATTTTTGTTGCTTTCGGTTTTTTCAACATTTGTGACTTCGTAGTTTGATTTCTCAAGATCGGATTTGATGTTTTCAGCATCGGTTTGGTTTTTGATGCCGAGTTTTTGAACAGTTTCCCCGCCGATTTTTACGAGGTTACTTTCAAGCAGTTGTTTGTTTTTGGTTTCCAGATTGACGGTGACGGTCCAGTATTCGTCGGGTTTAAACTCCTTTATTTCCGCCTCTCGTTCAGCGATTAGTTTAAGAGCTACTGATTGGACCCTTCCGGCCGAAAGACCTCGCGCGATCTTTTTCCAGAGAAAAGGAGAGAGTTTGTAGCCAACTAGGCGATCGAGAACCCTCCTCGCTTGTTGGGCATTAATGAGGTTTAAGTCGATGCTTCTTGGGTTTTTGACGGCATTCAAGATGGCGCTTTTTGTTATTTCGTGGAAGACAATTCTTTTAATGGATTCTTTGGCTCTGCCTTCAAGTTTTAGGGCGTGAATCAGGTGCCAAGCAATAGCTTCCCCTTCACGGTCTTCGTCAGTGGCTAGGATGATTTCCTTGGCTTTTTCGGCTAGTTTTCTAAGGGCGGTAACGTGTTTCTGGTTTTTTCTTGGGATGATGTATTGGGGCTCAAAGTTATTTTCGGGATCGATGCCAAGCTTGCTTTTGGGAAGATCGCGAACATGACCAAAAGAAGACTCGACTTTGTAGTTCGAGCCTAGAAACTTACTGATGGTTTTGGCTTTGGTGGGGGATTCGACAATAACTAGATTCATCCCGTTAGAAAATTAAACCTTGCATTGGTTTGACAAACCGACGCCATTTTTCGCGCTAATAGGTTTTTAATGAGTAAGTTTTTCTCTAGCTTTCTAACGGGATTCATTTACGAGCTATAAATAGTGTAACCTAGATCGGTTTCTTTAATAAACTTTTTTATTAATAGTAGGCTCACGAGCTGGTTGGTAGTTTTGGCATTAAGATTAGTGAGTTCGATGATCTTGTCAATAGTGAGGGTTCCGCCACTCGCTTGAATGGCGCTTACAATTCGCATCTCTTCGTCGGATAAAAGTGAGAGTTCGCTCGAGGTTTTGGTTGGATTGTACTTTCCGATGAGGTCCTCGATTATTTCCTCGGGACGGGTGACTAGAATGGCACCATCGCGGATGAGAGCGTGGGAACCTCGATAGTTGGGGTGGTTGATTGATCCTGGAATAACGTATACGGTTCGGCCAGCTTCGGCGGCAAATTTGGCCGTGACTAGTGAGCCCGATTTTTCCGGAGCCTCGATAACAAGGGTGGCATCTGCGAGGCCGCTCACGATTCGGTTTCTTTCTAAAAAGCGATAGGGAAGAGCTGGGGCGCCGACTGGATATTCTGAGATAACGAAACCTCCGGCTTCGATGATTTTTTTTGCCACTTTTTCGTTTAGTTTTGGGTAAATTGTGTCGAGACCAGTAGCTACAACGGCGATGGTTTGACCCCTCGCCTCAATGGTGCCTAGATGGGCTTCGGTGTCGATGCCGATCGCAAGGCCGCTTACGATTTGGATTTTGAGGGTGGCTAGATTTAGTGAAAAATTTCTGGCTATCTCTCGCCCGTTTTCAGTGGCTTTTCGAGTGCCGACGATGGCAACCGACCCACTCTTTGGGATCGCCACCTTTTCTTTTCCCAACACATAAATTCCGAAAGGCGGGGATTGGGTTTCCCTGAGCAGAAACGGATATTCTGGCTCACTTTCTAGGACCAGTTCGATTTTGTGTCTCTCTAGTTTTTCCCACTCTCTCCTTGGGTCAATTTTGGATTCAAATAGGGTGTTAGTTTTTTGCCAGGCATTTTCCCAGGATTGGTGTTTTTTGAGTAGGGACGAAAGTTTGGCGTAATTGCTATCGCTCGCGATGTTTAGGGCGTTGTAGAAGATTTTTTCATTCATCCATTTCAAGAATAGTTTAATCGTAACCCATCGGCAAGGTGTGTTATAATTCTCTGGGTAATGGGTAAAAAGTTAAAGATCAGTCTGATTGCCATTGGAGTGAGCCTCGCTCTGTTTGCGGTCGTTTTTTTCTGGTTTGATAGTCAGATCCGCGAGCTTGCTACTGTCATAATTCATAAGAGGGGGATAATTAGCCAGCAGTCTACGCTGAATGAAGTTCTGGCGGCCCTAAAGACAGATTTACCTTTGGCTAAGAGTTACGAAAGTGCAATTGATACGCTTGTGCCACCCAAGGACCAGCTTTTCTTTGGTTTGCCGAGTTGGATGGACAGCCAGGAGCGGCTTTACGGCGTGAGTGCCAGCTTGAGTTTTGAGGGGAAAGAGGTTGAAGCGACAGAAGATACTTTGGGTCGGGTTGGTTTTTTAATGAATGTGACGGGACCACTTGAAAGCGCCTTAACATTTCTTAGGGAAATCGAAACCAGGTCGCCTAGGTTTTTGATGAGTTTTGATTCCGTGGAGATAGCTAAGACAGACGAAAGTTATAAACTCGCGGTTAGTGGCTACGCTTTTTTTAAGTAAATTTTAAATGAAACGGTTTTTTAATATTCACTACGAGAAATTCTTGCTCTCCACCTCTTTCCTGTTTTTGGGGCTGGTTCTCGTGTTTTTTATTTGGGGCGCGCGAAGCTTGATTGTGTCAATTGGCCAGGCGCTAAATTTTCAGAACACCAATCAGCAAGATGTTAAATTTGATGTAGAGGGCGCGAAACGTCTGAATCTGGTTTCGAATTAGAAATTTGATTTTTTGGTCTTTTTGGTTTTAAATGTTTTTGTCGGTAGACAATGGTTTGGCAATGAGGGGTAGGGGTTTGTGGGTTTAGTAGGCGGAGTGTTCGCTTAGCCTTTGTAGGGTGTAGATGCGCGGTTAGCTCAGTGGTAGAGCGCTTCGTTGACATCGAAGAGGTCAGAAGTCCGATCCTTCTACCGCGCACAGGGGTGAGAGGGGTAGCTTGGAGTTATAGACGAAAGCGTCAGAGTGGTATCACAATACTAAAATTTGGGTGACTAGTTCAACTCCGACGCTCAATGAGAATGAGGTCGGAGTTCCGACTGAAACGTCGGAATGGTAGAACGCTGTCCCTTGATCAAGCAAGCTTGATCCAAAGAGAGCGTGCTCGTTAAAAATGAAAATGTATGGGTGGCTAGTTCAGTGGTAGAACGCTGTCCTGATAAGACAGAGGTCATAGGTTCGATTCCTATGCCACCCACAACCTAAAAAATGAATTCTGGAACATGAAGCATGAAATTGATGAAAAGACTCAAATTGTGGCGCCTAGGGTGGTTTACGAAGAGCGAGATTTTCTGGTTATAAATAAGCCGTCCGGCTTGCTTGTTCACAAGACAACCAAATCTTCGAGCGAGGCGACGTTGGTTGATTGGCTCCTTATGAACTATCCCGAAGTCAGAAATGTCGGTGATAACAAAGAGTTTCGCCCAGGGATTGTTCATCGATTAGACAAAGCAACTTCGGGAGTAATGATCGTTCCCCGAAACCAGGAATATTTTGAGTATATAAAAAATCTTTTTAGGGAGAAGGGGGTAAAGAAGACTTACTTAGCGCTCGTTTACGGAAAGCCGAAAGATAAAATAGGGGTGATCGATAAGCCGATAGGTTTGAAGCCGGGGTCTATAAAGAGAACTGTTTTTGGTGGGAAGATGAAAAAAGAAGCGGTGACGGAATACAAACTTGTATCATGTATCATGTATCATGTATCAAACGAAAAGAAAAAAGAAAAACCCACACAAGAAATCTCTCTTTTGGAAGTAACGCCGAAGACGGGGAGGACGCATCAGATTCGGGTACATTTGGCGAGTGTCGGATGTCCGGTTTTGAACGATTCAATTTATGCTCCGAAGAGAGAAAAAGTCGGGACGGGAAGGTTGATGCTCCACGCGCTCACGATTGAGTTTATCCAAAAGAACGGAAGGGGAATGAGGTTTGAGGCTGATCCGCCGAAAGAGTTTGGAGAAATAATTAGGGGGCTAGAGAGTGGTAGAAGCCATAAAGGCTAAAATCGAAATTGAGAGTTATCCACAGTGGGGCAACTTAACAGAAGTGGACGTGATATAATTAGTTTAATCTTTCGAAAAGGTCGAATTTAAAGAAAAAATTTGATGCAAAGTAAACAAGTAAAGGGTTTTACCCTGATCGAGCTTTTGATTGTTATCGGTATCATCGCGATTCTGGCCACGGTTGTGATTTTGACTTTAAATCCGGCCGAGCTTTTAAGGCAAGCACGGGACTCTACTAGGGCGTCAGACTTCTCGACTCTTAAGAGCGCTATTTCGCTTTACGCGGCGGATGTGAGTAATCCAGCCTTTGGAACTAGCAGTAGAATTGCAGGTCCTGGTGGCTGGTGTTATATCTCTGTCACTAGCGCTCAGGCCAGTCAGGCCAGTTGGGCTACTTCGACGACCAGCTGTAATGGTCGGGCTTCTTCTACTCTGATTTTAGTGGTTGCCAGCACAACCGAAGGCGCTAAGAGGGGTGTGGATGGTACGGGTTGGATCCCAGTCAACTTTAATACTATAAGCTCGGGTGCGCCTCTTTCGGCCTTACCAGTTGACCCAGTGACTCCGAATACTGGTGGTGCTACTGCTGGACAGACAAGCGATGACCGCTATTACGTCTATCTAACCGATGGAGTCGGGGGATTTGAAGTTAACGCGGTTTTGGAGAGTCTTAAGTATGCCAGTAGCTCTGAAAATGACGGTGGGTCGCACAATGCCCCGCCATACCTGCTCTACGAGGTCGGAACCGATCCTGGTTTAGACTTATAGCTTAGTTAGTCATATGCCAATAACAGATAAGTTTGCTCTTATCGTTTTGGTTGTAACATTGGGGGCGCAGATTCTATATCGGCGCTCCCTTTGCGTTTCGGAGGGGTGGGTAAAAAAGTTATTTGCCAAGTTTTTGTTTTCTACGGTAATAAAGTTTTTGTGGATTGCGAGTTTCGTTTTTATCACTTCCGTTTTGACTTATTGGAGTTGGTTGCAGTATGAGGTTTGGCAGGTGAACCCAATCATGAAGTATGCCCTGCCACCCCACCAGGGTTTATATTACTTTTTTTCGTACATGGGGGTGAGATTTTTGGGGCCGTGGATCCTGGCTTTTCTGGCAGCACTACTTGTGAGTCGGCTGGCGAAGAAACTGAACAAGAGGTTTGAAGATAGGTTTTTTGAAAATGAAGAGATTGAGCTCATGACTCTCGGGATATTTTTAACGGGGTACCCCGGTTTTTTTGTTTACTGGTTTTTAATCTTGGGCGTTGGTTCTCTTGCGTCCGTGGTTTACACTCTTTTTTCGAAAGGAAGAATGCCTTTTTACTATCTTTGGATACCGCTCGCCCTATCTGCTATCATTATTGAGAACTGGCTGATTCCGAAGTTGGGTTTGGCTGATATTTTAGGCGCGTTTTCACTGGGGGATTTTGTGAAAGATTTTTTTGGTTTTTAACCGTTTTAGGGATTACTAATTTAGGTACGAATATATACCAATTTACTTGGATGAAATTACCGATTCCGGCGGAACAACTCGAGAAGCGTTTGATTCAGGAGGGTCTTGTCACCCATGAGGCTTTTTCGGAGATCGTGGATGAATCGGGGCGAAAGAATCAGGACGTGATTGATCTTTTGATATCAAGAGGAATGGTTGAGGGGCGCTATTTGCATAATATCCTGGCGTCGCTTTTGGGCGTGCCGCTCGCATCATTTGAGACCCGCCAGTTCGACAAAGAGTTGGTCAAGACTTTGCCTGAAGAAGTGGCCAGAAAGAGAGAGGTGATTATTTTCTCGAAGGAAGAGGATGGGTCTTTAAATGTGGCGATGGCTGATCCGAGTGACTTGGATACGGTTAAGTACCTCTCTCAATTTTTTGGAGCCAAGATCAATTCCTTTTTAGCCACTGGTTCGGATTTAAATAAGGGTTTTTCGGTTTATGGCCGACAGTCGGCCCAGGATTTTAAAAAATTAATTGAGGACAATATTCAGGAGTCGCTTCGGGGGCAGGCGAAGACAATTGAGGAGGCGGCGGCGCTTCTGCCGATTGTTTCGATCGTTGACAACCTGCTTTCTTACGCCATTTCGTCTCGGACGTCGGATATTCACATTGAGGTTTTGGAAGACGTAACAATGGTGAGATACCGAATTGACGGAATTCTTTTTGAAATCATGAGAATTCCTAAAGCTATTCATAATGCGATTATCGCCAGAATCAAGATTTTATCCGGCCTTAAGATTGACGAGCATTATAAACCCCAGGATGGTCGGTTTCACTATCAGATTGTCAATCAGACTGTGGACGTGCGTGTTTCGATTCTACCCACTTTTTATGGCGAGAAGGTGGTGATGCGTTTGCTCGAGGCTTCCCAAAAGCCGCTTTCACTTGAGGAACTTGGAATGTTGCCGGATACAGCCAGGATTGTTTCTGAAAATCTGAAAAAGGCTTACGGGATGGTTCTTTCGTGCGGACCAACCGGATCGGGTAAAACCACCACCCTCTACGCACTGATGGATATTTTGAATAAACCGAATGTAAACATTGTGACGGTCGAGGATCCAATCGAATACAACATGCGCTACGTGAATCAGACACAGATGAACCCGCAAGCCGGTATTACATTTGCCTCGGGACTCCGCGCGATTTTGAGGCAGGATCCGAACATCATTATGGTGGGTGAGATTCGGGACGCAGAAACCGCTGGAATCGCAGTGCAAGCGGCCTTAACCGGACACTTACTCTTATCTTCGCTTCATACAAACGACGCCCCGACCGTTATCCCGAGATTGTTTGACCTAGAAGTGCCGCCATTTTTAGTGGTTTCAGTTTTGAACATTATCGTCGCTCAACGGTTGGTGCGAAAAATTTGTCAGACGTGCATTTCATCCTATGAGATAACTCCTGAGATCAGTCGAGTTGTTCAAGAACAGTTGAAAGAGCTTGCGATTGACGCTGATAAGGTTAAACCACCAAAGAATTTTTATAAAGGAAAAGGTTGTGTGAGTTGCAGTGGGACTGGATACCGGGGGCGGTTAGGTATCTTTGAGGTTCTGGACGTGAATGAAAAGGTAAAATCTATAATCTTGGGCACCGATTTTACCTTAGAAAAACTGAGGCTAGCTTCGAGGGTAGCGGGTATGAGGACAATGTTTGAGGATGGATTACAGAAGGTTGAGCTCGCAATGACGACGGTTGATGAGATTTTGAGAGTAATCAGGGAGTAGGCAACGCTGGTTCATTGCTTTTCAGAACCGCGGTTGTCCGATTCCAGCGATCGGACCCCGCTGCCGCTCACTCCGACGGCCCTTCAGGACCAAGCCCGTCGGAGCTCCGAGAGCTTCCGAAAAGCAATGAACCAGCTTTTTGTTTGGGGGTGAGTGTTTTATAATATTAGGGAACATGCTTTTTCATTATTTGGCAGCGGATAAAGAGGGGAAGATTACAGAGGGGGATCTTGAAGTAGATGATTTTAATCAGGCTTTGCAGTTTTTAGCCGGGCGGGAGCTAAGGCCAATTTCGGTTAAACCCCTTAAGGGGGGCGAGGGTATTTCTTCACGGAGGATTTTTGGCACCATCAATCTGACCGATAAGATTTTTTTGTGTCGTTATTTGGCGCTCATGCTTCGGGTGGGGACGGATCTCTTGTCGGCCGTGAATATTCTGATTTCGGATTTTGATAAGCCAGCGATGAAAGAGTTTTTGATGGAGGTGCGCGATAATATCGGTCGGGGCCAACCACTTTATTCGGTCTTTGCAAAATATCCAAAAATTTTCTCGGCGGTTTTTGTAAATTTGGTTAAAGCGGCGGAGGCCTCTGGCAACCTTCAGGAAACATTCGAAAGCTTGGCGGTCTCACTTTCTAAGGAGGCTGCATTGCGGAGCACGATTAAAGCGGCCTTGGTTTATCCGCTTGTGTTGCTTTTCACTTCCTTAGGAATTTTTCTTTTTTTAGTCACGTTCGCCTTACCTAAAATCGCTAAAGTTTTTCAAGAAAGTGGAATTCAGGCCCCGCTTTTTTCGCGAGTGGTTTTTGCGATTGGCCTTTTCATAAACGAGCACGCCTTCACTTTTATCGGGGGAATTGTGCTGGCTATTTTGCTTGGGGGTTACTTCTTTGGGATGAATATTATCGGTCGGCGACTAGCTCGGAGTTTTTTTGGGAAGCTACCAATTATTAAAAAAGTTTTTCACGAGCTGGCAATCCAGAGATTTGCTTCGACAACAAGCTCCTTGCTCAAGGCTGGTTTACCCATTGTTCAGACTTTGAATATCGCCGCCGATACCGTGAATGTCGAGGAATTTCGCCATGCCCTAAAAAGGGTTAGCGAGGAGGGATTAACGAAGGGACTTACAGTCGGTGACGCTTTTAAGCGCGAGATTATTTTTCCAAGGCTCGTGACAAACTTAATTGCGATTTCTGAAAAGGCCGGACACTTAGAGGATGTGTTGCAGACCCTCTCTGAGTTTTATTCGGCGAGGGTGGAGGCGGCCATAAAGTCACTGGTTTCATTTCTTGAGCCGGTGCTCCTTCTAACCATGGGTCTTTTGGTAGGTTTGGTGGCTATTTCGATCATTATTCCTATCTATCAACTTACTTCGCAGTTCTAAATCATGAAACATGAAGCATAAGAAATACAATGGAAACGTGTTAGATCGATTACAATAGTAAAATGATTCAAGATTTCCTCCATAGGAGGATCCGCCTCTGGCGGATGAGCTCCAATATTCATGGCCGAGGGGGGTTTACGATGATCGAGAGTCTGATCGTGGTGGCGCTTATTTTGTTTTTTGGGACAATCGCGCTCTTAAATCTTGGGCCCCGGAAAAATACTAAAGAATTTGCATCGACGGTAGAAAAGATTGTGCATATATTTGAGATGACGAGGAATAAAGCGGTAAACTTCGAAGGAGGGGACAGGTGGCTCGTGGCACTCAGGTCTTCCGCTTGCCCCACTACTTACGGGCCGTTGCCTGCCGAAACGGCAGGACTAGCCATCTATTTTTCCTCTGCTCCTAATAGCAACGGTGTTTTTGATAGTTTTTACGCGTTGCCGGTGAGCGTGGCTTATGACGAAAGTGTGACTTTTTGGTCAATTTCATGTCCCACTGCCAAGCACATATATTTTGCCGGACTGACGGGTCAGCCTTCCGAATCCAACTATATGCCATATCTCAAGATTTATATGATTTCTGATCCGCGGGTTTCTTCGACGATATCCGTATCAACATCAACGGGACTCGTCAGTTACACGACGTCGTCGCTGTGGAGTTTTTAACCTACAAAGATGTTTTTTAATCAGGCGAAGAAATTTAGAAATGGGCAGTCGCTCATCGAGATACTAGTCGCGATTGCGGTTGGAGTGGTGATGCTTGGGGTGGCGATATCAATTATTGCCCCCGTTCTTAAGGCTAACACTCGCACTAACGAAGCGAAGGTGGCGGCGGCTTTGGGTCGGGAACTCTTGGAGAATACTCGGGTTTTTGTTGAGCGAGACTGGAATAATTTAGCGGTACTTTCCACGAGCTCGCTTTACTCTTACCATTTGACTACCAGCACGGCCGCACCGGATTTTCCATTCCGTAAAATCGATGGAGTAGAGTCGATTGTAATTAGCAGCACGACCTACTTGAGACACTTTAATGTCGATGACGTTTGTAGGAGTGGTAACGGAATTATTCAAGCTGATCCAGGACAATGTATTTATGTCGATCCGAGTACTAAAAAGGTGTCGGTAGTTTATGGGTGGCTGGGGGGATCGACTAGTTCGTTTTCGACTTATTTTACCAGGTTTAAAAATAGATCGATGAGTCAAAGTGATTGGTCTGGCGGAGACTCTTTCTGGGGTCCGACCACTACCACCACGACCAGGTTTGTAACTTCCACTAACACAACCAGCACAAACGGTATAATTAGAATCGAGGAGGTTATTTCTGGCTAAGTTTTTATGAAAAACAGATCTACCATTTTTTGGGTTTTAATCGGGACAGCGGTTTTTCTCTCGGCCGGATTTTATTTTTTGCAGGTAGCGGAGAGGGTTGGAGCGGTCACTAATATTCATTCCACCTCGACTGATCACTGGGGCTGGAACGACCTGATGGGTTGGCAGGATTTTTATAGCAAAGGCAATGTGTTTGTGAAGCCGCTTAAGGTGGTGGGGGTAGTGAGTTCGACTATCGGGGACGTTGTGTTGCACTGTGAGAGCGATCCGGTGAGCGGTTGTAGCGGGCCGGCTGGAAATTGGGGGGTGTTAAATGCCGGGGGCCAGCTTTCGGGCTGGGCCTGGAATGATGTGGTGGGTTGGATTAGTTTTTGCGGGAAACCAGGTGGTGTAGGGGGCTGTTTTCCGAGTCTTACAACTTACGGGGTGACAGTCAGTAATTTGATTACCGGCAGCGATGAACCACCAAGTGATTTTTCTGGTTGGGCTTGGAATGCTTCCGTGGGTTGGTTTAACTTTAACTGTTCTAATTTAGCGCCAACCGAACCGGCCTGGTGTGATATTTCGAGTTCGACTTCTTATGCCGCCGGGTATAAGGTCAGAACCGATTGGTCGGCTACTTCGACTTACGGCAGTCTTTACTCAGCGGTGTTTGATGCTGGCTCCAATTTTCCGGTCGATTATAACTCGGTGGCTTGGGTGGGCACCAAACCGGCAGGGACGGATGTTTTTTTTCAGCTCGCAGTTCGGAACGATTGTAGTGGCGGACTTCCTACTTGCGCTGATGATACTTGGAATTTCACTGGCCCCGGGGGATCGACCTCAACTTTTTACCTCACTAATGTATATGGTTTTCAGAAGGGGATTTATTATGCTACCTTCGGTCGGGATTTTATCAATGCGGGGAGATATTTTAGGTATCGAATAAGGCTCAAGTCGGATTCGGCCCGGACGGAAACCCCCTCGGTCTACAAGGTTAACATTGATTGGACCTACTAGGAGGAGAAGGCGGATCCTCCTCCGGAGGAAGGTTTTCCTCTTTCGCTTAAAGCTTCGGATGGACGCGGTAGGTGATGGGCTCCATGGTTTTGAGTGAGGGTTATTTAATAGGAAAATAAGTTATAATGAGCTTATGGGAAAGTTTCTAGAGTCATACGTTCGTAGTAAATATTTTACCCGTGGTCAGGCGGCTTTGTCTTTGGTTTTTTTGGTTGGGGGGACAGTGGTGCTTATTGGAACCACGTTAACTTTTCTCGTGATCAGTTTTATCAATACGACTTTTGGCTATCAGGCGGCTAACAGGGCGCTTGGGGTGGCTTTTGCGGGGGCAAACGACGGCTTGTGGAAGCTTTCGAAAAATAGAGATTTTGGCGGCTCTTATTATAATCAATCGCTTTGTGATTACTCTCTTCCGATCGGAAGTGACCAAGCGCACGTGATTATCACTCGGAAGGACGGCTCTTGCGGATCCCCCAGACCTACGAACCCAAACGAAGCTTGGATATACTCCGAGGCGAGTTATTTGGGGAGAGTTCGGAGGATTAATATGGTGGTCTCGATCGACCCAATCTCGGGGAGGGTGGTGGTAACTTCTATGGTACAGTCGGTGGTGGTTACGACGGGTAATGGTGCCGACAACTGATTGTGAAGAAAAAATGAGTTATTTTTCCTTTTATTTAAATAGCCTGATTAAGTTTCTCAAGGCGCAGGTTATTTCGGGCGGGTTGGAGATTTCTGACCTAGAACTACGGTTTGCTTATTTTGACGGAAGACGATGGCAGATGGTGGGGCTTAAGCTTCCGGCGGGGGTGGTTCAAGGCGGCAAAATTTTGGACAGCGCGCAGTTAGTCCAGGTGCTTAAACGTTTGAAGCTTGAAGTGTTTAGGGGGAAGAGTAAAAAAAATCGGGTGCCGGTGGTTTTGTCTTTAAGTTCGATCGGAGTTTACACGCAGGTTTTTAGCCTACCGACGTTAAAGGGAGCAACCCTCGAAGAGGCAATCGAGCTTAACGTGAGGATGGCTTCACCAATGGATCAGGCAATGGTTTACTCGGGATACCAGGTGATTGGTGAAGACAAAGAAAAGGGTAAGGTGGATGTTTTAGCGGCCTTTATCGCTAGAGAAATTGTTGATGGATTTCAGAGGGCCTTAACTGAGGCCGGGTTTTTGGTGATAGCCGTTGAATCAAGATCGATGTCTTTGATAAGACTCATGCGCCAGCAAGGGATAGGGATTAGCCGACATGATTCCTACGCGGTAGTGGTTTTGGATAACGAAAATTTGGATTTTGTAATTTTAAGGGGTGGTCAGTTCTATTTTGAGTATATAAGTTCTTGGGCAGAACTTAAGGGTGGGGGTCGGGAGATTTCGCTCACCGATTTTAGATCGACAATTACTAGAAATTTGAGACAAGTTATTAATTACTATAACCAGCATTGGCCGGAAAAGATTCAAGAGGTAATTTTGGTGGCAGTGGGGTTGCAAGATGAGGTAAAGAAAATAGTGGCGGATAATTTTTCTCTGGAGGTTAAGGACCTTCAATTAAGGTTTGATCAGCCGATCTCAGCTGAGTGGTTTTCTGCGCTTGGCGGAGGACTTAGATCGACTATGTCTAGGGGCGGGGATGAGGATTTGAGTTTACTCGGCGTGAGCGCTCGAGACGAATACCGTCAAGAAAGAATTGAAAGTTTTTTCGGTTTTTGGCGGGTGGCGATCCCGGTATTTTTAAGTTTACTTCTCGTGTTTTTCTTGAGCGGCTTTGTATTTTTGAGAGAAATGGACAAGTCTTTGACTCGAGAAGTCGGGGGGGTTGAGGGAGACGCTAGAATTAAGGAATTGGACGACCTAAGGGTTCAAGCGGAAGAATTTAACCGCGATATTGCTATGATCGCCTCAATCAGAAAAGTGGATCGCGCAAAGCTGTCGCCCCTAGAGAAGCTCAACAGTTTGGTTTCTAAGAATAGTTTAACGTTTACACGATTCGCGTTTAGAGATTTCAATGTGTCTCTGATTTTTTATGGAGAGGCTAGGAGTAGAGATAATGTTATTAATTTTATTGAAGACGTAAAGAAAGACAGGCAGTTTAGCGACGTTAGGTTTTCTTTGACCGACATAAAGGAGACTGCTCAGGGTTTCTCTTTTTCGATAATCTTCTCGATAGCGGCTTCTATGCTTGAGTAGATTTTTTTCTTCTCTGTCGGGGGAATATTTTTTAAGACAAACTTTTCGGCTTTTAGGCGTTTCGAGCCTTTTTTTTGTTTGGGTCGAATGCCAATTCGAAGACGCCAGAACCGCTTTGTTTTTAGGTTTTTAATTACGGACTCAACTCCTTTGTGGCCGGCGCTCGTTTTGTCGAACGATAATTTCCAGCTGCCGATTTCAATGTCACTGTCATCGTGAACGACAATGAGATTGTCTGGTAAGAAGTTGAGCTTTTTTAAGGCCTTTTTTATGGCTAGACCGGACTCATTCATGTAGAGCTCGAGCTTTAAAACGGTTAGGTTTATAGCGTTAGGGAGTTTGAGAGTCTTTGGGATTCCGCCTTCAGTTTTCGAGGTGTCTAGTTTTTGAGTCAAAAGGTCAATGAAAGCGCGTCCGACGTTGTGATAGGTGTTCTCATATTTCTTGTCTGGATTACCTAGGCCGACGATAAGTTTGTTCATTCCTTGATTATAGCTTGTTTTTATTATAGAATAACCCAAACAGAATCAAAATCTTACGCAAATGAAGAGATTTCTCTATTCTTTCTTGGAAGTGGTGGAAGTGGCTTTGATCGCCGTTATATCAGTTTTTTTGGTGCGGACTTTTTTGGTTCAGCCGTTTTTGGTAAGCGGGGAGAGTATGGCCCCTAACTTTTCTAATGGAGACTATCTTCTGGTTGACGAGCTTACTTACTACTTTCGAACACCGGGGCGAGGAGAAGTGGCTGTTTTTAGGTATCCGAGTGGCAATGGAAGCACGTATTTCATTAAGAGAGTAATTGGTTTGCCGGGGGAAAAGGTTAAAATCAGCGATGGGAAGGTTTACATATTTAATCAGGACAACCCCCAAGGTTTTTTACTCGAGGAAGATTATTTGTCTCCGAGGGCGGTTACAACTGGAGACGCTGAATTCAAAATTGATGGCGAGAACTATTTTGTGTTGGGCGATAACCGGTCTTATAGCTTTGATTCTAGGAGTTGGGGTCTTTTAAATAAAAAAGAGATTGTTGGTTTGGCTAGGCTTCGACTTTGGCCACTCGCTCACATGAAAGCTTTTGCCGCCCCCCAGTACTAGCCTTGAATAACTTTATTTTAAATGCCCAAAAAAACAATAGTTAAAAGAGGAGGTAAGTTAAGAAATCAAGAAAAAGTTTTTACTGGACCAGCTCACGTTTCAGACATTTTACCCGTAGATTGGCCGTGGTTTGATCGAGTAAGAACCGTGACCGAAGACCTCGCTAATTTTTACGGATTCAGAGTGGTGAAGACGCCAGTCCTAGAGAGGGCTGACTTTTTTTCGACCGTGTATGACCAAGATCCGTCTTTTTTTGAGCAGCAATCTTTAACTTTGAAAGCAAAGGGTTCGGGGCAGTTGGTCTTGCGAATGGACGGGATGCCAGCCGTTCTTAGATCTTATTTCGAGCACGGACTTGGGAAAATGCTTCAGCCCCAAAAACTTTTTTATGAGGGCGAGATTTACAGGCAGTCGGAGATTTTGCCGGGGAAAAGGATGCTTCACCAGTATGGGTTCGAGATAGTGGGCGGTAGCAATGATCCCCTTTACGACGCCCAGATAATTTTGGTGATGGAGAGACTTCTTAAGTCGTTCAGGATAAAGGGTTTCACCCTATCAGTTAATTCTATGGGGTGTCGAAATTGCCACCAGGCTTATAAAAAACAGTTGCAGGCCTACTATCGAAACCATGAAAAAGAAATTTGTGATAGTTGCTCTACGGACCTTCAGAAAAATCCCTTATTGCTTATGGCTTGTCAGAAGGAGGAGTGTGAGGGATTAAAGGAGAAAGCGCCCAGTTTTCTCGATAAGATCTGCAGTTCTTGCAGTCGAAATTTCAGAGCGGTGCTCGAATATCTCGATGAGCTTGAAATTCCATATGTCCTCGACAATCGCGTGATCAACGCTTGGGATTTTTATAATCAAATTCTATTCGAGTTTTCTCTGGAGAGCGAGAAGGGAAAACCATTGGTGCTCGCGCGAGGCGGGCGACACGATTTTTTGAGTGAGATAATCGGGGGCAAGGTAACACCAGCCGTGGGCGGGTCGATTTTCGCAGAAGCGATCATCGAGGCCATGAAAGCTCAGGATGTTAAGTTGCCGGCCAAGAATCAAAAAGGGGTTTTTATTGTTCACGTGGGCGAGCTGGCAAAAAAGAAGTCTTTAAGGGTTGTTGAAGAGCTTAGGCAGGGTGGCATTTCCGTTACCGAGGCGTTAGGCCGAGAATCGATTAAATCCCAGCTTAAAATGGCGGCTCGCCTAGGGGCACAGCTAGCGCTGCTTTTTGGACAGAAAGAGGTTTATGAGGAGAGTATAATTCTTCGAGATCTCAGGACCGGCTTGCAAGAGACCGTTATTTTGTCTAAGATAGTGTCCGAGATTCAGAGGCGACTAAAGGAGAAATTCCCAGTAGTGGAAGGTTAAATAAATGGATTGTTTGTTTTGTAAAATTGCTACTTTAGAGATTGAGGCTAAAATTTTAGCTAAAAATGATGACGCGGTGGCGGTTTTAGACATTAACCCTAGGGCACCTGGACACACCATGGTTCTCCCCAGAGTTCATGCCGATTCCATTTTAGACCTGCCGGATTCAAAGCTAGGATCGATTTTCGGGTTAGTAAAAGTAATGACTGACGTTTTAAATAAAGTTTTTAGTCCGGACGGGTTTACAATCGGAATTAATCATGGGAGAGCAGCGGGTCAAGCGGTTGATCACTTGCATATCCATATTATACCCAGATGGAGAGGCGATGGGGGGAGTTCGATTCACGGCGTGGTAAATAATCCACCCCACGATTCACTGGATGAGGTCGAGCGGAGAATTAAAAATTTTTTGGGAGATACAATGGTTAAATAAAATGGTTAAAGTATTAAAAAAAGAAGGAGAAGCTCCAAGCGCGTTACTTTTTAGATTCACAAAGAAAATAAAGCAGAGTGGAGTTCTTAAAGAATCTAGGAAACGGCGTTTTACGAGCAGAAAGCCCAACAAGAGAAAGGCCAGACTCTTGGCTAGTCACCGAGCAACTAGACGGAGCCAGATCGAAAGGTTGAGAAAGTTGGGTTTATCCTAGGACTTATGAGTCTCATCGAGCAAATCAATCTTGAATTTAAGGAGGCGTTTAAATCCAGGAAGGAGATAAAGGTGAACGTTTTAAGGTTTCTGAACGCTCAACTTCACAACCGTCGCATTGAAAAAAGATCAAAAGGGGGTGATGTAGAGTTAAGTGATGACGAGGTTTTGGATGTTTTGGGGAAAGAGGTTAAAAAGCGAAAGGAAGCAATCGAGCTTTTTAAAAAGAGTGGTAGAGGAGACTTAGTAAAGAAAGAAGAAGAGGAGCTGGTTTTTCTTGAAATCTATTTGCCAAAACAGGTGAGTCGGAAGGAGATTGAGGAAAAGGTTGAAGCTATTTTGGCCGGAGGCGGGGGCGACTTTGTTTCGACAATGAAAACTCTGATGGCTGAGTTTAAGGGTAGGATTGACGGGAAGATCGCCACGGAGATTATCAAGAACAAACTAGGCCAGTAATATGCAAAACAGGGTTTTCGTAACTGTTTTGGATGCTAAGTTTCGGAAGCTTGAAGGTGAGACACGTTTCGTTTCTCTGAAGGTTTTAGAAATTTTAAAAAGAAAGAAAATTTTTCTAGAGGTTTACTTAGTCAGCGAGGATTCAATCCGGAGGCTGAACCGAGACTACCGAGGTTCCGACAAACCGACCAACGTCTTGAGTTTCGGGGAGGTTTCGAAGTCCGTTTTTAAAGAGCCTGAGAACGACTTAGGGAAAGGTTTTCGGGGGATCGGGGAGATCTACTTGTGCCCGAGCTACATTGCCAGGTTCAAAGAGGACTTTCGTCTGATGCTCACGCATGGCCTTTTGCATCTTTTGGGCTATGACCACGAGCGGAGGAGTGATAGAATAAGAATGCAAAATTTGGAAAAGCGAATATGTCGAAAAATTTTATCGTTGGTTTAGATATTGGAACGGCTAAGATAAAGGCGGCTGTTTTGGACGGCAGTGGTAAGAAGCCTGTGGTAAGGGCGCTTTTTAAAGAGCAATCGGGGGGTCTTAAGAAGGGAGCTATTTTTGATGTTACCGAGGCGGCCCAGTCGATAGGAAGGGTTTTGTCGGAGATAAGGCGGATATCTAAGAATGCCACCCGAAATATTTATGTGAATATTGGAACACCCCAAGTTAAATCTCAAACTTCGAGAGGGGTGGTGGCGGTTTCGCGGGCTGATAACGAAATTTATAAAGACGATGTTGATCGAGTGGTTCGAGCCAGTCAGGCGGTGAATTTGGGTCAGAACCGCATGATAATTCATACTTTGACTAGAGATTTCGTGATTGATGGGGTGGGAGATATTTTTGACCCACTTGGGATGAGCGGAAGCCGGCTTGAGGTTAACAGCCTTGTGGTAGATGCGTTTAGTCCCCACGTGAAAAGTTTAGTTAAGGTGATAGAGTTAACCGGCGGAGATGTGGGAGGGCTGGTTTTTTCACCGCTTGCGGCGAGTCGGGCGGTTTTAACTAAAGATCAGAAAGATTTAGGGATTGTGATGGTGGATATTGGATTTGGAACAACTGGTTTAAGCGTTTATGAGGACGGGAGACTCATAACAGTTTCTAAGTTTCCGGTTGGAGCGGGAAATATTTCTAATGATTTGGCGGTGGGATTGAAGATTCCGATTCTTGCGGCTGAAAACCTAAAATTGAACTACGGCCACGCCTTCTCAAAGAGTGTTGGGGCACGGGAGACGATTGAACTCGCGAAGCTTTCTCCGGAGTCAAGAGGAGCTGTTTCACGAAGATTTGTGGCCGATATTATCGAGGCGAGGCTATCTGAGATATTTGAGTTTGTTAATAATGAGTTGAAGTTAATTGGGCGAGCAGGAAAACTGGTGGGTGGGGTGGTTTTTGTTGGTGGGGGGGCTAAGTTGCCGGGGCTCACCGAACTTGCTAAGCAGGAGCTTAAGCTTTTTAGTCAGGTGGGTTTTTCGGTGAATCATGATTGGTTGGAATTACCGCCGGAATGTTCCGAGGCTATGGAGGACCCGGAGTTTTCGGGGGCAGTGGGACTGGCGCTTTGGGGAGCTGATCAAGAGGGTTGGTTGCCAAAGGGAGAAGCTTCTGGTATCTTGGGAAGAATAAAGAAGTTTATCGGGAGTTTTAACCCATAATTCAATGGCTAAAAAAGAGAAAAAAGAGAAGATGCAGTCACCCCTATCGGGCATTAAAGTGGTGGGAGTTGGTGGGGCTGGGGGTAACATGGTGACCAGGATGGGCAAGGATTTTGTGAGGGGGGTAGATTTTATCGCGATAAATACTGACCACCAGGATTTGGATCATTCTGAGGCCAAGAGGAAAATTTATATTGGTCGTAATCTGACTCGGGGGTTAGGTACGGGCATGAGTCCGGAGTTGGGCCGGCAGGCGGCAGAAGAAAACCGGTCGGAGATAGCTGAGGCGCTTAGTGGGGCCGACATTATTTTTATAGCGGCTGGTTTTGGGGGTGGAACAGGAACGGGGGCTTCTCCGGTAGTAGCCGAGGTGGCAAAGCAATCTGGGGCTTTGACCCTGGCTTTTGTGGCGAAACCATTTGCTTTTGAAGGGACCCAGCGGGATAAGGTGGCTATCGAGGGACTAGCGAGACTTAGAGATAAGGTGGACGCACTGGTTGTGGTAGCAAACGATAGAGTTTTCACGATTATCAGTAAAGATACAACTATCAATAAAGCTTTTGAGGTGATTGACGAGGTTTTAAAGAACGCTCTTCGGGGAATAGTGGAGCTGATTGTTACGCCTGGGATTATTAACGTAGATTTTGCCGATGTAAAAAGCATTATTCAGGATGCCGGGTCGGCTATAATTGGATCTGGCTTAGCAACTGGTCAAGATAGGGCGATTGCGGCAGTAAATCAAGCTTTAAACTCGCCACTATTGGACGTGAGCGCGGAAGGGGCCAAAGGAGTGCTTCTAGGCATTTCTGGTGGGAGAGACCTCAAGATGACGGAAATTAATGAGGCGGCCAAAGTAGTGGCCCAAACGGCTGATCCTGGGGCTCGGATAATTTTTGGGGCTTACTACGACAGGAGGCTTAAACCCAACCAGATCAAGGTTACTTTGATAGCCACCGGGTTTAACAGCGTTCAGCCGGTTAATTCTTTGTTTGTAAACGAATTTGAGGCTAAAAAGCCAGAATTTTTAAACGGATTTAAATCAGACGCCACTCAAGACCAAAAATTTAAACCCCTCAAAGATGTTGGGGTGGGGAGACCGGTTGAGCCACAGCCGAAACCAGGAGCGATATTAGCCAAGGCCTCGATTGAGAAAATAAATTTAGCGGAAGAGAAAAAGAAGGAACGAGAAAGCGATATTTGGGATATCCCGACTTTTTTGAGGAAAAGAAAAAAATAACTTCTCCATGGAAGTTATTTTTTTATTCGATTTCTTCAAGTTCGCGGGGTTTCTCGAGAGTGAGAGGTTCAGTGCCGACAGCGGTGCCGGTGATTTTTAGCACATCTTTGTCAATTTTGGTGAATTCTCTATAAGCGTTGTTATACGAGCCAACTGTGAGGGTAATGTTTTTGCCAACTCTAATGAAGTGATCGTCGTATGTTTTAAGATGTCTTCGCAGGTTTTCTACATGCTTTATAATCTCTTTGGTCTGTTCGGATATTTTTTGATTACGTAATCCCTGAAGAACTGTTTGAAGATATGCTAAGAATGAGGTTGGAGAGACGATAATGACTTTTTTTTCTCCCGCATAGGCTATTAAATTGCGTGTATCATCCGTTATTGCACCGACTTTGTTGATTAATAGGTCGTAGTATACGGCCTCGGAAGGAATAAACATGAAGGCGAAATCCATAGTGTCTTCCTCTGGTTTTACGTATTTTGATGTTTCGTCGATGCGCAACTTTAAGTCAGCTATAAAAGCTGACTCGTATTTTTTTCGTTCGGGCGTTCCGATGGCAGATTCTAGGATTCTATTATAGTTTTCTAGGCTAAACTTAGAATCTATTGGAACAATTCTCTTGTCTACGAAAACTACAGCATCTACAATGACTCCATCTGAAAAAGCATATTGCATTTGGTAGGATCCTGGTGGTAGGACGTTCTTTAAAACCGTTTCCAGGTAGTATTCTCCTAGAATTCCTCTCTGTTTTGGATTTTTTAGGATATCCTGAAGGTTTTTTAGTTGGTCAGCAAAACTTACAACTTGCTTGTTTGTTTCATCTAGGCGAGTCAGTTTTTCGGTGATTTCCCCAATAATTTTAGCGTTTTGGCCAAACTGAGTTTGGAACGTGCGGGTAGACTCTGCTAGTTTTGAATCCATAGTTCGATTTAGGTCTATTATGTGGCTTTGAACAGTTCTATTGTTCTCTTTGATTTGGTCTATTAGTAGTGCGAGTGACTTATCCTCGGCCTTGTCAGTCTTTTGAGATTTTATGAGTTGCCAAATAAGGCCGAAGCCAATTATCAAGATTAGACCAATAGCTACCAAGAAGATAATTTCCATCCTTTTATTACTATAATTTTAGCTTTTTGGGAACGAAAAGAAAAACCTAGCTTGAGTTGTTTTTTTTTCCTCTTATCGGACAGTGATTACCGCTTGATGGCTTGGATCTAGCTCGTCGTGATATTTCCATACGCCCGGTTCGGTGAAGGTGAAGTTCCAGGATTCGCCAGTTTGAAATTCTTTTCCTGGATCAAAATTTAAATAAGCACTGGAGGTTGGGTGGGGGTCTGATATGGGCCACATGTTAGATTTCCCTAGGTTTTTAAATGTAATCGTATCTCCCGTTTTTATGAAGGCTTCTTTTGGTATGTAGCCGTTTACCCCGTAAATAATTTCTTTGGTTTTTGTAACGGGGATTGGGGTCCTTGAATTCTGGATTTTTGAAAACAGGATAATGACAATTATTATGAGTGTCGATACGACAATTATCAGCCAAGTGCGTTTTTTGTTCACGGTTTAGATTTTCTATTGATTGCAACGGTGTGGTTTCGGTTTTTAGTTAGTACCACCTCCATGAGGTGCGCTTGGAGTCGAAGTGGGACTGGGTTGAGTTGAGGTGGGTTTTGGCGGGGAGGGTGGTTTTTGGACTGGGACGACTTGAGTCGCAGAAGGGTTGGGTTCTGCTGTTGGAGTAGAGCTGCTGGGGCTGGTCGTGGTGACGCTCAGGTTTTTTAGAATTTCTTGATCAAGATTGGGAGGAGGGGTTTTGGGGGTGAAGGTTTCTGGATAGGCGTTTTTTAGGTAGATTCTTGCTCCCACGCTGATCGCGACGATGGTGGGGATTAGGATTAGAGGCAGGTAGCTTTTTTTTGGTAGGTTTACCGGCAGTTTTTTAGGCCCCTCTTTCTTGAGTGGCTCATACTGCTCTATCGTTTCTTTGAGGTGAGCGAAGCGTAGCTGGCTGACTGGGGTTTTGACGTCGTAGTCTGGGGTTTTCTTACTTTCTTCTTTTGGGGTAGCGGTTTTAACCGCCGTCAGGGTGTCAGAAATATCAACTTCCTTCCAGCCAACCGAAGCTAAATCGGTCTTAATGATTTCTTCCGACTTTCCGTTCTGGAGATTTTTGCGGATGAAATCTTCTATTTCTTTGATAACTGGCATTAACTTGGCGTATTTTTGTAAGACAGCTTGGTCGGGACTGCTTAATTTTAACAGAACAAGCGGACGAGCAAAATAGCTTAAGAAGCGACTAGGCCTCCTCGATCGGCAAAGTAGGTTTCGATGTTTAAATTTTTGTCTAAGTTGGCCTTAAGTAGCAGGCGAGCTTTTTGAAATTCTGTTTTATGAAAAACACTCTCTTCGTTTTCGGTCTCGAATTTTTTCCCATAAGCGCCACAGTTAGCGTGATTTACGAGGATGATGTTTGGGGCGTGGTGGAGCTCGATCAGTTTTTTGATCTGACCAAAAGCAAATGAATTTTCGGGTTTTATGGCATCGGCTAAGTCTTTGGAGCCACCGGCGATTTTTACTAGATCGACGTGTTTAAATTGCTTGAGTTTTATGAAATCACTTAAGAGGCTTGAAAACCTATCGTCGACGCACCAGAGGATGACCGCGTCAGCCTGATAGTGAGCCATATCGATTTCGCTTTTTATTAGTCTGTTTTCGTTTGTCATCGTAATTATTAGTCGATTAGAATGCTTACTTTATTTGAAGGATGAACTTCAAGAAATCCTGATTTAATTTCAATTTCCCGAGTTTGATTTTTTGTGTCGATTATTTTGGCAGTTCCCTTTTTTAGGACGGTGATAAGTGGGCGGTGGTTATCAAGGATAGTAATTTCGCCGCTTTCGGTGTTTATATTCACTGAGTCGACTTCGCCCTCATAGTTGATACCTTTTAACGAAATAACTTTAACAAGCATGGGTTTACTCACTCAGGGAACCCTTCATGTAAAAGAATTCCTCAGGTTCGTTATCGTAGCGACCCTCGATAATTTCTTTAAAATCGCGAATGGTTTTTTCGAGCGGGACAAATTTACCGCTTTGACCAGTGAAGGTTTCGGCCACAAAGAAGGGTTGAGAGAGAAATTTTTGGACCTTCCTCGCTCGATTAACAATCTTTTTATCTTCTTCCGAAAGTTCTTCCATACCTAAAATGGCGATGATGTCTTGAAGCTCTTTATAGCGTTGAAGGGTGGTTTGAACACTTCTTGCGGTAGCGTAGTGGTCGTCACCGACTATTTTCGGATCAAGAGCACTTGATGAGGAAGAAAGGGGATCGACGGCCGGGTAGATACCGATTTCGGTTAAGGCGCGGGATAAAACGATGGTGGAGTCTAGGTGAGCGAAGCTAGCGGCCGGGGCGGGGTCGGTGATGTCGTCGGCCGGAACGTAGATGGCTTGGACGGAAGTGATAGAGCCGTCCTTGGTGGAGGTAATTCTCTCTTGAAGAGCCCCCATTTCGGTTTGAAGGGTGGGTTGATAGCCGACGGCAGATGGCAGGCGACCGAGGAGAGTTGAAACCTCCGATCCGGCTTGAGAGAAGCGGAAGATGTTGTCGATGAAAAGGAGCATGTCTTTATGCTCCTCATCTCGGAAGTACTCCGCCATGGTAAGAGCGGTTAGGGCGACTCGAAGACGTGCTCCGGGGACTTCATTCATTTGGCCAAAAACCAGAGCCGTTTTTGAGATAACGCCGGATTCCCTCATTTCAGCGATTAGGTCGTTGCCCTCACGGGTCCTTTCGCCGACTCCGGCAAAAACAGAAGCCCCGCCGGATTCCTCAGCGACATTTCTGATGAGTTCCTGGAGCAAGACGGTTTTGCCAACGCCAGCACCACCGAAGAGGCCAACCTTGCCGCCTTTTACGAAGGGCGCCATTAGGTCGATAACCTTGATGCCAGTTTCGAAGATTTCAGTTTTAGTTGACTGTTTATCGAGCGTCGGGGCCGGTCGGTAGATTGGCCAGTACTTTTTAAACTTTGAGTTTTCAGTTTTTGAAAAATCAGCTAGGACTTTACCGGTGACATTGAAGACTTTACCAAGAGTTTCCGGTCCGACTGGAACCTTGATGGGTTCGCCGGTGTCGGAAACTTCATCGCCTCGTTTTAAGCCGTCGGTTGAAGAAAGGGCAATGGCGCGGATTTTTCCTGGTTCAAGATGCTTGGCGACCTCAAGGACAGTTTTTCCATTTTTGCCGTTAATCTCGAGGGCATTTAAAATAGCCGGGAGTTTTATGTTTTCCTCGAATTCAATATCAATAACGGGGCCAATGATTTGAATAATTTTACCTGTCGTCATGTTTTTTGTGAGCCTATTAGCGGTTATTTTACAGCGCGTTTTGGGTTGAGGTTATTTCAATCAGTTCCCTCGTAATTGTTGCTTGGCGAGCCTTATTGTATTCCATTGTGAGGTTTTTGGCTAGATCTTCAGCGTTGTCGGAGGCGGTTTTCATAGCCACCCTTCTCGCGGAGTGTTCGGAAGCATTGGCCTCGAGGATAAGATGGTAAATCTGCATTTTGATTAGGTGGGGAAGAAGTTGGTTTACGGCGAGCTCTGGTGTGGGTTCAAAAATGTACTCAATTTCATCTTGGTTTTCGTCGTTGCCATTTTTGAAGTCTGCATATCGGCCATGTTCTGGGATTAGCTCTTTGATGGTTTCTTTAATTTTTTCAAAGTCTACTGGCAGAACCTGCCTCAGTAGGGTTTCTTGCTTTAGGGCTGTTTGGAAGTGGGTGGAGACGGTTATCACTTTATCCCACTTACCGTTTACGAAGCCCTCGATAATTAGCTTAGATATTGGCTCTACTTCTTCAGGCTCAATGTAGTCGCCAACCTCAAAGAAGCTTGCATTTACGTTCAAGTGTTTTCTTAGGGCGTAGGTGGTTGATTTTTTGCCAATGGCGATTACGGTTAGATTTTCGCTGTTAAACTCTCCCGAGTTGATGAGTCTGTCGGTGGTTCGGAAGACCTGAGTGTTGAAGGCACCAGTTAGTCCCTTGTCTGAAGCAACAATGACGAAGAGGGTTTTTTCAACCGGTCGGTCGGTGGTTAGGGTATTTGAGATGCTGGAATTTTTGGAAAGTTTCTGGAGGAGGTGCATCGCTTCAAAGGCGTAAGCGCGGGAATTTAGGGCGATTTCTTGCGCTCGACGCATCTTGGTAGCGGCCACCACTTCCATGGCTTTAGTGATTTGGCCGACGTTTTTTACGGCTTTGAGTCTTGATTTCGTTGATTGAAGAGATTCCATGGTTTTCTTTACTGATTACGAATGGTTTACGAATATACGAATTAAAAACTAAAATATTTTTTTGAATTCTTTAAGGGCGGCTGCTAGGTTTTTTTCGGTTTCTTCGTTTAGTTCGTTAGATTTCTGGATAGTGCCGATTATCTTTTCTTTGTGCATTTTTTCTAAGAAATCCACGAACTTGGTTTCAAATTCTTTGATGCGGTTTTTAGGAACATCATCCATGAATCCGTTTATGCCGGCGTAAAGGACCACCACCTCTTTTTCAAATGAAACCGGTTCGCGGTCGCTTTGTTTCAAAAGCTCGGTTAAACGTTCGCCACGTTCGATTTTCTTTTTAGTGTTTTCGTCTAAATCGGAAGCAAACTGGACGAAGGCCTGGAGTTCTCTGAATTGAGCAAGTTCAAGGCGGAGTCGGCCGGCCACTTTTTTCATAGCTTTAGTTTGAGCGGACGAACCGACCCGAGAGACGGAGAGGCCTACGTTTACGGCTGGGCGCAGGCCTTGATTGAAAAGGTTTGATTCAAGATAGATTTGTCCGTCGGTGATAGAGATAACATTGGTTGGAATATAGGCGGAGACATCGCCGAGCTGGGTTTCGATAATCGGGAGAGCGGTAAGGGAGCCACTACCTTTTTCTTTGGAAAGTTTTGCGGCTCTTTCGAGCAAACGAGAATGCAGGTAGAAGATATCACCCGGGTAAGCTTCGCGACCAGGGGGACGTCTCAAAAGTAGTGAGAGCTCGCGGTAGCTTTGGGCGTGTTTAGAGAGGTCGTCGTAGATGACAAGGGCGTCCTTTCCTTTATCCATAAAATATTCACCGATTGCACAACCGGCGAAGGGGGCAAGGTATTGAAGGGCGGCTGGAGCAGAAGCGGGAGCGGAGACAATAACCGTATATTTCATGGCGCCGGCATCCTCTAGGATTTTTACGATTTTGGCGATTTTTGAATTTTTTTGGCCGATAGCTACGTAAACGCAGACGACTTGGGACCGGCCAGCGTCTTTAGCTTGATTCAAGATGGTGTCGAGAGCGACAGCGGTTTTGCCCGTACCGCGATCGCCAATAATAAGCTCCCTTTGGCCGCGGCCGATTGGAATCATGGAGTCGATAGCTTTGATTCCGGTGTGAACTGGTGTGCGGACAGATTCACGATCAACAACCGAGGGAGCGGTTTTTTCGAGGGGATAGTTTTCGGAGTTTTTTCCGACAGGGGCGGGTCCGCTTTTAGCGGAAAAAATAACACCCTTGTTGTCTAGGGGTTTGCCTAGGGGATCGACGACGCGGCCGATAATTTCCTCACCGACCTCGATAGATAAAACTTGGCCCGTTTGGCGAACGCGATCTCCGATTTTAACTTTTTCAAAGTTACCTAAAATAATGCTACCAATCGAACTTTCTTCGAGGTTGGAGACTAGGCAAGAGACGTCGCCGGTTTCGGTTTCAATAATTAAAATTTCTTGGCTTAAAGCGTTTGAAAGGCCGGAGATTTTGGCAATGCCGTCGGAGGCTTCAATGATGATACCCACATTCTCAAGCTCCGCTTCATGTTTGAAGTTTTCGATTTCCTTTTTAAGTTTTTCAATAATGTCGTAGGCCACGGTTAGTTAAAAAGTTTATGGATTTTTCTTGATAGCGAGTTGTCGAGTTCGCGCTCACCATCGAAGGTGACCCTCACTCCGGCTATTAAGGATGGATTTAGGGAAGTTTCAACCCAATCCTTAGGGGAGAATTGCTTAGTGATGGACTTTATTTGACCCTCCTTTGTCTCTCGGGCAAACTCGACCTTGATATGAGAGCCGCCGTTTTTCTTAGTTTCAGTTTTTTTGAAAGCTTCAAGGATTTTTGGGAATTTTCTTTGGTCGCCATTTTTCCTAATCACTCTTAAGAAATTCGAGATCAAATGTTTTTCATCTTTAGATTTCTCAAGGGATTTTGACAGAGCAAGGGCGTAATCTTTAGGAGAGTATTTCATGCTTTTTTTCTAATGACCTCGGCGGCACGACTGATCAATTTATCATCGATGTATTTGGGGTCGAGTTCGACCATCTTCACGATGGCTTCTTTTATTAGGGCGTTAGCTTTTTCAGTCAGGCGATTTAGTTCTTCTTGTTTTTTCTGTTCGGCTACGCGCGTAGCTTCAACCATCACTTCATCGGCCCTAGATTCGGCGTTTTTGAGGATTTCTTCGAAGCGTTTACTGCCTTTTTTTTCTGCTTCACCGATGATTTTTATGGCCCCCTTATCGGCTTCGGCTAGTTTTTCTTCTTTTAGCACGTCGATTTGCTTTAGCCTTTTTTCGGCTTCTTCGGCTCCTGCTAAGCCGAGCTCAATTTTTTTCCGTCTTTCCTCGGTTATTTTTATGAGTGGCTTGTAAACCAGGAAGGTTAAAGAAGCGAGCAGGATCAAAAAATTGACTCCTTGCGAAGCGAGGAGTTTCCAGTCTAATCCTAGCTGGTGAATAAGCTCACTCATAATTTAGCGGGTGTTTGTTTTGTTACCTTTTTTCTAGACGAACTTTAAGATTAGCGAAACTACAAGCGCGTAGATAGCAATAGCTTCGGCAAAAGCGATAGCTAAGATCATAGCGGTTTGAACTTTTGGAGCGGCTTCTGGGTTGCGGCCGATAGCATCGGCTCCTTTTGAGCCAATTAGACCAATGGCAATGGCCGGACAAATAGTACCTAAGCCCATAACTATAGCGATAGCTAAGAATTTCATTGCTTCTGGATCCATGTGATTTTAGATGTTTAGGTTTTTTTGCGACCTTTTATTAGTGGGCTTCATGTTTTACGGCCATGGCGACAAAGACCAGTGTCAGCATCGAAAAAATGAAAGCCTGGATGAACCCCACGAATACCTCTAGGAATAGGAATGGGAGGGGCACTAGATAGGGGACTAGAAAGCCCACTATTAGAAGAAGCACCTCTCCCGCGAAAACATTTCCGAATAATCGGAACGAGAACGACACAATTTTAACAAATTCAGAGAGAAATTCAAGCAGGCCAACAAAAGAGATAACCGGAAAAGGTTTATGGGTGTTAAAGAATTTGGAAAAGTGGTTTTTAAAACCAATAGCGAAAATCCCCAGTAAGTTGATGCTGATAAGAGAAATGACAGCCAGGGCGATAGTGAAGTTTAGATCACTTGCCGGGGCCCTGAAGAGGGGGATGAAGGAATGCTCTCCGTCGTGCTCCAGGTTTAATCCGACGGGTCCGACGAAAGGAAAAAGCCCCAACCAGTTCGAGGTCATTATGAAGAGGAAAATAGTGGCGATGAGCGGCAGATACTTTTCAGACAAACGACGATCACCCAAAACAGAATCCATGAATTTCAAGATTTGCTCTAGTAAGAGTTCAAAAATGCTCTGGATTTTTCCTGGTATGAGGTTGATTTTTCTTTTAATAGCCAACCCTAAAGATAAGAGAACTAAAAGACTAACGATTGCGAGGAGCAGGGCGTTTGTAACTGGCCATGAGCCAATGTGGAACACTTCCTCTGCTCTAAGTGATATTTCGTGCATGTTTTTTGGGTAATTAAAGGGCGCTTTGAACCAATTCCTGGTTCCAAGCGCCCGGTTTAGGCGTTGCGGACGAAGAGTGACCAGTCATCCGTTGCCCCCTCGGTCCATGGAGGAGCCAATCAAAACCGTGAACGCCTAGAGATTCTCCGGCAATTATAGCTTAATCTTGGCTTTTGGTAAAGTGGTTTGACGTAGTTTGGCTTTGGGGATTATGATTAGCGCGGTTATTTCACCCACAAAAAGGAGTAGGCGATGCCATCGAAGTTGGTTGAGGATTCAGCCGTTCACCATGTTCCGCACCAGATTTTCCCCGAGGATTTAAACTCGCATCGAACGATCTATGGCGGGAGAGTAGTTGAGCTAGCAGACAGGCTAGCCGGGCATGTGGCCCAAAGGCATAGCGGCAGGGTATGTGTGACACTTTCGGCTGACTCGATACGATTTTTGGCCCCAGCGGTGATGGGCGAGACCTTGGTTTTCAAGGCGTCGGTGAATCGGGCCTGGAACACGTCGATGGAGATAGGTGTAAAGGTCTTGGCCGAAAATTATCAAACTGGGGCGAGTCGACACATTGTCTCTGCTTATTTT
>VMFW01000004.1 GCA_007376265.1 Parcubacteria group bacterium Gr01-1014_20
TTTGATCCACCAGGAGCTCCCCAAAGGTTAGTGGTTCAAAACATCCATCAGACATTTGCATCCAATCTCTTTTTAAGTCGGAAGCAGTCTTGGTTGCCATTACTTACCCCCTTCAGGAGAACCAAATAAGAGCGGATATGCCTCCAGTTAAGGAGGTGATCGTATAGTGAACTAGTTTCTTCGACACTGGGATAGTCGAAAGATCGATTCCCATTGCTCGGTCCACAGTTGCTCCCACAACGCTCCCAATGAGGATGACCAAGAGAGCTAACATGCCAGTGAACATTCCAAGCTCCTTTCGTTGTTGAATTTTCCGATTAGTAGTGTATCATTAAACAACATGTTTGTCAACCAAACCCACAACCTCAAAGACTTAATAAAAGAGGTTCTAGAAAAAGGCTATTTAATGAGTTTAGCCGTTCAGGACGACGGCGGAGTTTGGGTGAGCGATGTGATCTATATTCATGACGAGGATCTAAACATCTATTGGATGTCTGATCCTGACGTCAGGCACTCCAAGGCCATAGGAAGAACTAGCCCGGTAGCAGCCTCAATAACCATTAGCGACAGGGGAGAAAATAATTTAGGTCTCCAATTCGAAGGCGTAGCCGAAAAAATAGCCGGTGCTCGCCACGATCTTGCCACTAAGCATTACCTGAAACGAAACAAGCCCATCCCCAATGAAAGCGACGATGTGCTCGAAGGTGATTCGTGGTACGTCATCCATCCCAGAAAAATTGAGCTCATCAACGAAAAGTTGTTTGGATTCAAAAAGCAAAAGTTTGAACTATAAAAAACCGCCACAACGTGTGTGGCGGGTGGTGGTAGTCATCGATTACAACCTAAGTTCTCCATCTCTTGCAAACTCAATTTTGAGCGTCACAGGGAGCGCTTCTGGTCGAATCACTTCATAGCGCCAGCACACCCCGCCCCCGTTCGGGTAGCTCCACAAAGCAAGCTTGCGGACAGCACCTTCTCTCTCGAGTTTCTCAAAAATATCAAGCAGGCTGATAGAGCTCATCTCCCCCTCCTTCTTCTACTTCCTCCATTCAACAGCCCTAGTACCACTCCCAAAAAAAATCCAAAGCCGGGTTCGTTCATGGCGAGTCCTATGAAAAACCCGACGAAGAACCATCCTAAGCTCATCTTCCCCTCCGAGTCAAAATTCTCGACTTACGTTAGTAGAAGTTGCGCCGGTCGCGAACGAACGGCCAGAATCTTCCGTGATTCAAGTAGTTCAGCAGTGAGGCTTCGAGCGCTAGAACAACAATAGCGACACTTACTGCTAGGACAAGTGACGTCCCCTCAAATAAGAGTATCGCGCAGCACAAACCAGCAAGAAGAAACGTGATCAGGAACTCAAACCCATTCATATAGACCTCCTCTGGCGTTAAAGAGCAGCAACCCTTTATTAGGAGCATAACATATATATAGATAAATGTCAATAAACTACGGAAAGCAAAGCTTTTGGGCTCAAAAAGTGCTAAAATAGGCGGATGAAACCTGGGGAAGGCCAATCGGGGTTCGAAACTTCGAAGGATGTCTTTTCAGCGGAAAATGTCAGTGGCCAAATTGCGGCCGCTTTTAATTCACCCGAAAAGAAGGCCGTCTATCTAGCTAAAAAAGCCTTCCTTGAAAAATATCCCACTGAAACCCAAGCCATAGAAACGGTTTTCGGCATTATTCCGACCCTTAGGAATTCAGAAGGTCTGAAAACCATGGATGCTAAAAAAGATGGCTGGAAAAAAGTTAAACAAACCTTAAAGAACGTCACAGAGTACAACTTTTTGCTCACTGATCTGATCCACAACAACATTGAAAATCGTGAGTTTCTAGAAGGGTTATGGAAAACCCTGAGCACATTGGCAAGGGATGTTAATCAGGAAAAACAGTTTGACCAGCTAAGACGAGGAATCTTGAGCCAGGTCGCCGCCTGGCGAGTTTTGGAGGAAAATGGATCCAATCCAAAACTATCTCATCCGGGCGAAGACGCTTTTGATTCGATTGACCTCTGGACGGAAAAAGGCGAAGCCGTTCAAGTTAAAGGCGCTCCAATTCACGGAGTGGCCCTAATCGAAACCGATACCGTGGCTTTTCCAGGAGTTACTTTCGAAGGAAAAGGGGGCGGCAATCACTATCATCTTAATAGCCATCTTTTTTTGGAGGCGCAGCGTTTTAAAGCCAAAATGAGTCGTTACGGAGAGCTTCATAATGAAGATACGAAAGGGCTGTTTTTAGTTGTTCCGTATGAAGATATCGATTTTACAACCGGCGAACCTAATCGGCGCGTGGTCGATGAGGTAAAAAAGTCACTACCCGTCTAATCTTCGTACCTAAAATGGGGAAAATTTTAAATTTTGAGAAACTCGCAGTTACTACTTTAAGAAAAAAAGCGCTTGCAATCGCCGAAGCCGGTTTTGATGCCATCGACACCAAGCGGGTGGTTGAACAAAACGTGCGTCTCAGCGGCAATAGTCTTTTAATTAAAAATGAGGTTGTTAATTTAGATAAAACCAGAAGAATTAGGCTGGTCGGTTTCGGGAAGTGCGCCATCGATGCGGCCAAAACTCTTGAGAGTATCCTTGGGCATCGTTTAAGTGGAGGTATCATCCTAGATGTTCGCGATGGCCAACTCAAAAAAGTCGAAGTTATTCACGGCGACCACCCCTTACCGACCGAAAGAAACGCCGACGCGACGAAAAAAATTATTGAATTCCTAAAGGATTCAAATGAGGACGACCTGATTATTTTTATTGTTTCGGGGGGAGGCACCACTCTCCTTTGCCAACCAGATAAAATGACTTGTCAGGAGGAAGCCGACATCGTTCGATGCCTCTTTTCGGCTGGCGCTTCGATCGAAAAAATGAACATCCTTCGCAAGCATCTTTCTTACGCAAGAGGCGGCTTTTTGGCTAAGTATGCCTATCCAGCTAAAACCGTCGCACTCATCTTTTCAGATGTCCCCGGCGATAATCTCAACCTCATTGCCTCGGGGGCAACCATTAAAGATACATCCACTATTGAGGACGCCAAAAAAATTATTGCTGAATTCAAGCTAAATGAAACCTGCGGTTTTAAGGAAGATAATTTGATCGAAACCCCAAAGGAGGAAAAATATTTCGAAAACTCGAAGAACATCATTCTAGTTTCAAACGAAGTCGCCCTTCGGGCAATGGCCGAAAAAGCTCGGGAACTTGGACTAAAAGCCACTATTCGTGACGCCCACCTCGCGGGCGAAGCCATAGCGGTGGGGAGGGATATAGTTGAAAAGTTAGCCCACTCACCAAAAAAAACCGCTTTTCTTTATGGTGGAGAGACAGCGGTCACAAAAATTGGCAAAGGAAAGGGCGGGCGCAACTTGGAATTGGCCCTCTCTGCGCTCCGCTTTATCAAGCCAGAACAAATCATCGTTACAATCGCCTCGGATGGTCAGGATAATTCCGATTTTGCGGGTGGAATTTGTGATATAATTACCCGGGAAAAGGCCACTTCGGCCGGTTTAGTTTTTCAAAAATATCTTGGCGATAACGAATCGTATGCTTTTTTTGAAAAAACCGGCCAATATCTTAAAACTGGGCACACCGGATCGAATGTTTCTGACCTGATCATTGCTATAAATCAGTAAAACAAACGTAAAAAGTAAAATTATGTCCAAAAAACTCGTCGTGTCGATGGATTCAGTTGGTATCAAAGACGTTGCGCAAGTTGGTGGGAAAAATGCGTCACTCGGCGAAATGCTTCGAACCCTGAAACCTAAAGGGATTAATGTCCCAGGTGGTTTTATTGTCACCGCTACTGCTTACCAACATTTCCTGAAAACCACCGGTCTTCAAAAATTTATCAAAGATTCCCTAAGAGGTCTCAACACCAAAGATTTAAAAAACTTATCCAGCCGCGGTAAACTCGTCCGCGACATGATCAAAGAAAAAAACTTCCCCGCTGATCTTAGGCGTGAAATAATAAAATTCTATAAACAAATGGAACGTCAGTACGGCGTAAATGTTGATGTCGCCGTCCGCTCTTCCGCCACCGCCGAAGATTTACCCGGCGCCTCTTTCGCCGGCGAACATGAAACCTATCTCGGCATCCGCGGCACCGATGAACTCATGAAAGCGGTCCGCGCCGCTATGGCTTCGCTTTTCACCGACCGAGCTATTTCTTACCGCGTCGACAAAGGTTTTGATCATTTTAAAATCTCCCTTTCGGTTGGTGTTCAAAAAATGGTTCGATCGGATCTGGGCGCTTCAGGTGTGATGTTTACTCTCGACACCGAATCTGGCTTTAAAGACGTTGTCTTGATCAATGCCGTCTGGGGTTTAGGCGAAATGATTGTCCAGGGCAAAGTTACACCAGACGAATTTCTTGTTTGGAAAAAAAACCCTACCCTCCCAATCATCAGTCGGAAACTTCAGGTGAAGGACGAAAAAATGATCTACGCCAAACACACCACTGGCGTCAAAGCCACTAAAGTCATCACCTGCACCCCCAAAGAAAAACACTCTTTTGTGATTTCAGATAAAGAAGTTCAGAAACTCGCCGAGTGGGCTGTCATGATTGAAGACCATTACACCAAAAAGGCCAAAAAGTGGACCCCAATGGATATGGAATGGGCCAAAGATGGTAAAACCGGCGAACTCTTTATTGTTCAAGCCCGCCCCGAAACCATCCACGCCTTAAGAGATTATTCCAAAGTCCGCGAATACATCCGCCTCGGTAATGGCAAAGAAATCGTTCGAGGCGCCTCCGTAGGCTCTCAAATCGCTACCGGCAAAGCCAGAATTATTATGGACGTTAAAGGCGTCGGCTCGTTTAAGGAGGGCGAAGTTTTAGTGACCGATATGACCGATCCCGATTGGGAGCCGATTATGAAAATTGCCTCCGCTATTGTGACCGACAAAGGCGGGCGCACCTCGCACGCCGCCATCGTTTCGCGCGAGCTTGGCATCGCTTGCATCGTCGGCTCTGGTGACGCCACTAAAAAAATCAAAACGGGTGAGGAAATTACGATAGATACCACTGGCTCCGAGGGTATCGTTTTTAATGGAGCCCTGAAATTCAAAGTGGTTGAACACAACATCAAAAAACTTCCGAAACCGAAAACCAAGATTATGGTCAACATCGCCACACCCGACACCGCTTTCGAAAAATCTTTCCTACCAGCCAAAGGCGTAGGACTAGCCAGAGAAGAATTCATCATCGCTTCCACTATCGGTATCCACCCGCTCGCGCTTTTAAATTATTCTAAAATGAAAGGCGTCGTCCGAAACGAAATCGATCGACGAACTTATGGCTGGAAAAACAAATCCCAGTTTTATGTTGATAATTTAGCTTATGGCATCGCCAAAATCTGCGTTGCCTTCCATCCCTACCCCGTCCTCGTTCGATTCTCCGATTTCAAAACCAACGAATATCGCGCGTTGATCGGCGGCCAACTCTATGAACCCCTTGAAGAGAACCCAATGATCGGTTGGCGGGGCGCTTCTCGTTATTACGACCCAAAGTTCAAGGAAGCCTTCAAGCTTGAATGTTTGGCGCTAAAAAAAGTTCGCCAGGAATTTGGCCTCGAAAACGCCCATCCCATGGTTCCTTTCTGTCGCACCAAAGAGGAGGGTGTGAAAATTCAGGAAATTATGGCGCAAGTCGGGCTCGTCACTAAATATGTAAAATCCAAAAAACCAGCCAACACTCCAATTTTCGTGATGTGTGAGATTCCAGCGAATGTCTTGTTGGCCGATGACTTCCTTTCCATTTTCGACGGCATGTCCATTGGATCGAATGACCTAGCCCAACTCACTCTTGGTCTTGATCGCGACGCCGGCGCACTTACTCACATTGCCAACGAAAACGATCCATCCGTAAAAAAACTCATTTCCGAAATCATTCATAAATGCAAAGCAAAAAAGAAATACATCGGCATCTGCGGTCAGGCTCCGTCCGATCATCCAGATTTCGCCAAATTCTTAGTTAAAGAAGGTATCGAAAGCATCTCCCTTAACCCCGACACCGTCGTCTCCGCTACGATTGCGGTTGCAGAGACAGAGAAAAAGCTTCACAAAAAATAATCAGCAAATCTGTAAAAAATATAAAGGTTTAAAAACCTTTATATTTTTTTATCTTATTGACCTCCTGACCCCCACTCCGGCAGATGGTGAGGGTTGACAAAAACATAAATTATTCCATACAATACCACCAGTAGAAGATCGCCAACTGTTCTACAAAAAACCCAAACCGGCCATAGCAAGCCGATCCGAAAGGAGAATTGCGATGTTTAAGAAGTTGACAATCATTTGCAGCGCTGAATTCAGACGCGAAATGGAGGACTGGGCTGGACTTCGATCTAGCAAAGGACTTGCCGCCGCATTAGGACTACCATCCTTCGCCTTAACTTGCTGGCTTAGCGATCCAGGTCCAAACTCCAGCCTACCTGAGGTATACGAACCCCTTCGAGCATTCCTGTGTCGACAAAATCATGAGTTCGAAATGATGCAGGATGCGCTCAGGAGATCGGCGCGAGTCGAAGGCTTCCTCTGCCGCTTTCATCCGTCAGATGCCATTCAGATGGATATGCATTTTTTCCGCAGTGGTCAGAAAGACGATTTTCATCACTGGCACGCAGGGTTCCTCGAATCAGGGAGGTTGGTATCGGCTGGGGTTAAACTTCTGGGATCGGTTCCTTATCAAGAAACCGAAGCAACTCAATCAAATCCACCCCAGCAGTCAACCTAATCGTCGACAAAGAGAGAAACACAAACCCCGCCACCTGCACCACAGCGGGGTTTCTTCTTTTAAAAATCCACTATTCTGCCTATAATTATTCGTATACCTGCCTGTTGGTAGGCAGATTCGATCAAAAATTTAATCTATCTAATGAAAAACTTCACGTCGAAATTCATGGATATCATGATCGGCATCGTGCTTGGTCTTGGATTCCAATGGTGGCCTGATCTTAAAGAGTCCTGGCAATACATTGCTTTTATCTTTGTCTACTTATCAATTATCGACTACTGGGTAGACACCTCAGCGGCCAACAAAAAGTATCCTCCAAAAAAAGAGCTGGACCTAATCATTGATGTTGCAATTATGTTTACTCTATTTCTCTTAATCTATTCTTCTCTACAAACCATATCTTATTTGCTTATCACTTTTATCGTCTTTAGAATTTTTGACTCCTTCTGGATCGTAAGACGACTTCGTGAACATGGAACAGAACTCTCAAACAGACGCATTTTCCATACTTGGCTAAAATCCAACATCATAGACGTTATCACCGCCCTCATCCTTATTGTTTTATCTTACAATAATTTCATACCTCCCCTCACAGCACTTATTGCCTTCATTCTATTCAGAATAACGTTAAGGATAGTAGCAAGCGTTTATTATAAAAAAGTTTATTTTGCCTAAACCAAAAAAATGAAAACTCAATTTTACTCCATCAAACCGTGGGAAAAGAAATATCTCCAAAATAAAATCCAAACCCTTGGCTTGCCCATTGAAACCGAGTTTATCGTCGACCAACTCGACAAAGACCATATCCCCCCATATACTAGCGTCGAAATAATTTCCGTTTTTGTGGGTTCCGTAGTTGATCAAGATGTAATAAATTCATTCCCCAACCTCAAGCTTATTACCACTCGCTCCACCGGCTACAACCACCTTGATGTCGTGAGCGCCAAAGAAAAAAATATCCCCGTCGCCCACGTTCCCACCTACGGCGAAAACACCGTTGCCATCGCTGATACCGAAAAACGCCTGAAAAAATCACCGGCTTTCTAAAGTTTTAATAAGATCATGAGAATCGAAGAGCCGCCAATCTCAGGAGTTTCGGGGGAATCAGATGAAGATCTGTCTTTTTTAGAAAAAGGCGAAGGAAAACTCGAATCACAAAGAGGAAATGGAGCCGTCAGGAAAGTTTCACCGATAGATTCCCGGAGATATAGAATTCAGGATCTCGCCTCTCGATCAACCCAGCAAGAAGCCGGAAAGCTAATAAATTTTTATGGGCGTTTTCAGCCCGAGATCACAAACCCCACCGAACTAACCGAAGCCAACTATATTTCTGCGTTGAGGGGCGTAGCTTCCGAAAGCTCAGAAGTAAAACCAGATTATTTTGAAAAAATTTTTGGATTTCTGAGCGGAGCCGTTGCCGGTGAGGTTTTAGATGCCAAATTTACCGAGCCGCCTAGCCCAAGGGAGCTTTACCAGATGATGTCCTTGGTTTACGCGAGAGTTGCGGCTCTAGCGCTTTACGAGAAACAAACCTCCCAAGCTTTTGCCGAAATCGAAAATTTCAACAGTTTCCTAGATCTACAAGTCACCGAAAAAACCAAAAGTAAAGAAGCTAATTTTATTGGAACCTTAAAATATGACCTCCTGCAACTTAAGGAAAGTATCACTACCGAAAAGGACGTGATGGTCGAAGATCTGCCAGCGAGTGCCGATGAGTTTAGTATTTTTAGCTTAAAACACAACCGATCACGGAAAATACCGGCTTTTAAAACCTTACTCCAGGAGAGACTCCGGTGGCACGCCGCGTTAAACCTTGCCCTTAATATCTCCGAAACTGTGATAGAAGGCGATCAAGATCAGGGAGAACTATGGGTTCAAAGCGGTCCCTCGGTAGATAGCTTGTCTAAAATTATCTCAACCAACTATAAAGACAGCCTTGATTTGTATCAGACCGTCGAAAAAAATGACACACCCGTCTACTGGGAGGCCAAAGAAAGACTCGACGGCCTCGAGTCCTTCCGAAACGTGGTTTTTGGTCGAGATGGACTTTTCTTTTTCACCGCCCTCAAAGCGGCCGATTTTGGTCATGGCCAACAAGACCTAAAGTATATTGTCGTCACTCGAAATATCCTGAGCTTGGATGAGGGTGGTGACGCAAAAAGAATTAAAGAAAAAGTTACCAGATATTTAAAAGAAAACGGAGTTACTCTAGATTTTACATTTATTGATACCGGTTTCATTGGAAGCATTCCCGAATTCGCAATTTCCTGTCTTGCAGAGGAGGGGGACACCAAACTGTCCGAGGACGAAATAGATCAAAAAATAACCCTCCTTTCCTCGAATCGTCTTGGTCGTCGTGAGTTATCAAGGAGGGGGACATCCGAGCGTCGTAGCGCTCAACGATCTGCGGTTGGCGGCATCGAGGATCGTCCCCAGGCTATCAATTCACCTTCGCGTCTCTGTCTAGACGAGAAGGGACGCTTAGTTCCAGAGAAGGTGCCAAATTCGATTTCCGCTCAGCTTCAGGCTTGGGTCGTTGAGCACACGGTGATGCGTAATTTTTCGCCAAGAGTAGATGCCAAAAAAAAGATTCCGACAGAAAAGCCAGACCCACTTGAGGGTTACACCTACGTGGAAGATTTTCGAGGACCCAGTATTAGCACCCATCCGATTGAGTTAAGAATTAACGAAGCCGGAGAAAAATTTTTAATCAAATCCGGTCCCGACCACACTGTGAGAGCCGAGCTTGTGAGTGCTAAACTATTTGAGAGACTTCACCTTAAAACCTTACATCGGGGGGAGGAAAAATCTCCAGAAGTTGCAGAAACAAAGTTGATAGAAACTGATAGTGGGCCGAAAATCCTCATCCGCTTCATTGAAGATATGCAACCATGCACCCTGAAGCTGCCAGAATCGCCGATTGTGAAGAAAAAAGTCCAACTCGGTTTTGTAATCGACGCTCTTCTTGGTCAATACGATCGCACTCCGTGGAACATTATGGTCGGAGGGAATAATAGGGTCGCTTTTATTGATCACGGCGGAAGTCTGTTCTCGAGGGCTCGGGGTGGTTTTAAGGGCTTCCCGGCTAACTTATCAATTGGTGAAATCAAAGCCATGATGGACAACCCTCAGTTCCCAGGGACGCCGGTCAACGAAGCCTATGCAGGAATTTTTGACGTAAAAACCGATTCGTTGAGATTGGATTCCTTGAAAATAAAAGATGCAGATTCTCGAGATGCCATAAGTATCGGTTACGAGTTTCTGCTCAATCTTCGGGACGAAGAGATAGAAGAGGTTGTCGATTCAGCTGGGTTTTTAGATGGCCGGCGATCAATCCGATCTTTAGAGAGCAAGATAAAATCACTAGAGAAAGAGCTGGAGCATATCGCCCCAGGAAGTCGTGACTACAGGATGACCAAGGAGGCCATTATGACCTTCAAAGCCATGATTAAAGCTGGAGGGGAGGCTAACTACCTCAAAAAAGCCATCGCCAGTAGAAAGAAGAGCTTGCAAGATCTTTTTGCTACGGTTCTCAGGGGGTTTGGGAGAGGAAGTGGTCACTTTTCTGACTGGCCATAAAAATAATGGAAGACCTTTTTACTAAGTGAGTAAGCTTGACAAATAGCTAAATATAAGGTATAATACAAGCAGAAGTTTGAAATGTAATCGTTGGCAGTTTTTGGCGAGTTTTTAGCTCCTCAAAGACTGTCAACGAATAAGCAGTAAAAACACCAAGAAAAGGAGAAAGCCGTGAAGAAAATTTCTGCCATCGTCGCCATCCTGGTTACTTTATTCGCGTTCAGCGCGAGCGCCAACAGCCAGCAAATCTCAACCGCGATCAATGTGTTTGACAAGTACATTGCCTCGCCGGGGTTCGTACCTCACGACGGCACAGTCGTTCAGACCGACGTCGTTCTTTCGGCAACCAACGGGTTCTCTTTGGAGGTCTGGGGGTCGTCGGGAACCGATTTCAAACCCAATTTTGGGCGCGAGATCGATGTGACAGTCGCCTGGTCAAACGCACATGTTGGATTGGCTTTATCAATTTTCGATCTGAACAACGTGCTCAGTGCGAAGACGACCGACATTGTTCAGCCTTCCATCGAGCTTCACCAGTTCGTCACTGCCGGCAGTCACAGTTTTACTGCCTACGCGCGCGCTGAATACAACGCCTGCACACGCAGTTTTGTCCTCAACTCCGCCGCGAATGGCATCGTTGGCCTGAAGCACAATTGGCAAGTAAGCTCGGTCTTCTCCACGAGTCAAAAATTGCAAGTTCTCTATAATGATGGAATTTTTGGCAGCCAGAGTGGATTTATCACTCGGTTCGATCTGGGGGTTTCGGCTAAAGTATCCGAGGCCGTCAGTCTGAATGGGATGGTGAAAAATTCCATTCCGTCGCGATCGTTGACTGATCGCAGAGAGATTACCGCTTTTGGCTTCGGTGTTTCATCGAATTTCCCGCTCTAATGAGCGGCGAGTTCTCCGGGTCCGCATCGTTCAGGTGCGGACCCTTTTTTTCAAAATTTTTCATTTTAGATTATAATTACTCGTATAAATCCATGAAAATCGCTTTTTACGAAATTGAGGGTTGGGAGGAAAAAATCATTCAGGAAAATTTTCCTAAGGACGAGGTTTTTATCAGTCACGAAAAAGTTGGCCCCCTAAATCTCCCAAACCAAAATAATTTCGAAGTTGTTTCTATTTTTGTAAACTCCAAAATCGATAAGAAAGTTTTAGATTCTTTCCCAAAAGTCAGGCTAATCGCCACCCGGTCCACCGGTTTTGATCATATTGACCTTGAAGCCTGTAAGGCGAGAGACATTAAGATAGCCTATGTTCCAGGTTACGGAGATAACACAGTGGCCGAGTTTACCTTTGGCTTGCTTTTGAACCTAACCCGCAAAATATACGAGTCTATTGGTCAGATGAAAGAAACCGGATCTTTCTCCCTTCTTGGTATGCGGGGGACTGATCTAAAGGGGAAAACCATGGGCGTGATTGGAACTGGCAGGATCGGTAAAGAAGTCATCAAAATTGCCAAAGGTTTTGGGTTAGGGATTGTTGCTTTCGATCCTAAGCCAGATATTAATTTTGCCGCCGAGAATAAAGTTCGCTATTTGAGTCTAGACGAGCTCCTGGGGAGTTCCGACATTATCACCATCCATTGCCCGTATAACGCAAGCACCCACTATTTAATTAATCAAAAAAATATCTCTAAGATCAAACGAGGCGCCTACCTCATAAATACCGCGCGAGGCGGCATCGTTGAAACTGAGGCTCTAATAGAGGCTCTTTCGAAGGGGATTCTAGCCGGTGCGGCTCTAGATGTGCTCGAAGAAGAAGGGGACACCAAAGACGAGTTGAACCTATTGAGAGGTGGCCATCCCAGAGAAGCAGCGCTGAAAACCATGCTTGAGAACCATATTTTAATGAAAATGGTGAACGTCCTCATCACTCCCCACAATGCTTTCAACTCTAATGAAGCCCTTTTGAGAATTTTAAGCCACACGCTTGAAAACATTCACTGCTTTGAAGAGGGCATAGAAAGAAATTTGGTTAAAATATGATTGCAAAAAAAGTCAGTATTCGCTCCATTTTCGATTCACGAGATGGCGAAACGATTGAAATTGAAATCAGAGACCAATTTGGCCAATCATCCATCGCTTCAGTCCCGTCTGGAAAAAGTCGAGGTGCAAACGAGGCTTCAGTTATTAGTTTTTCGACTGCAAAAAGAATTCTAGCCGGCCCATTTGGCCGCGAAATCAGTCGCCGAAACTTTAAAACAATCACTAGTTTCGATAAATTCCTCCTATCGTATGACCCCACTCCCCGGAAAGTAAAAATTGGTGGAAACCTAGCTCTTGGTCTCTCGATTGCCTTTACTAGGGGCCTTGCTGAAAAAAATAAGCAGAAGGTCTGGCAACTACTCAAGGCTGAGTTTTTTAAAAAAGATAAGTCTAGCCCGAAAACTCCGTATATATTTTCAAATCTAATTAATGGCGGTGAGCACGCCAACAACAACCTCGCTTTTCAAGAGTATATGGTAGTTTTGTTGCCTTCCGCCAATCCAGAAAAAGCCATCTCCAACCTCATTAATCTATACCAAGATCTAGGAACCGTCCTCACTAAAAGAATTAAGACCAAAAATCTTGCCCTCGGTGATGAAGGCGGCTATTCATTAAATTTTAAAAATAGTCTTGAGCCAATCTCTGTTCTCGAGATGATGATCCGTAAAGAAAAATATCGAGGGAAGTTTCTGATGGCACTTGATTCGGCGGCCACTAGTTTCAAAACTAATCACGGTTATGATTTCGATGGGCACGAGCTAGGCCGCAACCAACTAAAGGAAAAATATTTAGAAATTTTCAAAAACCACAAACTACTGTTTTCAATTGAAGATCCTTTCCAAGAAAAAGATTACGCTGGGTTCAAAAATCTTTTGGCCTCTTCCAGAAACAGGATGGTGGTAGGGGATGACCTCACCACGACTAACCCCCGATACATAGAAAAATTTGCCAAGGCTCGGTTTATTAACAGTTGTATTATTAAGCCAAACCAAATTGGCACCGTTTCAGAATCCTGTGCCGCAATCATCGTCGCGCGAAAAAACAACGTCAAAACTATTATTTCACATAGATCGGGAGAGACCGAGGATGTTTTTATCATTCACCTTGCCAAAGCTAGTAACGCTTTTGGTCTTAAGATTGGAGCGCCAATCAAGGAGAGAATGATAAAATTTAACGAACTTATACGTTTATATGCCAAAAAATAGTTTTGGAAAAACAACCAGTTCATACATGTCAAATTTACCAAAAGCCATCCATCTTCCTCTTGGTCGGTTTTCGCTATTTCTGATTTACTTCTGGTTCGGATTTTTAAAAATTATTTCACTTAGCCCAGCCAGCCCTCTTGTAAGCACATTGCTCGAAAAAACCCTGCCCTTCCTACCAGTTAGCGGCTACATATTTGGTCTGGGAATTTTCGAGATGTTAATTGGTTTCTTATTTATTCTTCCCAAGATGGAACGACTTGCTATTTGCTTGTTCTTTGTCCACATGGGAATGACCACCTTACCGTTAATTTTCCTGCCAGCCGTCGTTTGGCAAACCACTTTTGTGCCAACACTCGAGGGGCAGTATATCATCAAAAATCTCGCTCTCGTTACCATTGTTTTTACGCTCTGGGCCAAACTCCCCCAAAGAAAAATAAGAATCTAGCTAATGCGTCCATCTTTTAAACTACCATTCTCCCTACTCACGGGTTTTCTTCTCTCCTTCGTGATCTATCAGTTCTTGTTTGAGAAAAAATGCACTTCCGGGCCGGCTCTCTTTCCCATTCATTGTACGTTTTTAGAAATCACCCTAATGCCCAGCCTGACAGTTGTCATCGCTATAATAATTTATTTATTAATTCCAAAAAATGACGATTAGTGAAAAACTTCAATTAACGTCGGAAGAAAAAAGGATTTTTGGAAAGCTAAATAGTCCGATGAAAATCCAAGACTATTTAGAAACGATCCCCATTAATTTTGAAAAGAGAGGCGAAACCTGTATGTCTCCCCGCCTCGTGGTTCGAGGACAAAAAGCCCATTGTTTTGAGGGGGCGCTTTTCGCGGCAGCGGCGCTCCTGTTTCACGGACAAAACCCCCTCCTTCTCGATCTAAAAACAATTGACGGAGACTTTGATCACGTTGTAGCATTGTTTCGTAAAGGAAAATTCTGGGGCTCCATCAGTAAGACTAATCATGCGGTCTTAAGATATCGGGAACCAGTTTACAAGTCCGTCCGAGAATTAGCCATGTCCTTTTTTCACGAGTATTTTCTAAACAACGGAAAAAAAACTATGCGCAGCTTTTCAAATGCTTTCAACCTAAACAGGTATCAAATAAAAGATTGGGTTATCTCTGAAAAACCTCTCTGGTTTATAGATAAGGATCTGGACATTTCTCCCCACCACCCCATCTTTCCTGGGAGAAAGACTATCGAGCTCAGGAAGGCCGATCCCGTCGAAATTAGGGCCGGAAAACTCACCACCTGGTCATAGTCAGTAACAAAAAAGACCCAAAAACGTACCAATCCATGAAGCTTTTTGAAGGTCAGGAGTTTAATAACTTAGCCCGGAAAATGAAAAAGGGTGATTCCGGGGCGGCCGAAAAACTTTACGAAAAACTTTTTCACAAAGTCTATGGCTTCTGTATGAATAGGGTTTCATCGAAAACCATCGCCGAAGATATCACTCAGGACATTTTCGTGAAGCTCGTTGAAAAAATCAGTTTTTTCGACGAGTCAAAGGGGAATTTTCTAGTCTGGTTTTGGCAAGTGGCCAGAAACACCGTGACCGACCATTATCGGAAAGGGAAAGATGTTGCCTTCTCGGACGTAAGCGAAGAGGCGCTCGAAGAGAAATCACCTATCAGTACGCATGAAAAACTAGATTACAAAATAGAGCTGGAAAAAATAGGATTTTTTATTAACTCAATGAAACCCGAAGATCAAGAACTTTTCAATCTGCATTTCGTTGCGGGTCTAAGTTATCGTGAAATTGCCGCTGTTCTTGGGCGAAGCGAAGGATCTCTTCGAGTCGCCATCAGCCGACTAAAATCAAAAGTAAAAAGAAAATTCGCATAAACATGAATTTAAAAAATATTTACAAGCCTAGCCCAGAATTTAAAACTGAAACCAAGAACTTATTTTTAGCCAAGTTTGGCGAGAAATTTGGAAGTTATCAGAGGACCAACTTTGCCTTCAAGTACTTTATAAGGGGGATTGGCGTTGGCGTCTCTTTCGCGTTTATTTTAAGCGTGACTGCCATTTACGCTGACGGACGTAACGTTGGTCCAGAAAACATCCTCTATGGTTTTAAAAGATCGCAAGAAGCCGTTAGTATTACTTTTTCTAGTGATGAGGAAAAACCTGAAGCCCATGTTAGATTAGCCGAAAGACGCCTAAACGAGATCAAGGGGGTTCAAAACAAAGATCCTAAAAGTCCTCTGATTGTGAGCTTAAAAAACGATCTAGCTCGAGAGATCAAAAGTTCAGTCAAGACCGTAAAGTCTAAGAAAGAGTCTAAGTTGGTTGGGGAAGGCCGGGTGCTCCCAGGGGTGGATAAGAGTTTGCCGACTGGAGTTGGGACAGAAACTTCCGAAGTGAATGAGTTGGGAGTTGACATGCCTCCTGCGAGAAGTAGTCAAAATTTACAGGCCACAAACGTAAGGGCAATCGATAAAAAAAGTTCCAGGCTGTGTCGATCGTGGGATCAAATTATCGGTGATGACGGGGAGCTTATCTTCGAAGTAGTTAATAAAGACAGAGAACTCCGGGCTTGGTTTGAAGAAAACTGTTCCTCTAGTCTTCGCGAATCATCCGGAGAAGAAAGTCATATCGGAACCCCGCAAAAAGATTCAGAAAAGAGCCCTGGAAGCGATGATTAATTGAATCTTGTCTCGATACTAAAATTAGTATACAATCGAACCTTATAGTCGATTATTAAATTTATCAATAAAGATGAACAAAGAAAAAATCATAGCTGTGTTTGTTATATTAGTAATTTTAGTTGTCCTATTCTACGTTTTTTCAAAGAGAAACTCGCCCCCAGGGAAACTAATTCAGAACCTCGTAAATCCGTTAACCGAGGAGGAAGGAGAGTTGGGCAGTCAAATCCTCCCAGGTGACGAAAAACTAATCAAAAAAGACATATCGGTTGGCTCTGGGGCCGAGGCTAAGCTTGGTGACACGGTCACCGTAAACTACCTCGGCACGCTCGAAAATGGAACTAAGTTTGATAGTTCCTATGATAGAAAACAACCATTTAGCTTTGTTATCGGCAATGGCGAAGTTATTCGGGGATGGGACATCGGTGTTTTGGGGATGAAAGTAGGTGGCAAAAGAGAGTTAGTTATACCACCAGAATTGGCATATGGGGAAGCAGACAAGGGCGCCATCCCTCCCAACTCAACCCTCAAATTCACCATAGAACTCTTGCAGACCAAAAACGTTGACAATCAAATCCTGAATCTTAATCCGTAAAGAAAAAACCGCCTTCAGGCGGTTTTTTTTGACACCCCATCAAGAAAACTCTAAACTTAACTCGTCAGTGACCCCCTATAGTCCTCGGACTCGGGGAAATTTTGCCATAGCCATAAATAATGAATAGTAAACCTTTTAAAATCCACGCTCCGCACAAGCCAGCCGGGGACCAACCCAAGGCGATTCAACAACTCGTCCAAGGCCTGCATGATGGTTATTCACACCAAACCCTGCTCGGCGTAACCGGTTCTGGAAAAACTTTTACGATTGCGAATGTTGTGGAGGCGATTCAAAAGCCGACACTTGTTATCGCTCACAATAAAACCCTTGCGGCCCAGCTCTGTAACGAGTTTCGAGAGCTTTTCCCGGAAAATTCCGTCAACTACTTCGTTTCCTACTACGACTACTATCAGCCCGAGGCCTACATGCCTACCAGTGACACGTATATCGACAAAGAGGCCATGATTAACGATGAGATCGATAAACTTCGTCATTCGGCCACTACCGCCCTTTTAACCCGCAAAGACACGATTGTAGTGGCTTCCGTCTCCTGTATCTATGGTTTGGGAGCCCCCGAGGTCTACGAGGCGAATATTTTTAAGCTTTCAAAAGGCGTGAAAATAGATCGCAAAGAATTTGTGAGAAAACTGATCGAGCTTCAATTTTCACGAACCACTTCCGACTTAAAACGGGGTACCTTTCGTTTAAAGGGAGATCACTGGGAAATTATGCCAGTCGACCGCGAGATTATTTATGATTTTGAGATTAAAGGAGGCAAGATAGACTCAATTTACGAATTTGAGCCAGCGGAGGGTTTTATCCCCGGAAAAACCCCGGAGGTTCCAGAAGTTATCTTTGCTCCCGCCAAACACTTCATTACTCCCAAAGAAGATCGAGAACGAGCGGTGAAAGCCATTCGAATTGAACTCAAAGAGCGTCTAAGGTATTTCGAAAAAAACGGCAAACTGCTCGAAGCTGAACGTCTTGAAAGGCGCACCAAGTTTGATTTAGCCATGATGAAAGAAGTCGGTTACTGTCACGGGATTGAAAACTATTCCAGACATTTATCAGGACGCAACGCCGGAGATCCGCCCGAAACCCTCTTGGATTATTTCCGAGGTGATTTTTTGACGGTTATCGATGAATCTCATGTCACGATCCCACAGTTAAACGGCATGTATCACGGTGATGCTTCGAGAAAGCAAACGCTTATCGAGTATGGCTTCCGTCTGCCCTCCGCCGCCGACAACCGTCCGCTCAAATTCTCTGAATTTGAAAAAAGGATTGGCAAAGTGATTTTTACCTCCGCTACACCAAGTGATTTTGAAAAAAAGAAATCACAGCAAATCGTGGAACAGGTTATTCGCCCAACCGGCTTAGTTGATCCTAAAATCACCATCCGCCCAGCCCGAGGCCAAGTGCAGGATCTTATCCCCGAGATCGAGAAACGTGTCGGCGTCAAATCTAGCGGAAAAGAAAGGGTTTTGGTTACGACATTAACCAAAAAGATGGCCGAAGACCTAAGTTCTTATCTGCAGGAAAAAAAGCTAAAAGTCCAATATCTTCATAGTGACGTGGCTACTCTCGATCGTATCAGGATTTTAACCGCTCTTAGGAAAGGGGAGTTTGATGTGCTTGTTGGGGTAAACCTTCTAAGAGAAGGCTTAGATTTACCCGAAGTGACACTCGTGGCCATTTTAGATGCGGACAAAGAAGGATTTTTGCGAAGTGAAACCTCTCTCATCCAAACCATTGGCCGGGCGGCTCGTAACGCGGACGGGGAAGTATTAATGTACGCCGACAACATCACCGGCTCGATTAAACGTGCTGTAGGTGAAACCGAGCGGCGTCGCAAACTTCAACTTGAATACAATCAAAAACATGAAATCACGCCTAAAACCATTATCAAAGCCATTAGGGACATCCTTCCGGATGTAGATGCTTTATTAAAACTTGAAATTAGACCCGTAAAATCAAAGGTCGGACTAGAGAGACTTACCAAGCAGAAGGAAAAAGAAATGAGAGAGGCCGCTAAAAATTTAAACTTTGAACTCGCCGCCCTCCTGCGAGATGAAATCAGGGAGTTGTCTAAAAAAATTAAAGCATCTTAAAAAACGAAAAGGCTCGACCAGATTTATCCAGTCGAGCCCAAGTAAGTTGCACGATGGTGGTTATACCTTAACCACAGGCCGCATCTGACTCATAAGTCCGTCAGCTTCTCTTCGACAACGACGACCGTAGGCCAGGACGGCCAGCGCAGCAAAGATGAAAATTGCGCCAAGCCACCAGATTTCACGAGCTATGACGGCGCCCGCACCGAAAGCTAAAAGACAAGCTAACGGAGGCGCAAGATCGGAATCCGATCTTGCGTTGTCCAACTTCTCTTCTAGCTCGAGTGACCTTCCGTTCATCTCCTCACCTCCTATCGGTTTGCAGTGTGGGTTTGTCATAAGTCTGATAACAGTGATTAATACTCACCAACTGCCCGAATTATAACAAAACCAATAAATTTGTCAAGGACCCAAAAATATCCTAATTCCTAATTCATTATTCATAATTCAATACTCAACCTACATGCAAGACAAAATAATTATTAAGGGCGCCAGAGAACACAATTTAAAAAATATTTCGCTCGAACTCCCCCGAGACAAAATGATTGTTTTCACCGGACTTTCTGGTTCCGGCAAGTCGAGCCTGGCTTTTGATACTATTTTTGCCGAAGGCCAAAGACGCTATATTGAATCTCTTTCGGCTTATGCCAGACAGTTTTTGGGCAAGCTCGACAAACCCGACGTCGATGAAATTGAAGGCCTTTCCCCAGCCATCTCGATCGACCAAAAGAGCCACTCGGCAAATCCCAGGTCAACCGTCGCCACCATCACCGAAATTTATGACTATCTGCGCGTTCTCTATGCCCGTGTTGGGGTTCCACACTGTCCCAGGTGCGGTAAAGAGATTCGCAAAATGACCAAAGAGCAAATTGTGGACGCGGTGATCGAATTTAACAAAACTAGTAAATCCAAAAAGAATACAGAAATGATTGTCCTTGCGACTACCGTGAGAGGACGAAAGGGCGAGTATTACCAGATGCTCTACGACTTTCTAAACGCTGGTTTCTCGGAAGTTAAAGTTGATGAACAGTTCCACTCCCTAAGGAATCGAATAGAAATGAGTCGTTATAAAGCTCACACCATCCAACTGGTTATTGACAGAATTCCGGCCGCAACCGATTGGAAAAATAAAGACAACCGACTTCGCCTTGCCGAAGCCATTGAGCACGCCCTAAGGTATGGCGCTGAAACTGTGGATATCTCAGTAGGGGATAAGTCGCTTGCGCTTTCATCAAAGTTCGCCTGTCCCGATGACAATTTCTCATTCCCCGAAATAGAGCCGAGACTCTTCTCGTTTAACAGTCCCTACGGCGCCTGTGAAGAGTGTCACGGCTTAGGCACCGAAAGTGTCTGGTCTGACAAACCCTGCTCCAAGTGCTTAGGCAAACGCCTCAAAGAAGAAGCCTTAAGCGTTTTAATCAAAGGTAAAAATATTGTGAATATGACAGCGATGTCGATTATCGATGCTCACGAATTTGCCTCGAAAATCCAAAAAACTGAAACCAAGAAATTTATGGAGGTGGCCGAACTACCACTTAAAGAAATCAAAAATCGCCTAAAGTTTATGCTCGATGTCGGTCTTGATTATTTAACTCTTGATCGCAAAGCCGGTACGCTTTCTGGCGGTGAAGCTCAACGAATTCGCTTGGCCTCCCAGATTGGGTCACGACTAGTTGGCACTTTGTATATTCTTGATGAACCTACTATTGGACTTCATCAGAGGGATAACGACAAACTGATCCTCACTCTCCACGAGCTGAAAGACTTAGGTAATACCATTATTGTGGTTGAGCACGACGAAGACACCATTCGAGAGTCCGACTACTTAGTCGATATTGGCCCAGGCGCCGGCATTCACGGCGGTGAAATTATTGCTCAAGGGCCGATTTCAGAACTCTTACCCTTTTCCACCGAAAGTCGATCCTCCTCCGGAGGAAAAAGTAAATCTTCGGGGGCAAAAGATAAATTTCCAGACTCCCTAACCCTCCAATATCTTCGAGGCAAAAAATTCATTGAAGTTCCGGAAGAACGCCGCAAGGTCTCAAAAGATAAGCCCCATCTTAAAATTCGTGGAGCTTATGCTAATAACCTTCAAAATCTAGACATTGATATTCCACTTAGCCGTTTCGTTTGCGTTACTGGCGTCTCCGGTTCTGGTAAAAGCTCTCTCGTCTACGACGTGATCTATAAAGCTCTTTCGAGTCGCTACGGAGGCACGCATTACCGCGAATTTGGCTGTAAATCTGTCGCCGGCACAGAATATCTAACTCGACTGATTAACATTGATCAGTCACCAATCGGCCGTACCCCTCGTTCTAATCCCGCTACTTACGTAGGCGCTTGGACTTTTATTCGCGATCTTTTTGCGTCGACCGAAGACGCCCGTGTTCGCGGCTATAAAATTGGGCGCTTTAGCTTCAACCGTCCGGGTGGTCGCTGTGAAAACTGTGAGGGTCACGGCACGATCGCCATCGAAATGCATTTCTTGCCTACAGTGTACGTTAAGTGTGACGTATGTAAGGGAAAAAGATTCGACCGAGAAACCCTTGAGGTTGAGTATAAGAGCAAAAACATTCACGACATCCTAGAGATGACTATCGAAGAGGCCAATGAGTTTTTCGAAGACATTCCCTGGCTCCACGATCGCTTAAAGATTTTAGACGAAGTTGGTTTGGGGTACTTAACCCTCGGCCAATCGGCAACCACTCTTTCAGGAGGTGAAGCTCAACGCGTCAAGCTTTCCGCCGAGTTGGGCAAGCGTGACACCATGAAAACCTTGTATTTACTTGACGAACCTACGACTGGCCTTCACTTCGCGGACGTTCACAAACTCCTAGAAGTCCTCCAAAGATTAGTCAGTAAAGGCAATACTGTTGTTGTGATTGAACACAATCTGGACGTCATCAAAACCGCTGATTGGGTCATTGATCTAGGTCCCGAAGGGGGAGTCAAAGGTGGCAAGGTTGTCGCAGAAGGCACTCCGGAGGAGATTGCTAGAAAGAAGGGGAGCTTCACGGGCGAATACCTCCGCAAGGTGCTCGCTTAATAAAATCGGCCTCGTACTAAACTTCGACCTTGATTCACTGACGAGCAATTAAAGCCGTCTAAGTTTTAATAAAAGGTTTTTAATTAAGTTACTTTTTGCTAGAATAGAATCAGCTCTTCACCCTCTAGCCCTCACCTAAGGAGGTGACAACAGAATGCATTGGAAAATCCTAATGCTGACTCTCGCAGCACTGGGCTATGTCCTCTTGGGTCACCCCAACGGTGAACTCAAAGGACATCCAAACGACCGCTACTCGGTAACAGGTCATCCCGTCGGCGATGGCCATCCCAATGGAACCTTCACCTCGGCCGGCCATCCAACAGGCGATCGGCGGTAACTTGAATTTTCGCCAAAAACGTCCACGAGCCCCAGGGTTGTGATACTTTGGGGCTTTTGATTATTAAAAAACAAGGGTACCAATCATTTAAGATCGATACCCCGCCTCACGGAGAGACTCACCTGGCCTTTTCGCCGGCCACACTGGTAATTTAATTAATTCTCGGACTCCCCGCAAGTGATTTCTGTGTATAAGTCTTCAGTTCGGGCTTTCCCTTGACTAACCCAGCTGATTTAAGTTAAGTTGTCGAGAGTAAGTTCACATGTAACCGCTAACAAAGGAGAAAAAATGAAGCGGTGGAGTTCGATTGCTGTATTTTTTTCACTCATCCTCTTAATCAGCCTGTCGATTCCCGGATGCGGTGACAAAAAAGGAGCCAATCCCGTTGTTCAGGATTGTGGCGAATGGTTCAGTTGGTTTGGCAACGAAGGTGGGCTCTACCTCGGGGTTTATGTGGGAGAAATCTGCCCACTCCCTTGGAGTTGCGTATGGGGAGATACTCTTAGTGTTGACACTCTGGTCGTTTGCGAAGATCCCTACGCTCTAGAACTTGGCATCGAAGTGGATAGCGTCGATGGCAGTAAGCTTGAGATCAATAAAGTGGAGTGTATTGATCCAGACAGCGGCTACTTCGAGAGGACCTACACAGGAGTTTTTACTTTCAATCGTGATTGCGTAGCCGACTTCGCGGTCAAATTCACGAGTAGAGGCACCTCCAAAAATCCCACTCGGGAAAGTTGGTCCGTGATTGAGGAGTACCGCCTCAACTTTAGGCAAAATGTCCACTGCAACATTTCCAGCGGAGTTAATGAATATCTTACCGAGTTCACTCGGTTAGACGATGCGGAATGCGAGTATAATCCAAAAATGACCGCGGTCGGGAAAACCTTCCGGCGAATCCTCTTTGAGAAGGTCGTCGCCCTAGCTCGAAAACAATAAATTGACGCTTGTCAGAATCAAAAGCCCCTCGTTCTCTAGGGGCTTTTCTACTGCCATTGACATTCCGAGGACAGTTTGTAGACTAACCGTAACGGGAAAAAAGGTCGGTATTTGCTTAGATTTAAATATATGACCAAGAAAATAATTTTAGCCGCTTCCATCTTGGCAGCTGTGGTGATGCTTCTGGGTACATTCTTTGTGCTCTCCTCGCAAGCCGAGGCCGCGACAAGGACGGATGGAACTACAGGCTGTGTTGACCGTGGTTGGAAGTGCGATATTGGTGTGGACGGCGATGTCTCCTGTGGCCCAATTCTGGCCTGCTCTTACGAAAACTAGATAGAGAGTGTTTTCCATAATCGTGTTTTTCAAACGCCCCTTACTATAAAAATAAGGGGCGTTTGACTTTTATCGAAAAAAGGGTATGCTTAAAGCAGTCAAACGGGAAAACCGATTTACAAACAAACGCAAGTAAACGCGTTTCAAAAGGAGCTTGAAGATGTCTAAGATGCTAAGGCTTGGAGTTGTAATCGCCTTAGCGACGATTACAGCGTTTCTTACCGGCAATGCCGAAAATCTACGAACCAGCATTATGTCGGAAGAAAAGGAACCTTTATTTCGAATTCCGAACGATGCGCAAACTGGAACCGACTCAACGCGGTTTCTTGAACTCTCGGCCGTTATCTATACCCTAGACTCGAACTACTGGGACTATATCCGTGGAACGAGCGCTATGGAGCGATTTGTAAGTCGCATTGCCGATCACCAACAGAAGCACGCCGCTGAGTGGCTTTTAGCGTTAAGAGGTATTGAGTGGGCCAAAGATAGCACTCATTGCCTTGGCAACCCTTGGCAATTTGAAGTCGACGCTCGCTGGGCATACTTTATCCGATTTGGCCCACCCTCGGCTTACTGGTCACCAATGTACGAGGTTACAGTTCCAGGTGGTCGAATCGATACCACTCAGACATTCTTTAACTGGTGGGACACGAGAGACACTGGACTTGCCGCTCAAGTGTTCAAAGCCGAATGGTATCCACCCGAATCATCCTCGGTGTTCCCAAGGGTCGAAGCCATCGTCGGCGACACGATCAAGTCAAAGTTCGGAAAGGCTCTCTATCCCGAGTTAGACATCGTTTCCTTTCCAAACGAGGACAGCACCTTTGATGTCGGAATCTCCTCGAGCATCACAGGGAATAAACTCACAAAGGAAACGCTTCTCGATCGGCGGAAGCTTGAAGTTGAGCTACAGGTTTTTAATGCTGACTCGCTGGTTTTTGCAAGTCATCAGACTCAAAAACTCGGGCTTGCTGGACTCATCCTCTCGGTCACCAAAAACGACGAAGATCTGGCCTTCACTTATCACTTTTCGGTTCCGAACCTTCCAGAGGGAAAGTATAGGGCCAAACTAACGGTTGAAGGAGACCGAAATAACGCTGGTAAAATCACCGAGAAATTCATTCTGCCTTCCATTCTCACGACAAAAGGTATGAGCGACATCCTTCTCGTTGACGCCTTTCCCGTCGTCGGTGAGGATATTTCGTCAGGGATCAAACGCCTTGATCAAAACCTTTACTGGAGGGGATCCAATGCTTTCAATACGGGCGACACTCTTTCGCCATACATTGAAATTATGATCCCAAAAGTAAGGATCAAGGGCCCCCCCAGAGACTCAAGTTACTGGTGGTCTTACCTTGAAGACAGCTCCTCGGTAGAGTATTTCCCGGGACCCGCCCAGGATCCCAATGCGTGGTCCTACACCATCTCGGTTTTCCTGAAGCCCATCCGCAAAAATCGAGAACCGATTTACTCGGCTGAAAATCGTGAGGGGTTTGTTTCCGGTGATAGTCTCGGTAAACCTGTCCTAAAATGGGGCGGCATTGATCTTAGAGAAAAGCACAAACAGCTTCAGCGTGAAATGGGTAGGATGGGAGCTTCTCTTCAAACCAACGACCTGGAGCTGCTTTTCGCAAGAGCGAGCCAACTCCCGGGACAGTTCGGCTCTTTTGAGTCTTCCTTTGAAGTCAAAAGAGTAGCGCCCGGTGACTACTGGATGATCATCGCGGTCGAAGCCACAGACCTGTATGAAAATGAGTGGTCCGGAAACTCCATGAAGCGGGTTAGGATCAACGAGATCAAATTCCCGACTTTCGGAAGTCGCTTTTAGGTCATCGCTATTTTGAACTAACGCCGCCGAAGACTTTTTTGTCTTCGGCGGTTTTTCTTTGTGTTGACAAAGGCAGCTAGTGAAGCTATCTTAATTCAAGAATCTCAATTCAAACTAGGAAACCCAAGCCAGGAGGGCCAGTGCTTATTCTCACTCGAAAGCCCGGTGAATCGATAATCATCGATGGTGTCACGAAGGTTGTCGTTCTCGGCTTTCAAGGTAGTCAGGTCAAGCTCGGCATAGATTCTCCTCGGGACATTGAAGTTCACCGCGAAGAGGTTTATCTTAAGATTCAGAAACAAAATAAAGAACCTCATGCCCAGCACTAAGTTGCTGGGCTTTTTTGACCTTTTAAAAATGTTTAGTATAATTCCGACGGAAACTTAAAACAAAGGAGAACCTGTGTCGATAAGCAAACCCCCTGTTCCGAAGGTAGTTTTGACTGGTGGTCCCTGTTCGGGGAAATCGAAAGGGCTAGCCATGCTCGTTCGAAAGCTGGGCGAGATGGGTTACACCGTTATGCTTGTTCCAGAAGTTGCCTCTGATCTTTTTGGGCGAGGAGTTAAGCTGAGTGAGGTTTTGAGAGACTCTCGAACTTGGGCTGAGTTTCAAAGGATCATTTTGAAAGCCCAGTTTAATTCCGAAAAAGTATCAAAACAGTTAATCGATATTCATCCAGGCGACCGTAAGGTTATTATCTGTGATCGAGGCGCCATGGACGGTATGGCCTACGTTGACCCAGATCTATTCAAAAAGATCGCCGCCAAAGCCGGCATTCCCTCCATCTCTCAAGTTCGTGATCGTTATCATGGCGTCATTCATCTGGTCACTGCGGCAATCGGGGCGGAAGAGTTCTACAATCTCAATAACCCTAGTCGCCACGAAACGATCGAAGAAGCCGCCGAGCTTGATGGTCGAACTCTAGCGGCCTGGACTGGTCATGAACATCTCTTTATTGTCGGCAATCGTGACAACGGAACCAAGGTCCTTTTTCGGAAGAAGATGACCAATCTTCTGTCGGCCGTTTGTAAAATTCTCGGTATTCCCGTGCCAATAGAAATTGAAAAAAAATACCTGCTTTCACTAGATGCGACTCCTCCATTCGGGTCGGTGGCTTTTGATATCACCCAGACTTACCTGAATAGGCTGAGTCTAGACATCGAAAGGCGAGTTCGTCGACGTGTGCCTGTTGATCACAACTCCACCGAGGGAACCCTCTATTTTTATACCGAAAAGGAGTTGGTTGATAAAAATAGTCGCAAAGAACGCTACGAAGATGAGAAGATGATCAGCGAGGATGCCTACCTCAATCTCCTTATAGAAAAAGATCCCGTCCTTACAGATGTCATCAAGCGGCGTTTCTGTTTTCCCTGGGAAAATCAGTACTTCCAGCTCGACATCATCTCGGAACCATTGCCAGTCGCCCTCCTCGAAATCGAACTCACCGACAAACGTAGGATTCCTAGCTTACCCCCATTTCTTCCAATCCTTCGAGAAGTAACCGAGGATAAAAGATTCTCGAATCACGGTATTGCATCGGGAATCTGTCCTGGCTACAAATAAAACAAAGCCCCACGTATTTTTTGTGGGGCTTTCTTCTTTTTAAATTCCGCGCCGATCGGCAAGAATTTTTTCTCGCAGTGCATAGCTTTGGGGAGTTATGCTTGCCACTGGCTCAGTAGGGGCTTGTCCGCTCGCTTTTTTCACCTGAAACCAGGGTAGTTGGATAATTCTCCCGCTGAAAAAATCACGCCAATTCCCATTTTCGTCAATTCGATACAGCGACGTACAAACCTCCTTGTTTCTAGGTTAAACTTCTGCGATAATAGTGCCACAATTTAGTGAAATGTGCAAATGAAACCCAGCTATCAAAACCTACCTTCCACACCTGGCGTTTATATTATGAAGGGCGCTAAGGGAGAAATTTTATACATCGGCAAGGCTGTCAATCTAAAACGAAGGGTTTCAAGCTATTTTCTCCGAGCGCACGACTATCGACTTGAAAAGCTCGTGAGTTTGATTAAGGAAATTGATCACCTGAAAACTGACAGCGGCCTCGAAGCCCTCATTCTAGAATCCGAATTGATAAAAAAGCATCAGCCACCTTTTAATGTTCTCGAAAAAGACGACAAGAGCTTTCTTTACGTCGCCATTACAAAAGAGAAATTTCCCCGCGTACTCCTAGTTCGTGGTAAAGACAGGGCACAAGGTGAGATTCATTCAAACCCAAAGTTTAAAACCCCTAAGCTTTACTACGGCCCGTTCACTTCCGCCGTTTCTCTCCGCGAAGCCTTAAAAATCATTCGGCGAATTTTCCCCTACAGCGTACACGAACCAGGTAAAATTTACCCGAGGCCATGTTTCGACTATTCGATTGGCCAGTGCCCGGGGGTTTGCGCAAATTTAATCACTAAAAAAGACTACGCCAAAACCATCCGAAACATTCGTCTTTTTTTTACCGGCAAAAAACTTCAAATTCTTAAATCCCTTGAAAAGGAAATGAAGCAGGCGAGTAAAGCTTTAGAATTCGAAAAGGCGGGAAAAATTCGCCACCAGATGTTTGCCCTCAAGCACATCCAAGACGTTGCCTTCATTGCTGAGGATTCTCACTTAAAACCCATAACCCATAACCCAGGACTCAACTTTCGCATTGAAGGCTACGACATCTCAAACACCTCCGGCACCTCCGCTACCGGCTCAATGGTTGTCTTTTCCGCCAAGGGAGGATATGTCTCCGGTGGAGAAAGCTTTAAACCCGATAAAAATCAGTATCGAAAATTTAGAATTCGTTCGATAAAAAGCCCAGACGATACAGGTATGTTACGAGAAGTTCTTTCCCGGCGTTTGGAGCATCGAGACTGGACTTTTCCTAATTTAATTTTAATAGATGGTGGTAGGGGACAGATCAATGCCGCTAAATCAGTCCTAGCGGAAGCCAGGATCAAGATTCCGGTCGTCGGTATTGTCAAGGGCCCGGAACGTAAACGCAACGACATCATCGGCATCCTCCCGAAAGGTGTAGAAAAAAAGACGTTAATCCAGGTTCGCGACGAAGCCCATCGATTTGCGATTAGTTACCACAAGAAACTTCGAGGCGTCATTACTCGGTAATTTTTGAAAAACATGATATAATACCGAGATGGAGAATAAACCTCACGAAAAAACCAGCCCTAAGGATGTTTTTACACACCTTCTCGCTATCATCACCCTCTACACAAGCGCTGGTACCTTTATTAACCTACTTTTCAAGTACATCAACCTCGGTTTTCCGGATGCGCTCGACTTTCGAGATTATTGGAGTCGGACGGCAGAATTTTCTAGCATCCGTTTCGCCATTGCCACCCTCGTTATTGTTTTCCCAGTATATTTGATTACCACGAGGTTTCTGTCCAAAAGTTACGACCGAACCCCCGAAAAAAGAAATCTAAGAATTCGGAAATGGTTAATCTATCTCACACTTTTTCTAACAGCCGTCACCATCATCGGTGACTTAGTCGCATTGGTTAATAATCTTTTAGGAGGGGATCTAACTATTCGCTTTATCCTCAAAGTCCTCACTGTTCTCTTCGTCGCCGGATCAGTGTTTTTCTACTACTACGAAGACCTAAAAAAACACAAAACAGAATGAAGTATTTCATTTATGCCGTAATCACAATCGTTGGCATCGCGGTTATCGCCGGGTTTTTTATTGTGGGCTCGCCTGGGTTACAAAGACTAAGACGTTTAGACGAAACGAGAATCAGCGATCTCCAATCAATTCAAAGCGAAGTTATTTTTTACTGGCAGAGCAAAGAAAAACTCCCTGCCAAACTCGAGGATCTAACCGACCAAGTCCGGGGTTATAAAGCTCCCAGCGATCCGGAGACCAACTTGTCGTATGAGTACGAAATAAAGGGAGAAAAAACCTTTGCGCTCTGCGCCAATTTTTCCCTGAGTTTAGGTCCAGAAGGAAACAACGCTGCCATACCAATCCCAGCCAGAGGATATTCAAAGCCCGGTTTTGCTGAAGTGAATTGGAACTGGGAACACACCGAAGGACGATCCTGTTTTGAAAGAACCATTGATGCCGACTACTTCCCGCTTATCAAAGATCAAAAAACCCCGTAACAAAAAAGCCACGGTTCAAAACGTGGCTTTTAAAATCTACTCTCGACGCCCAGTCCTTCCTCTTCCCGCCGAAAGCGCAGTGAGTATTCGTCGGCGAGCCGCCAGATCCTTTAGGGTCTCCTTTGGCTCTTTCCCCCACGGTTTGGCCGCTGCGATTCGACACAAATCCCCACCGGAAGCTTCTCGGATAATGGCGTTCATTTCGTCGAATGCCGCCGACCTAGTACTTTCCGTGGAGCCACTCTTTAAAACAGAGTAACTATCAACAAAGCGCCTCACGAGATCGACTTGATTAGTTGGACCCAAAACACCCTCCTTCTTGTTAAATGACCGCTCCCTTTATATCATAAAACCGAAATGATTTTCAAATCGTTCCACGCAAGCACTATTAAGGTTTTAAAAAACGGCGGAGTTGGAGTTATTCCAACCGACACCATCTATGGCATTGTCGGCTCAGCGTTCAACAAAAAAACCGTCGAGCGTATTTACAAACTCCGTCAACGTAACCTCAAAAAACCGATGATAGTTTTATTTGGCCAAATTTCCGATCTCAAAAAATTCGGCATTCCACTAAAAACTAAGAACTATAACCTAGAATCTGAAACTTGGCCTTCAAAAACAAGCATAGTTTTTTCGGCACCAGGCGCCAAGTTCCGCTACCTTCATCGCGGCGGGAAAACCCTTGCCTTCCGCCTACCGAAGCTCAAAAAGCTTCGCGAGTTTTTGAAAAAGACCGGTCCTCTCGTTGCCCCAAGCGCTAACCGACAAGGGGAACCAACCGCCAAAACTATCAGGCAAGCTCAAAAATATTTTGGTAGCCAAGTCAATTTCTACATAGATGTCGGAAAGTTGAGTTCGAAACCCTCACGACTAATTAGAATCACTCGCTCGGGATCGAGAGTTGAGTATCCCCGAAAATAAAAAAAGGACCACGAAAGTGGTCCTTAAAAAAAAGTATCGGTTACACATCGACAAAGGTTGGCAGTTCGTGCTTTATTTCGCAAAAAGCGAAAGCGGCTGTCAGGCTTCCTCCCATTGCTCCCAAGGCAAGCTTTTTAGGAGGGCTCGTCACGGGTTGAAGCTTAAATCCATTTTTAGCTAAGGCTAAGGGAACGGAAGCCGAGGTTGTATTGGCAAATTCTCCCCCAGCATCCAACACTTCTCCCGTGAATCCCTTCGTTCGCCACACCTCAACAATTGGCCTGACTAATTGAGCCAGGTTCGCTTCATGAAAACTCACAAGATCCAGGTCGGCATAACCCCAGCCAGTTTGTTCTAAAACATCGTCCATCATTTGCCCACCGACTGTTGAGAGAACCAAATCCTTAACTAGTGGCCCGTTCATTCCCAGCTTATCGAGTTGCTCGATAATATCGTCACCGGAGGAAATCGGATTTTTGGAGCCACCCTTGGGGGTTAGTATCGCTTCCCAGTGTTGACCGTCCATGTAGGAGAAAAATCGCTTGCTCCCAAACCAATCCTGCTCATCGGGAACGGCCACGCACAGAGTTGCTGTTCCAGCATCACCCAAAACGGTCGCAAAAGCTCTATCCTTCCAGTTGATTGTAGTGCTCATTGCGTCCGCTCCAACGAGGAGAACGCAACGACACAAACCAGACCGGATAAGCGCGTACACAAAGGAGAGTGACTCGACCCAAGTACAGCAGGCGAGAGAACTATCCAGCCCAAAAACACAATTAGCTCTTCCGTTTCTTTGGGTAGGTATTTTGAGGCGATATTGGAGAAGATTCGCGTCTGGCGGACTGTTTTTATATGACGGGGTGACAGTTCCAAAAACAATCCCGTCAATTTGCGCAACATCCAAGTTCAGGCCCGCAATCAGGTTTTTAGAAGCCCTCTCGGCTAGATCAATCGTCCCTTCGCCCGGGCTGGCAAAACGTCGGCTTTTAAAGCCGATAAATCTTTGAATCCACCGGTCGCTAGTCTTGAATTGGGCTTTCTCGTCATCCGTAAGACCCCCACCCGTAAGCCTCATTCTCCGTTCTTCAGCCTCTGCCATTGCCGTCTGTAGCATTCTCGCTACGTCATCATTTGAAAAAACGTTTTTTGGCGCATAAGCCGCGATTCCAGCTACTCTCATACCCTGCATTTGTCCTCCGGCGCTTATGGTTTCCAAGTCTCCCCGTGTAGTAGAGCTAAATGAAGTTTATTACGCTTTAAGAATGTGTCAAACAAAACTTTCTGATATAATTTAGAGCAATGCTAGTAGATGAAATAAAAAAAATCGTTAAGGGCGATGTCCTGGTAGATGAAAAAACCCTAGGGGAGTACAGCGAAGACGCGAGTATCTTCAAAATTAAACCGGAAGTGGTAGTTTTTCCAAAAAACACGGAAGACATTAAAAACCTTGTTAAGTTTGTAGCCTCAAAAAAGAAAAAGGACAAGCATATTTCCATTTCACCTCGCTCGGCCGGTACCGACATGACGGGCGGATCACTTACAGAATCTATCGTGCTTGGATTCACGCGGTATCTAAACCACGTCAAAGAAATAAAACGCGAAGGAAGCGGTGGTTATGCCTTAACCGAGCCAGGAGTCTTCTATCGTGATTTTGAACTTGAAACCCTAAAAAAGGGCTTGATCTACCCACCCTACCCAGCTTCGCGGGAGCTTTGCGCGATGGGTGGGATCGTAGCTAATAATTCCGCGGGTGAAAAGTCTCTTTCCCTCGGAGAAGCAAAAGACTACATTCTTGGATTAAAAGTCGTTCTCGGAGATGGTAATGAGTATACTTTCGGGCCCCTCAAAGAGGCAGAACTAAAGAAAAAAATAAAACTGAAAACTTTCGAGGGGAAAATCCACAAGCAACTCTTTGCTCTCATAAAAAAGAACGAAAAAATTATTCAAACCTCCGAACCAAAAGTCTCAAAGAATTCCTCGGGATATTTTTTGTGGAATGTCTGGAAAGGCGGCGTTTTTGACATTAACCAGTTACTCGTGGGTTCGCAAGGCACGCTTGGCATTATCACCGAAGCTAAATTAAGGCTCACTAAAGTCGAACCTCATTCCCGCATGGTTGTGGTTTTTCTGAAGGATTTAAAACCGCTTGGCGATATCGTCAACACTATTTTAGAGTTCAAACCCGAAACCTTAGAGTGCTACGACAACAAAACTCTTATGCTTGCATTTAAATTTCTACCAAGTCTCATTAAATCTTTATTAGCTAAACGGCAAAATTTATTCAAGCTATTTTTTCAATTTCTGCCGGATTTTTGGGTTCTCTTAACCTCCGGCTTTTCAAAACTGGTTTTACTTGCGGAATTCTCCGGCGAGAATGAAAACCAGGTTATTAATTCATCGAAACTTTTATTAAGTAAGATAAAAAGCCAAGGATTCGAAGCGCGACGAACCAAAAGCAAGGACGAGGGAGAAAAATACTGGACGATTCGCCGAGAAAGTTTTAATTTACTTCGAAAAAAAGTGAAGAACCGCCACACCGCCCCGTTCATTGACGATGTCATCGTAAACCCTAAAGACATGCCCGAGTTTCTACCGCGCCTAAATGCCCTCGTTGAAAAATATAAAGAGCTAAACTACACCATCGCTGGTCATGCCGGGGACGGTAATTTTCACATTATTCCGTTGGCGGATTTCAAAAACCCCGAACTAAAAAAAGTCATTCAAAAACTTTCAGGAGAAGTTTACGATCTAGTCAGGGAATTCGGTGGCTCGATTACTGCCGAGCACAACGACGGCCTAGTCAGAACACCGTATCTTTCAAAAATGTATTCGCCTAAAATGATCAAGCTTTTTGAAGAAGTTAAGAAAATATTCGACCCCCAAAGTATCTTTAACCCCGGAAAAAAAGTCAACGGAAACTTAAAATATGGACTTGACCACCTAAAGAAGGAATAATATAAAGCCCATTGACAATCTCAAAACTGAAACTTAAAATTACAGGAGACTAAGCAGTCCGTTTGCTCCCCGAGGGGAGTTTTTAATCTGAAAGGTCGAGGATCATTAAACAAATCATTACATTCTTATGACGAAAAATTCTCTAATTATCGGTGGTATCGTTGTCGTAGTGCTTGTAGTCGTTTTCTTTGCAATGGGAGGATATTCTACTTCTGACAATACCGATGGGGATAGCATGGAATCCAAAAGCGAAGTTTCCGTTACCCTGAGCACGCAAAACGCCTCCGGTATTTCCGGCACTGCCACCATAAGCGATGTTGACGGTAAGGCCAAGGTTGTCCTAAGTCTTACGGGGGCGCCAGCTGAAATCAGCGAACCAGCGCACATCCACATCGGTTCTTGCGCGGAAATTGGCGCGGTTAAGTATCCGTTAATCTCAGTTCTGGGCGGAGTTTCAGAAACCATACTTGAGGTTTCGACCGAAACCCTTCTTGGCTCTCTCCCCTTAGCGATTAATGTTCACAAATCAGCTGAAGAAGTCAGTGTTTACGTTGCTTGTGGTGACCTCTTAGCTTCATTGGCGGAGTAAGCTAAACTCAAAACTATTTTGTTCTGTAAAACCCTAAACCCCGCTCAAGCGGGGTTTAGGGTTTTAATAATTTCAGGCTACAATATTCTAGTCATGAAAACCCACAGATTCATAACTAGTTTTATAAAAGAAGGTTCTACGATTAAAATCGTCAACCTCGAAATTTTCCATCAGTTAAAAAAGGTTCTAAAAATAAAGCCGGGTGAGAGCGTAATTCTAAGCGAGGGCAACGGAACTGACTTCTTATCGAAACTCACAATTTTTGGCAAAGATTTCGTAGAATTTGAGGTTTTAGAAGAAAGGGATAATCAAAACGAACCCCGGCGTAAAATTTTTCTCTTCGCGGCTATCCTGAAAAGAGAAAATTTTGAATTTATCATCCAGAAGGGGACAGAGACTGGGGTTGAAGAATTTTTCCCGATCATTACCGAAAGAACGGTTAAATTTGCTCTCAAACTAGATCGACTCCGTAAAATCGCCAAAGAAGCCGCCGAACAGTCCGAGCGCAGTCGGGTTCCGAAGGTTCACCCTCCCCTTAGCTTTGGAGACGCTCTTGAAAAATCAAAGGAAATCAGCACGCCCTTGGTGCTCGAGAGGGGTGGAAAGTTTCTTTTTGAATCCGCTCCTGACTTAAAAGGACTTGAATCCCTCAGTCTTCTAATCGGACCCGAGGGTGGTTGGACAACCCGCGAGCTTCAAGAGTTTGAAAAAAATCATTACCCCTTAATCGATCTAGGTTCTCGAACTCTTCGAGCCGAGACTTCAGCTATTGTGGCTTCTTGGTACCTTGCCTCCTTCCAATAATGACATCGGAAAAAATTCTTCAGCGCTATAGCTATCAGTTTCCGGAAAACTTAATCGCAAAGGAACCCGCCTCACCCCGAGATAGTGCCAATCTTTTGGTTTACTCGCAAAAAACAAAAAAAGTTTCTTGGACTAAATTTATAAAGTTAGTTGATTACTTACTCCCCGGAACCGTTCTAGTTTTTAACAAAACTAAAGTTATCCCTGCTCGGCTTAAAGTCAGAAAAGAAACTGGCGGCGGAGTTCGGCTTCTCTACATCGGAAAAAACAAAAAGTTCATCAAGGTTCTCGCGGATCGAAAGCTAGCCATCGGTTCAAGGCTTGAGATAAATAAAAAGCTCAAACTCTATGTTTCTAAACGAGAGGATCGAATTTATTTCCTAAAACCTCTTTTTTCAATCAATCGAATTCTTGATATTCTAACGACCCATGGGCAAACTCCCATTCCGCCGTACATAAAGCACTCGCCACTCAAGGAAAGCGAATTAAGAGAAAAATACCAAACTATCTTTGCCTCCGAACCAGGATCGGTAGCGGCTCCTACCGCCGCCCTCCATTTCACGAAAAGACTTTTTAAAAAGCTAAAATCAGCCAAAATTTCGATAAAATTTATCACCTTACACGTAAATCTCGGAACGTTTAGTCCGATAACTAGTCAAAACCTAGAAACCAGCCGTCTCCACGAGGAGCAGTACGAAATCGATAAAAAAACGGCCCAAATTTTAAACAAATCCAAGCAATCCAGACTTCCTATTATTGCTGTTGGCACCACCACTCTCCGAGCACTCGAATCAGCCGTCGACAAACAAGGTAGACTACGGAAGCTTTCAGGGATGACTGATCTTTTTATTCAGGAGGGTTATCATTTCAAATTTATAAATGGCCTCATCACCAATTTCCACGTGCCAAAATCTAGCTTGCTCATGCTTGTCTCGGCGCTTATTGGACGAAAGAAAACTATTGAGTTGTATCAAAAAGCGATTCAGAAAAAATTCCGTTTTTTCTCTTTCGGCGACGGAATGTTGATAAATTAATCGCCAGGGTGATTAATTTATCAATCCCGAGCGAGCACGCGAGGGGCCGCAAAATAAAGCTCTGGGCTGAGGAAAATAAAAATAGCCGACCAAGATTTACTTGATCGGCTAGCTCCCCCACAGCACCATTGTGCTGCTCCGTCCTGCTCCGGCCACCATCCTAGACCCCACAACTATAATCCAAATCTTTCGAAAAACCAAATAAGTCTGTGGATAAAAAAACAGGCACCCAAATTTGGGTGCCTAAAAATCTGAGCCGCTGGGCGGCTACGGAGCAACAGTCAGGGTCTGGAAGATCAGGGTAGCCTTCTCTAAGAAAGCTAGCAGGAAGGTTTGCAGGGCGTGAAGGACATCGGGCATAAACACGCCCAACACAACCACCACGGCGGCAAATCCGATCGCGCTTCCCATGTTTTAAATATGGCAGGCAAGGGGATTAGTTTGCATGGTGTCGACGACACCATGAGCCGCTATGTGTGGCCGGTTCCCTCCTGCTCAAAAGCTAGTTCTTAGACCAACCTCTGAGCAGGAGGGAAAGCTACTTTTCAAGTTACAACAAAAGTATACCACATAAAATCAATTAATGCAAGGGCACGAGGCTTGCTTCCGAGCCTGAGTCCTGGTAACCTCCCTAAATAGCAAATTTAAAAATCAAACCAGGAGGGTTTTGTGAATCCGTACCTTACAAAAAGAAACAGGAAAGCCATGGCTGAAGCAAGAACTTTTGCCGAGCTAGGATGTATCGCCTTTGAGGTTCTGCAAAGAATGGATGAGAAAGTCGTGCCAAGATCAATCGGCCAAGTTTGCGGTCCGATCACGACCGGCGGTCGGAGTTCGATCGTCGTCAACCTACGTGAATTTTCACGTTATATCGAACTCCTCCAGTCCAAAGGTTTGGCAATCTTCGACCAAGTTCCTTTTGAGAAACATCTCTTTAGGATTCGGGGGGTCAATTATCAATCCGACAGCACCCTACTCGAAGATTTCTATGGGCCCATTTTTGAGTCAGGTATAGTAAAAATCCTCTATTTCATCCCCGGCTGGTCTAGCTCAAACGGGGCCATGTGGGAACATCGCCAAGCCGTAAGACTGAACCTCACGATCGACTATCTCTAGATATTTCTCGTTAACCCACAACCAAACACCACTAAGCCTCAATCTCGGGGCTTTTTTGACATGAAAAAAACACGATGGTAACCTGACTTCGTGCAACTTGAAAACTTAAAATTAAAAACCATTTCGCAAAGGAGAGAAGTATGGGTACAAAATGGGTTCCTCTTGAAGAAAGGCTAACAGAGGGACTGACATTTGACGATGTTTTTGTGATCCCACACCGGTCAAGAGTTCATCCTCGAGAAGTTGACATTACAACCGAACTTTGCCGAGGCATCAGAATTGCCACCCCGTTTGTTTCCTCTCCGATGGACACCGTGACCGAGGAAAAAATGGTTATCGCTATCGAGCTTTTTGGTGGTGCCGGAGTACTTCATAAAGGAATGAGGGGATCCCGATTGAAAGAAGCCTTGACCACGATCAAACGCTTTATGGCCGGGCAAATTAAAAATCCTATCAAGGCTACGCCCAACCAGACATTGCGAGCTGTGAAAGCCATGAATTCACTCTACACCGGCTTCCCGGTTGTGAGTTTTGAAGATGGCGATAAGCCAAAACTTTTAGGTATCATCACGCGGCGGGATATGGACGGAAAAGAGCCGGGGAGTCTGGTTCGTGACTCGATGACTCCTCGAGAACGACTAGTGGTGGCCGATCCGAGCATTAGTTTCGACGGTGCTCTGAACTTAATGCGATTGCACAAAGTTGAAAAACTTCCGTTGGTTGATTCCAACGATTATCTCGTTGGTTTAGTCACTCGTCGAGATCTTGATCGCCGACTGAAGCATCCAAAAGCCACCGTCGACAGTCAGGGAAGGTTGCTTGTCGGCGTCGCAGTGAGCGGTGCTAATCCTGAATCAGCTGTCGAACACGTAAAAGAACTCATTCCACTGGGCCTCGATTTTGTGGTGGTGGATTCTGCTCACGGAGGCAATTCAGCTATCATCGCCTCAACTCTTTCTCTAAAAAACACCTTCAGCGACTTACCGGTTATCGCCGGAAACGTGGCTGATCGGTCAAGTGCTGAGGGTCTAGTCGAGGCTGGTTGCGACGCTCTTCGCGTTGGCGTCGGTCCGGGCTCTATCTGTTCCACTCGTATTGTGACTGGAATTGGCGTGCCACAAATCACGGCTGTCGCTGAATGTCGAGGCATCGTTGAATCTTTAGGTAGTTCGGTTCCCATCATTGCGGATGGCGGCATCAGTCAAAGCGGGCAAGTGATCAAAGCTTTAGCTGCTGGTGCCTCAACTGTTATGCTCGGTAACCTCCTCGCCAGTACCATTGAATCGCCAGGAGAGGTAATTACTCGCGGCAACCAAAAGTTTAAGAAGCATCGCGGCATGGGTTCGGCGGAAGCTATAAAAAAGTACGGCGGTGACCGTTATTTCCAAGATGGAGACGGAGAAAGCGAGGCGGTGATTGTTCCAGAAGGTGTGAGCGGAACCGTGCCGCTCCGAGGAACTGTCTCGGAGCTTCTTGCGTTTTTCTCCGTAGCGCTTCGAAACGGCATGGGCTACAACGGTGCCAAAACCATTCCCGATCTATGGGAGGCACGAATAGTGAAAGTAACCGCGGCTGGACTCCGAGAAGCCGCCCCTCACGACCTAACTAGCATCGAGAGTGAAACTTCCACGAGCAAACAGGAAATAGGAGGGTAGATGTTAAAAGAAATACCCGTCGTCGACTTAATTGTCGGTCTCCAGTGGGGAGATGAAGGCAAGGGAGCGGTCGCCGATCGTTTAAGCGCCAATCCGAAATACAAAATAGTCATCCGACCAGCCGGGGGTAACAACGCTGGCCACACTGTTTTTATCGGGAACAAACGTTTTGCCCTTCACCACATTCCAGCTGGCATTCTCCATGGCAAAATCGCTATTTTAGGAAGCGGCATGTGTATCAATCCGCTGGCGCTCATGGAAGAAATTAACGATCTCGAAAAAGCCGGCATTCCTACCGCGAGCCTTTACATTTCCGATCGAGCTAGCCTCCTGATGCCTTGGCATATTGAGGAAGATCTGCTCCAGGAAAAAGCCCGCGGCAAAGATAAAATCGGCACCACATGCAAGGGTATCGGTCCTTGCTATCGAGATCACATTGATCGCGTTGGTCTTCGACTAAGCGATTTCGCCGATTCCGAAGAACGTTGGCGAGTTAAATTAAAATCAAAACTCGGTGAGGTTCTGGAGAGGCTCGAGCGTCTCTATCCAAGCTTCGTTCCAGCTGAGTTCTTCGCTCGATTTCCGTTCGAAAACCTCGAAGCGATCCGTCGGTTGCTAGCCTCTAAAGTTGTCGATTTACCCGAATTTTTACGAGAGCGTCGCCATCAAGGAGGCGGTATTCTAATCGAAGGCGCTCAAGGGGCGATGCTCGACATTCGTCACGGCACCTATCCTTTTGTCACGTCCTCCCACCCGACAGCCATCGGCTGTTTGGATGGAATGGGCATCGGTCCGGGAGACGTTACAGACGTCATTGGAGTTCTCAAGGCCTACGTCACCCGAGTCGGAGAAGGCCCTTTCCCAACTCGAATGGATCGAACCACCGAAGCTCTGATTCGAGCTCTTGGGAAAGAACAGGGAACGACCACCGGCCGTGATCGCAACTGTGGTTGGCTCGATTTTGTCCAGTTACGATATGCGGCCAAGCTGAATTCTGTAACCGGCATCATTGTCACCAAGTTTGATTTCTTTCACGAGCTCTCCACCCTTAGGGTTTGTCACTCTTACCAGCGGAATGGAGAAGAAATAAAATACTTACCAGCCGACATGGTCGGTTGCGAAGCCAACTTTACTGACGTTGAAGTCTGGGTCGAACCCGTTAAAAACAGCACTCAAGTCATGGATCTTCCAGCCGCCTGTCGGAATTACTTGTGGAAAATCTCCAATACCCTGGAGGTCCCGATTGTCGGTCTCTCTTTGGGCCCCGAGAGAAGTGATGCGATCGAACTATCGCCAACCGAAACGGTAATTTACTAGAACGATTTAGGGCGTTGCAGATACTGCAGCGCCTTTTTATTTATAAAAGGTGTTAAATTTAAATGATGAGAATCACAGGACATCTTGATATGGATGCTTTCTTTGCGGCCGTGGAAGAACGCGATCGACCGCGCCTCAAGGGCCGGCCCATCGTGGTTGGCTCTGATCCCGAAGATGGAAGGGGGCGGGGAGTGGTTTCAACCGCTAACTATAAGGCCAGAGAGTACGGCATCCATTCCGCCATGCCAATTAGTAAGGCCTGGGAACTTTCCGAAAAGGCCAAAAAAGACGGTAACCCACCGGCGGTTTTTATCAGTGGTAGTCATCGCCGCTACTCTGAAGTCTCTAAAAAAATCTTTCAAATCGTCGCAAAACACGTTCAAGCCTTTGAGCAGACAAGTGTTGACGAAGGCTACCTAGATTTAAGTTTCACAAGCAGTTATAAAAAAGCTGAAACGCTAGCTAAAAAAATTCAAAAAGAAATTAGACTTAAAGAAAAGTTAACCTGCTCCATCGGCATCGGACCCAATAAACTTATCGCCAAAATCGCTTCCGATATTCAAAAACCCAACGGCCTAATTGTTCTAAACGAGGAAGACGCGGAAAATTTTATCGAGCCTCTCTCCATTCGCAATATTCCCGGCATTGGTCCAAAAACCGAAATTCTCTTAAACAAAGAAGGAATTAAAACTGTCAAGGATTTGAAAAAGTTTTCCGCAGAAAAACTGAGAACGTTGCTCGGCAAGTGGGGGACTATTTTATACGCAAAAGCGCGAGGCCAAGACGATTCGCCAGTCGCCAACTATTACGTTGAAGCGAAATCTATCGGCGAGCAAGAAACATTTAATCGAGACTCGTCTGATCTTAACTTTATTACCGATCGTGTTAAAACGCTTTGTGGAAGTGTTTTTAATAGTTTCAAAAAAGATGGTTTTAAATCCTTCAAAATCGTCGTCGTGACAGTTCGCTTTTCTAATTTCGAAACTAAAAATCGAAGTCGCACCCTAGCTGAGCCTGCCAATAGCTTAGAGAACCTGGAATTTGAGGCCCTGAAACTGCTTTACCCGTTTTTTGATAGGCGGGAAAACCCCCAAAAGCGTCTAATCCGCCTAGTTGGAATAAGAATCGAGAAGTTAAAGTGAAAATATGGTTATGGTATAATTGTAAACGTAGCCTTTTTACAAAGGTCGGAGCTTGTTTGAATAAAATTAAAAAATGAAGAGTTTGCACATGATAACCTGGATACTTCTTATAGTTGGAGGTGTCAACTGGTTATTGGTCTTTTTCGGCTGGGAGTTGGGCACAGCCATCTTTGGGAGCATGGATCATATGGTTTCAAAGGTAATCTACCTATTGGTCGGTTTGTCAGCCCTATACGAGATCTTTACGCACAAAAAGAACTGTAAAATGTGCGGTAGCGCCGGTATGTAAGCCAGCATAGAATTCAAAGTTTAAAAACGGTCCCGCTGGGTGGGCCGTTTTTAGTTTGAGGAGATTAAGATATAGTTAAATTGAGAAAAATGAAAAAAATCACCCTTCTAGCCATAGCCCTAATACTTATTTTTGGTTTCTTCTTTGGAGAACAGATCTTAAAATTTGTCGCCGAAAAACTTCCAAGCGAGAGCTTTATTAAGAGCAAAATTTCCGAACTTTACGATCAAAAGATAAGAAAACCGGCTCTGAACGCCATCAATAGTAAAATCGATTCGATCGTTGAAAAAACCGCAGAAAGTTTAGCCACAGAGGCAAAAAGTGTGGTGGGAAAAATTATTGCGCCCCCACCACTCAGAAGAGATACCGAAGAAAATTCTTCAGTTTTAACTAAGTCGGGGGTTTTTACCTGGACCAATGTCGAAAGGATTCAAGTTTCCCAACTCCCAGTCCTCAAGCCTAGTTACCTACTCGATAAAGTAGCCGAAGCGCGGTTGAACGATATGTTTAAAAATCAATATTTCGAGCATAACTCGCCAACCGGTGAAAGCGCGTCGACCGAAGCCAAAAAGATCAGCTATGAGTACGTTTTAATCGGTGAAAATATTGCTCTTGGAAATTTTGAAGGGGATCAAAAACTCGTTGAGGCTTGGATGAATAGCCCGGGTCACCGAGCTAATATCCTGAATTCAAAATATACAGAACTTGGTGTTGCAGTGGGTCGAGGACTTTTTGACGAACGAAACCAGTGGATCGGAGTCCAAATTTTCGCCAAACCAAAATCTGACTGCCCCGTGATTAACGAATCCCTAAAGATAAGCATCGAAACTAACAGAATCGCTATTTCCTCCCTCGAACTGAAAGCCGAGGAAATCAAAAAAGAGCTTGAAGGTTCAGATCCGAAAACGAAGGAGGAGGTCGCAGTTTACAATGCCAAGGTTTCCGAGTACAACTCTCTTGCCGATCAAATAAATAAACTCATTCAAGAAACTAAAGCACTCATCAGTGAACATAACAGCCAAGCTAGCCAGTTCAATCTTTGTGCGCAATCTTAAAAACTGATGTATAATAGAGCGATGGAACATTATATTTGTCGGGGGGGGTGCGAGGGGGTTTCGGAGAAACCTGGCACTTGCAACGCCGAAGGCTGCCCTAACTATCAGAAACCGTTAGAGAAATGTGCCTGCGAGGATCAAAAACACGGTGATACCCCTAAGGAGAGCGAGGAGAAAAAGGAGTAAAAACCCGGATGGCTAGTTTCGAAGATTTCAGTAAGCTCGATCTACGCGTGGGGAAGGTTTTAGAGGCCGAAAAAATTGAAGGATCAGAAAAACTCCTAAAACTACAGGTCAGTATTGGCGAGGAAACCCGCCAGATTTTAGCCGGTATCGCCAAATCTTATCCCCCAGAGAATTTGATTGGGAAATTCATTGTCGTTATCGCTAATCTTGATCCAAGAAAAATGATGGGGCTCGAAAGTCAAGGCATGTTACTCGCCGCGGATGCGGATGAAGGACCCGTTCTCCTCGTTCCGGACTCGGAGGTTTTTCCTGGCGCAAGGATTAAGTAAGAGCATGTTCGAGCTAAAACAATATAAAGAATTATCCACCTCTGCCACCGCCTTGATCATCGCCAACTTTGTGCCGCTTGTTGGTGTCATTTTCTTTGGTTGGAGTTTATTCCTAATCTTGTTCCTCTATTGGGCTGAGAGTGCCGTTATTGGTTTTTTCAACGTCCTCAAAATGCTAACGGCCGCCAACACCTTGAAACCAAACCAAGAAGACAGTGCAGGAATAATGCTTAAAAATGCTCGACGGATACCGCTATTCCTTCTAAAAACATTCCTAATTGGTTTTTTCATTTTCCACTATGGCGTATTTATGCTTGTTCACCTCTCTTTCATCATCGTCCTCTTTAGCCCCTGGAGTCCATTCGCGGTTCTATCCAGTCAAGCCACAGGATTTGAGGTCACTCTGCCCAACTTAATTTTTCAAATTCTTTACCCTATCCTTTTTCTGTTTGTGAGTCACGGCATCTCTTACTACGTGAATTTTCGTAAACGCGGAGAATATTTAATTGCCAATCTGCCGACATTATTCGGTGAACCGTACGCGCGAATAATTCTGATGCACCTAGTGATTATTTTAAGTGGTTTCGCCATCACCTTTGTCGGTGGGGGAATGATTCCTTTGATGACTATGGTTATTCTAAAAACCATTTTCGATCTCAAGGCACACGCAAAAGAACGTACCCGATTTACTCCCCAAACTAATTGACAAAATAAACAAAATTGGTAAAATAGGCGAAGTCATTTTCAGCCGAGGGAGGAGATGTGGAGAAAAACAAGGGCATTCTTGGTCGCAAAATCTTGTTTATATTTCTGGTCCTTTGCGTAGCTTGGGTAGTGATTGGCACTTGGATAGTTCCTAGAACTCTCGAACACGACAAGCTTTTCCCTCCAGACGGGGTAATCATAGCTCTTGCCATCCTTATGATCCCACTCTTCTACGTGCTCCTGGTTTTAGCTCCTAGGGTCACGAGAGTGTCTGATGCCTACGCTAGAAAAGATGAGCGGGGGCTGGCCGTCGGTTTCTTTACCTGTCCAACCTGTCATAAACGCTTTTGTGGCCCTGGCGCCTGTCTAGACTGTCCTAATCTACCGGATCTCGTATACCGGGAAGAGGTTTGGCAAGAAAACACCAAAACCCAACCCTAAGCCGCGCTTTAATAAATCGCGGCTTTTCTATTTTTTAAGGAAATGGGTAAAATAGTTAGGTTCATTAGAGTCCGTATTTCGTAGCCGTAATTCATTATTCACACTTCATGATTCCAATTCTAGGCGCCCATGTTTCAGCCTCGGGTGGACTTTACAGGGCGTTTGAAAGTGCTAAGAAAATTGGTGCCGAAGCCATTCAGATTTTCGGTTCCTCTCCCCAGCAATGGTCCGTTCGGTTTCCAAGCGAAGAAGATATCAAAAAGTTTAAATCAGCCCACAAAGAATCAGGAAATATTCCAGTTTTCCTCCACGCTTCATATCTCGCAAATTTGGCCAGTCCAAACGAAATCACTCGCGCCAACGCCCTCCAAAGTCTTACGGGTCATTTGAAGATCGCCGATTCCATTGACGCTCAAGGCTTAGTTTTCCACATTGGTTCTGGCAAGGATCAATCTAAAGAAGACGCCCTGAAACTTGTCGTCGAAGGTTGCCAAAAAATCTTAAAAAATGTTCCAGGAAAAACCCAACTCATTTTAGAAAACTCCTCGGCCGGCGGAGCCAAGCTCGGCGCCACCCCTCAAGAAATCGGCCAGATTTTGAAAAAAATTAACTCACCTCGCGCTAAGGTTTGTTTCGACACCGCCCACGCCTTTGAGGCTGGCATGATTGAATATGATTCCTTGGCAAAAATAAAGACGGTGTTTGATGAGTGGGGTAGGGAAGTGGGTCTCGCGAATATCGTCGCGATTCATGCGAACGATTCTAAAACCCTTTTTGCTTCCCATAATGATCGCCACGAGAATCTGGGCCAAGGTCACATAGGGATCAAAGGTTTCCAAAATTTAGCCAAAGAAAAACGACTCCACAATAAAGTTTGGCTCCTCGAGGTTCCTGGTTTTGACGGTTTGGGTCCAGACAAGAAAAACATCGAAATTTTAAAGTCATGCTTTTAACCCGAGTTTACTTTGCTGTGTACAAGTCGATTTTCTATTTTTAAGTTTAAATTTTAAACTTAGCTCATGACCCCCCACACCTTACCAAAACTCTCGTACGCCTACAGCGCCCTTGAGCCCTACATAGACGCGGAAACAATGGAAATTCACCATGCTAAACACCACCAGGCCTACATTAATAATTTGAATGCCGCAATCGAAAAACATCCGGATTTCGGAGACACCACAACCGAAACTCTATTAAGAAGTTTGGGTAGTCTCCCGGAGGACATTCGAGATGTTGTTCGAAACAACGGGGGCGGGCATTTTAATCACACGTTTTTCTGGAAAATTATGGCGCCGCCAAAAGAAAGTTCCTGGCCCGAAGGAATCCTAACCGACGCTATATCGAAAAATTTCAAAACCCTAGATAATTTTAAGCAACTTTTTACTAAAGCCGCACTCGGTCGTTTTGGCAGTGGTTGGGCCTGGGTGAGCGTTACAAGTCTTGGCGGACTAGAAATTCACTCCACCCCCAATCAAGATAACCCCATTACCGAAGGGTTGATTCCTATCCTTGGCCTAGATGTCTGGGAGCATGCCTATTATTTAAAGTATCAAAATCGCCGGCCAGAATACATCGAAAATTGGTGGCACGTAGTTGACTGGTCTCAAGTCTCCGAAAGTTATTCCAAGGCCATTGAATCGATTCGACCACACTCGGCTTGATCTCTCATTCGAGGGAAATCTAAAAAACATCCCGCCGGGGATGTTTTTTATTCAAGAACAACGATCTTCGTCTGGCTAATACCAAATTTTTTTGCCTCTTGCTTAGAGGCCATCCAAATGTCTAGATTGTTGGTTTTCCGAGAATGCATGCGGTCCTCAACCACAAAAACTCTTTCTCCGAAATATTCAGGAATTAAAACCTTCGTTCCAAAAGGAAAAAGATTGGTAGCCACCACACCCTCTCTTACCGTACTACCAGAAGCGGTAATAAATGGGGTATCATCGGTTTCTTCTGGGGTGCTTGAATAAGCCGTAACCCAAATTTCTAGGGTCTTTCTTACAACGTAGGGGGCTACTCGAGCCGTAGATTCTCGGTTCTCATTTAGGTTCGGAATAGCACTAATCGAGCTACCAGTAGCCGATCCCAAATTTGAAACCAGAGTAAACGCTAAAAGTAAGTATTTTCCAAACATATCGCTTTTTTCCAATAAAAAAGCCCCTCCTCGGGGTTTAACACTTCTCTATTAGGTTAGCCTACATACTACTCCTCCCGCCGAAAAAAGTCAACCCTTAGCAAAATAGAACTAAAAAAGCCCTACTGGGCTCTATTCTGACTCAAAACCATGGCTTCTAACCATGGCTTGAGCGCTTTGGCTGTTTTTTGGTGGGACTTTCCGCTTGTCTTAATAAGGTTTGATCCTCGGTGATAAGCCCTCAGGCTTGCACGATTCGGATCAATATTTTAAAGATTTATTTGATCGGAAGTACCCTCCCGCAGACAAAGCTAATCTAATTATCATTCGACTCCGAACGAAGTCAATAAAAAAAGTGGAAAACTCGTTGAAAACTAACTTCTTTGACATGGAGGCCCAATAAAACTACTATTGGGCTAGCAAATTTAAAAGGAGGCAAAGTGGCCAACAAGAGAAAGGTTGTTATTATTGGGGCTGGAATTGTGGGTCTAGCCACAGCGCTCAAGGTTGGGCAAAGGCTCGACAATGCTGAAATAACGGTGCTTGAGAGAAATCATGAGGTTCTAAGCGAAACCAGCCGCTACAATAGCGGCGTCATTCATTCTGGTATTCATCAAAAGTCCAATCTGCTTAAATCCAGACTAGCCCCACGAGGCGGTCAGGAGCTTATCCGCTTTTGTGAAGAAAACGACGTTCGATTTCGCCGAACCGGCATGCTCATCGCGGCCGCCTCAAGGGATCTAGCCGGCTTAACGAGAGAATTATCCTCGCTTTATCGATTGCGGAAAAATAGCCGAAGGCTGAATCTGAAACTACACGTCCTCAGTCGATATGGAATAGAGAAAATAGAACCCAACATCCGTGCCTTGCTTGGCATCTACTTATCCGAGGTTTGGGTCGTCGACCAGCTATCACTTGGTGCCGCCCTTCTAAAAGCCTGTCAAAACGCCGGTATTTCCATTGTTTTCGAGGCCAACGTTCAGAACATCGTTCGGTGTCGTAATCTGTACGAGATTTACACAAAGTCGAGCAAGTCGGGCGCGATTAAGGTTTTCGAGGGCTCGATTGTCGTAAACGCCGCCGGCGTGAACTCCGACACTATTGCGTCGGCCGCTGGGTTTCCGCGCTACAAAATTTATCCTTGCCGCGGCGAGTACTACGAAGTTATCGGGGAAAAAAGCAGCTTGGTCTCAAACACCCTAATTTACCCGGCTCTTCCGCCGGGCCACCCAGTCAAAGGCATTCACCTAACTAAAACCGCAGCCGGTCGTTTGCTAATTGGTCCAAACGCCAAATCCTGGGAATCAAAATTCGATAACTTCCGAATTCAAACTCCGCCCGCCGAGTTTCTTGACGGCGCGAAAAGGTTTCTTCCCGAGCTCACTGAATCAGATCTAAAATGGGCCTACTCCGGACTAAGGGCTAAAACCAATCCCGGCGTCGGAGAAGACGATTTCGTCATTCGATTTGAGGCCCACCATCCGCACTTTATCAATCTCGTTGGCATCGAATCTCCCGGACTCACCGCTTCCTTCGCCATTGGCGATTATGTTGTCTCTGGTTTTAGTTCGCATGGATTTTAATCCAGTTCAATAGTTTTGAACGGCTCCCAAAAAGAGCCGTTTTTCTATTTTTATAAAATCAGTGTTAGAATTCGAAAAACATGAAGGTCTACGACATTAGTCGCCCGATCGCTAAGGGCGAACCGATTTACCCAGGTAACTGGCCGATTGATTTGGTGAGAATTAAAAAATACGAAAAAGATGGTTCCACGCTCTCTGGCGTTAATCTTGGCCTTCACACCGCCTCGCACCTAGATCTCCCACCCCACTACTCTAAAAGCGCGCTCTCGGCTGAAAAAATTAATCTAGAAAAATGCTTTGGTTGGGCGAG
>VMFW01000005.1 GCA_007376265.1 Parcubacteria group bacterium Gr01-1014_20
GATGGGATTTCTTTGTCGAGCTCGGTTTTAAGAGTGTCGGCGATCCAGCGAAGTTCGCCCAAAGGATGTTTCAATGTTCGGCTCAAAAGATACTCAAAAGCCTGGGCGTTGCCCCGAAAAGCCACTTGGCCTAAGGTGGCCATGGGAAGGAGGCCGCGCAAAGTATCGAAGGCTTTTTTTTCTAAGATAGATTCTTTGTCGTCAAAGCTTTTTATGAGCCATTCTTTAAGGGGTGGGAGAGTGGCCACGTAGGTGTCGAAAAGGGCGTCTAGAGTTTTTTCGTATTCATCGAGCAAGCCCAGTTTTTCTAAGTCAGGCTTGGGGGTGTAGTAGAGATAGTGGTTGCCAACCTTGTTGCCAAAATTAACGTAGCGGGTGGATTTTTCGATGGGCTCCAAGCCAATGCGACGGTCTTCTAAGAATTTCATGGCGACCTGAGAGATGCCCCAGAAGACCACGTGGGTGCCGGTCATCTGGGCGATTGAATCATCACCGTACTGTGAGAGCCACTTGGCGTAAAAAGATTGGGCACGCTGGTTATTCAAAATGTTTTTGAAACCGTGGCCTCGGAAAAACTTAACGGTCTCTTCGAGTTCGGAGGCGAGGATTTTGTCCTCACCGTCAACGATTGGGTAGATGTATTCATCAAGGAGAACTCGAAGGAGTGAGTTTTTGGCGCGAGAAGCGCGAGAACAGAGGGCACCCACTATTTCAGGAGGAAGGTTAGAGATGGCGGAAATTAAGCCCTTGGGGTTTGAGACAAAGGGTTCTAGATAATGGAGGTCACGTTCGGAGAAATCTTCGGCTGGGAATTGGGGTGCGTATTTTTCGAGTTCGGGAGTCATACCAATAAGTCTAAACTCATTTGACAAAATGACGAAAACAAAACAAAATATGGACAGTTTTTTAATCAATCAACCTGGAGGTGGGTCGTGGCAGAGCAAGGAAACTTGGAAGATCTAGTCAGAAAAGCGGTCCAAGAAAAACGTCCGTGCAAAATAAAAGTGCGGAGCAATGCCGAGGCGGAAAGAGGTCGAGGATTGGTTCAAAGTTTTTCAAGCCCCGGCGCAGATTACTCGGGAATAATCTTTGAGATTGCGGACATTGGGGTGGATGTAGCCGCTAGCGTGGCGACTGATCCAGACCTACTTGACGGCGTGCTTGAGGTTGGAGGAAACATCCTCGAGGGCGCGGCCGAGATTGGCGGAGCTATGCTTGAGTGGATTGGCGATGCGGCTTCAAGTTGATTGAATGAATCATTGAGCGTAGTTTAAAATCTAAACGAAGGGCCGCTACGAAAGTAGCGGCTTTTTTATTTTGTAACTTTTTTTGGATAGGGACGTACGACTTAGGGTAGAAACAAAAAAGCTATTTGACAAAATGATGAAAAGAAAATAGAATATGGGCAGTTTTTTGAATTTATAGATGCAGTCGTGGGACGTGTTCGCTGGTGAACGTGTTCTCACTTTAGGATTGATCGGTCCGCGATTTTTGTCTTACGGCGGGCTCTGGAAGGGAGAAGACAATGAAGGAAATCATGGTATTGCTTTTGGGACTCACAATCACATTTTTTGCGAAAGATGTTAGTCCCAAGGGTGAAGACGATACCGAGTTTCAAGTTCAAAACACTCACACCGAGAGAAAGGTGACGGAGGTTTTAAACACCGGAATATCTGAAGCCGAGGTAATGGTGGCCTCTTGGTACGGTAAACCGTTTCATGGCCGACTTACGGCGAACGGTGAGAAGTACGACATGTATGGGATCTCAGCGGCTCATAAGTCTTTGCCATTAGGAGCTAAACTGAGAGTCACCAACCTAGCCAACGGATACTCCATCGACACGCTCCCGGTCAATGATCGGGGACCCTACATTGACGGCCGAGATCTTGATTTGTCCTTTCGGGCTGCGTCAGAGCTCGGATTTGTCTACGATGGACTAGCGAAACTTTTGGTTGAGATTATCTATCTTCCGCCTACTCCCAAAAAACGAAGCCCCGCAACTTAAGCGGGGCTTTTTATTTTTTTAACCTTTTGGTTTTGGCGGGGCTAGTTCTTCGAGGACCGCAGTTGGGGTCGAGAATCTCGATCAGGTAATAACGGCCGTTGTCTTTGAAGAATGAGAGGAGCCAATCTCGATTGCCTGACACCTCACACGTTATGTAAGATGAATCGATGTACCAGCGTAAGTTTCTGGTTTGGAGTTTGTGCTTTAAGTCAGCGATCTTGTCTGGATGACAGAGGATGCTCATGCCATGGTTAATCTGGACGATCAAGCCGGGCTTGTCGACATAGAAAGCGAGCATCCCACCATTCATACCCAGCCTTATCATGCCGGTGTCGAGCAGGAACTCGCCAAACTTTTTTTCATCCCAGTTTTCGAGAACGAAAAGCATGGAATCGATGACGGCTTTGGCTTCGGTGGAGTCAGGAATGTTTTTCGGATTTTCTTTGGCCACAGCCTTGGCGGAGATTGCAAGCAGAACAAGAATCGTGGCAAAACACGTTACTTTTTTCACATCGCCTCCTTTTAAAGGGTCTGGGATAAGTCTAGGGCGTTTTGAGCTTTAGAGTCAAGAACTCGTAGTTTTCAGAGAGTATCGAAAGTGATTTACAGAAAGCGAAAGGGCAGTAATACCCGAAGAAGGGCAGGTCACGGTTTTGAATACGGATTCTCTGAAGAGTAACGGCGAGGTAGAGATTGTCTGCGGATTGAGGGTGCTCGAAGAAGAACCCCCAAGACTACAAAACCTCGATTCGCTGTTCTCCTCTACCAAAGAAGATCGAGAGGCTTTCCGCCGATTTCTAGACGAGGCCATAGTGCTCGAGAGTTGGGCCTGCTTCGGATCACCAGATGCCTACAGCAAGGAAAATCAGGCTAAGGCGGTAATCACTTATTGCTATCACGGTGAGCCTTCTTTTGAGATTATAAGGCGACTCAAGGCGGCGACCGCCAAGCGGAATGTTCTTTACATGACCGAAAGAGTTGGCGAAGATGAACGGGAGCAGTATGTGATTCGTGAGACTGGTCGGGGTTGCAAGCACTCTCTCTATTACTCGCTTGACATGTCGACCAGAGAACTTGGAGAAGCCCTAGATCAGTTACGAAAAAAGCAATAACATCGACGACGAAGAAACTCACTCTTCGTCGTTTTTTATTGGAAAAAAATCCCCCGCTCGCAATTGCGAACGGGGGATAGGAATTATTCGGACAAATCTGGAATAATACCGAGGAGCATGAGAAGACCATGAACGACTGAATCTCGAACAGGCATTACGGCCAAGAAACGAGGACCTTCTCGAAGCACATAGTCTGCGTGTTCGCTCGAGACCTGGTCGTTATAACCTAGGTGGAATTCCCTTTCGTAGATTCTCCCAGGATGAGGATTCGTGCAAGCCCGGAGTATAAAACTGTCCATCGGAAACTGATGAACGCCAGTTTTTAATTCGGGTGGTCGGCCACCTGCAGCGAGTGTGAACGAAAGAGCGACAGCTCCTGTTTCGGACGACATGAAAAGCTCTCGTCTGACGGCATTATGAACCCGGAAGTAATGCCTTGTTGTCCGAGTCCCGATGGTTCGTTCGAGACTGCAGAAAAGCGGGTGACTGGAACTAACGGTAGCCATGATACTCCTCCTTGTGGTTCACGGCCGTTAACTTGGAAATGAGGCTTTTTGGCCTCGTTGACTATCGACCATTATATGCTAATTATCTATTTTTGTCAAATAAGTTGCCGGCTAAAAATCCCGCATATAAGCGGGATTCTTATTTTAATGTATCCGCTCGCCGTACTGGCTCAGGATAACATTTATAAAAGCTAGCTTTTATAAATGTTACATTCCCATGTCTCCCATACCCATTCCTCCCATACCACTCATATCGGGACCGGATTTCTTTTCAGGAAGTTCACTAATAGCGGCACCAATGGTTAAGTAGTTAGCGGCGACCGAGATGGCGTTCGTGAAGGCGGTTTTGGTAACTTTCAGGGGATCGATGATGCCGGCTTCTTTCAGGTCGCCAATTTTGTTTTGGACGGCGTTAAAACCCAGCCAGTTGTTTTTGCTTTTTTCTTTTTCAGCGCGGAGTTCTTGAACCACCTTGCTGTGAGATTCGCCAGAGTTGTCGATGATAGCCATGATAGGGGCTTCGAGGGCGCGTTTCAAAATTGAAAGCGCGGCCGAGATAACCGGAGTGTCGGCGCCCTTCATGTTCCCCACGTGCGGAACAACGTTGAAGAGGGCGATGCCGCCACCGGGGACGATCCCCTCCTCCATAGCGGCGCGAGTGGCTGAAACTGCATCTTCCACTCTTTGCTTCAACTCTTTTTGGGCCGATTCCGTGGGAGCGCCAACTTTTAGAACTGCCACGCCACCGGATAATTTGCCGAGTCGTTCCTGGAGTTTTTCTTTGTCGAAGTCAGAATCAGTTTTCTGAATTTGAGCTTTGATCTGAGCGACCCGAGCGTCAATGTTTTTCTTGTCGCCTTTACCGGCCACGATGGTGGTATTGTCTTTATTCGAAATAACTTTATGCGCGTGGCCGAGGTTGTCGAGGGTAACATTCTCCATTTTTTTGCCTAAGTCTTCGGAGATAAATTCAGCGCCGGTCACAACTGCAATGTCTTGGAGCATCTCTTTTCGTCGGTCACCAAAACCGGGGGCTTTGACGGCTAAGACGCTAAAGATGCCTCGTAGCTTATTGACCACGAGGGTGGCGAGGGCTTCACCCTCGACTTCTTCGGCAATAATGAAGAGCTCCTTTTTCCCACTTTGGACCACTTTTTCGAGGATCGGAAGAAGCTCTTGGATTGAGGAGATTTTTTTATCGGTAACCAGGATGTATGGATCTTCGAGTTCGGTTTCCATGCGTTCCTGATTGGTGGTCATGTAGGGCGAGATGTAGCCGCGGTCGAACTGCATACCCTCGACAATCTCGAAAGAGTTGCCGATGGTGTTTGAGTCTTCGATGGTCACCACCCCTTCTTTGCCGACTTTTTCCATAACTTCGGCTATGAGCTTACCGATTTCACTGTCTTTCGAAGACAGAGTGGCCACTTCCTGAATTTTTTTGTTTTCGTTGATAACTTCTTTCTGACTTTCTAGGGATTTGATAACCTCCTGACTCGCCTTCTTTAACTCTTCGGCGAGTTGAATAACGTTAAAGCCTTTTTCGCGAATAATTTTTTCGCCCTCGTCGATCATAGCCTGAGCTAAGACAACAGAGGTGGTGGTGCCGTCACCGACGTTGTCGTTGGTTTTATCCGCCGCCTGCTTAATGAACTCGGCGCCGAGGTTTTCGTACTTGTCTTTCAACTGAATTTCTTTAGCGACGGTGACGCCATCGAAAGTGACTTGGGGGGCACCGTAGGATTTTTCGATGACAACTGCTCGGCCGCGGGGACCAAGGGTCATACGGACGGCATCGGCGAGTTTGTCGATTCCCTTCTTGAGCGCTACACGCGCATCTTCGTTAAATAATATTTGTTTAGCCATGGTTTTATTCGATAATTGCGAGAATGTCGTCCTCGTCTCCGACTAAGTATTTTTTGCTATCAACTTCGATTTCATCGGGGCCGTATTTTTTAAACAGTACCGTGTCGCCAACTTTGACCGACATCGGCGTTCTTTCGCCTTTGTCGTTTAGTTTGCCCGGGCCAATCGCAAGCACTTTGCCCTGCATGGGTTTTTCTTTATCCGCCGTATCAGGAATGACAATCCCCGACTTGGTGGTTTTTTCCTCTCCTAAGGGTTCAAGGAAAACTCGATTAGATAGTGGTTTTAAGTTCATTGATTTTTATTAAATTAGCACTCCCGACCAAGGAGTGCTAATCAGTTTAGTTGGCTAACCGAACCTTGTCAAGGCGGGTTTATTTTGACTTGTTTAACTCGTCGTAGACCCCCACGACTTAAGGATTTAAGTGTGGGGGCAAGTATTTAAAACTTGAAGGTTTAGTTTTTCGTCCGGTTTAGTTCTTCATAAATATTGAGGACTGCCTTCACCGCATCACCAGCCGAGATGTTGTTCTGCTTGTAGAGGACGTCGGTGGCATCCCCTGCCGCCCAGATACCCGGCACGGAGGTTTTTTGATTTTTGGGATCGGTCGTAATCTCTCCAAATTTATTTAGCTCGACAAAACCTTTTACAAACTCGGTGTTGGGAGTGATGCCAATTTCGACAAATATGCCTTCGACGGCAAGTTCCTTGGTTTCGTTATTTTTTCGATCGAGATACTTAACGCCCGTAACATTTTCCTTGCCCAAAATTTCCAAGGTCTGGGCCATGGTGATGATTTCGACTTTCGGGTTGGTTTTAATTTTTTCCTGGGTGACAGGATCAGCTTTGAGGCTATCAGAGAATTCTAAAACGTAAATTTTTGGAGCATAGGGCAAGAGATCAATGACTGCCTCAAGGCCAGCATTGCCGCCGCCTACAACGGCGACGGTCTTTCCGCCAAAAAGAGGCGCGTCACAGATTGAACAGTAAGCCACACCCTTTCCTTCATGTTCATTTTCACCCGGGATACCCAAGCGTCGCCGGCGGGAACCCGAGGTGACCAAAATATACTTAGTTTCGAGCGCTTTGCCGTTTTTGGTTGAAACTTTGAAGCCCGTAGGGGTTTTCCCCACTTCCATGACTAAATCGCCATCGAAGATCTCTATCTCTGCCTGAGCCCTGAGGTGAGATTCAAGGTTTTGGCCAAGATCAAAGCCCGAGATGGACTTGGTGCCAATCCAGTTTTGAACATCAGCGGAAACCAAAGACTGGCCACCAAAAGTCTCAGTGATTAAAGCGGTTTTAATCTTTTTCCTTGCGGCATAGACACCGGCGGCCACACCGCCCGGTCCACCGCCAATAATTAAAAGCTCGTACATGGGGTTATGAATAATGAATTAGGAATTAGGAGGGGTAGTGGATTTTTCTTTGCCGAAGACGGCCCAGAGGTTGATTAAGAAAATGATCGTGCCAACGATAACGTTGCTCCACTTCATGATCGAGATGCTCGAAAAACCTAAAACCCACGGCGAGATGACAAGCCAAAAACCCAAGAAAAGTTGAACTCTTTTTTGACTCATTCAAGTATTATAGGGCAAAAAAATTCGGCGTCAAAAAAATACTCCCCGACTATGGGTCAGGGGGTATTTTTTCTCTTAACGTCTGGCTTGTTTTTGATTTTTCCAGCAATCTAGGCAAAGAAGACGGTTGAGGCGATTGGGGTCTGGTTCAAATGGGAGCTGCGTGATTTTATTACCGCAATTTGAGCATTTCCAATCTCCTTGATACTTTTTTTTCTCTTCGGGGTTGTTTTGGTAATCCATTGTTATTTTAAAATTTCGCCCTTTTATTATTTAAGCAGTTCGTCGATAACGCCTTTCAGGGATGGCCCAGCGGCGCTTTCAAACTCAACAAAACCGTTGCCAACTTGCTCGCCGTTTATGAAAATGGCTGGAGTGCCTCTAACGCCGGCTGATCTCCCCTCGGCGGTATCGGTTTCAACTTGTTTGGCGTATTTATCCGCATCAAGACAACTAGTGAAGGAGGCGAGATTTAGCTTCAAGTCGGTGGCGATTTTTAGGAAAAGATCGCGGTTGAGGTTGCCGTTTTTCTCGGCTCCGTCTTTGTGTTCTGCTCGATAGAGCTCGTCGTGGTAAACCCAAAACTTGCTTTGGTCCTTAGCGCACTCGGCCGCTTCGGCGGCGGCAAAAGATTCTGGACCTATGAAAGCAAAATTCCGGTAAACCATCTTAACTTTTCCAGACTCGATGTACCCCTTTCTTAGTTTATCCTCAACTTCCGTGAAAAACTTACCGCACCAAGGGCATTGATAGTCACCGTACTCGATAAGAGTAACGGGGGCCTTGGTGTCGCCCAATATGACGTCACGACTCGACACTTCAACCTTGCTTTTTACATCGCCAGCTAATGGAACCTGATTGCTGGTGTTTGCGGAATTTTTACTCCCGACCATGTAGATAATGGATCCGGAGATGAGGAGGGCGGCGACCAAGATGCTTCCGGGGAGAAAAAAATCTTTTTTGTTGTTGTCCATAGATTTGTGAATTTTATATTAGGCAACCCCAGGCTGTCAACAAAGGGGTTCGCAGGCTATACTTAGAGCTATGATAGCGGCGACCATCGCGTGGCTCTTGGCTTATAGATATTGGGTGATCTTACCAGTGACGGTTTTTGAGGGACCGATCGCAATGGTGGTGTGTGGGTTTCTTTTGAAGTTGGGCTATTTTAGTTTGGTGCCGGTTTACTTTGTTTTGCTTCTTGGTGATTTGGTCGGTGATTTTTTTTGGTATGGGGTGGGTTACTATGGCGCGAGGCCGATTGTTCACCGATACGGCCATTTTATAAGCCTGAACGATAAAATGCTTGAAAAAATCGAGGACGTTTTTAAGAAAAATCAGAACAAAATACTTTTTATTTCGAAGATAACCATGGGCCTAGGATTTGCTCTCGTAACCTTAATTACCGCCGGAGCGATTCGGGTGCCACTTAAGAAATACGCGGCTATTAACATTGTGGGCGGGTTTATCTGGACAGCGTTTTTGCTTAGCCTGGGGTATTGGTTTGGAAATATTTACTTACAAATCGACCAGACATTCCAGGTGATATTCTTGGTTGCAATAGCGAGTATTTTATTACTGGCTATTTTCGGGTTTAGAAAATACATCCGACAAAGGGTAATTGAGGACAAAATATGATCTCGATAATTATTCCAACTTTAAACGAAGAGGGGGTCATCAGTAGAACGATCCGAAAACTTAAGGAGGGACTTGGGGCAGTTCCACACGAAATTATTGTCTCGGATGGCGGGAGTAAGGACAAAACAGCTCGAATTGCCGAGGGTCTGGGGGTGAAAGTTTTTGTCGACCCAAAACCGGGGACTATCGCCAAAGGAAGAAACGAGGGAGCAAAGAGAGCGGCGGGCGCGTACCTGGTTTTTCTCGATGCAGATGTTTTCATTCCAGATCCGGAGGGATTTTTCAAAAGATTGATTGGGGTTTTTGAATCAAAGTCGGAGGTGGTAGCCGCGACGGTTGGGATAAGAGTCCTTCGGGAGCTGGAAACCCGGATGGACAGACTAGTCTTCTCCTCGCTTAACCTTTTCCATTTAATTTCTAACAACATTTTTAATTTTGGGAGGGCGGCGGGGGAATTTCAGATGATTCGGTCTCGTGTCTTTAAAGAACTAGGGGGCTACCGAGAAGATTTAGCGGCAAGCGAAGACTATGATTTATTTTCTCGCTTATCGAAGGTGGGGAGAGTTCTATTCGTTCGAGGCCTTACGGTTTATCATACTGGCAGACGGGCACATAAAATCGGTTGGCCAAGATTGCTCCTCGAATGGTCACGCAACGCTTTTATGGTTACCTTTTTCAAGCGGTCGCATAGCAAAAAATGGGAAGTAGTCCGTTAAACATGGGGGTTTCGATAGTCATTCCGGCTTTAAACGAAAAAAGGCAGCTGCCGGTTTTGCTCAACTCGATATTTTCATGTCGAGACTTAGAGATAGAAGTGATTGTGGTGGATGGCAAATCCGAGGATGGAACACTTATGATGGTCGATGAGATGAGAGGAAGGGCACCGAAGAATGTAACAGTTAAAAGTTTGATTAGTGATAAACGGAATGTTTCCTATCAAAGAAACATGGGGGCAGAGGCGGCAAAGAGCGAGGTAATTATTTTTCTGGATGCGGATACGGCCGTTTACCCGGATGCCCTTAAGCGTCTCGTTCAACTCTTTGTGATTGGGGGGTATTCAGCAGCCTCCTCTAGATTCGAACCCCTAGAAAAAGACTGGAGAGCGACGGTTTATTACCTGATTTTGTACCTGTTTCATAAGATTATGGAGAGAATAAGCCCATATGCGGTTGGCTCTTGCATAATCACCCGAAAAGAAACTATAAATAGGTGCGGTGGATTTGACCCGACTATAAGGATAAACGAGGATGCTAACTTCGTTTCAAGGGCTAGAAAATGCGGGGGTTTCAAAATATTCAATATTCCGGTTAAAGTTTCAAGTAGAAGGTTTAAGCAGCACGGATACTTCCGGATGGGCATGCAGTACATCTGGATTTTCCTTAAAAGAACTTTGTTTGGTGAAATCAGGGACGACAAAATTAAGTACGAATTTGGAAAATATGAATGAAACTAAAGCAACTCTCTTTGCAACAGTAATGACTCTAATTTACACCCTGCTGGGCTTGGTGAGTATTTTTTACATGGTAGATGATTGGCTTGTTTCTTTGCCGATTGTGGTTTTCTATTTTTTGATTTTGGTTAGTACTCATCTCTCGGTCAGTTTTTTCTTAAGTATTATTCCGGAACACAGTTATATCCAAAAAGTAATCAACGGAGCGCTCCTGGTGATTTATTTTATTTTAGCTTTTAACCTAAACCACCCGCTCAATTTTATGATCGTAACAGCGCTACTTTTTTCAGTTTCAACGATAAAATACTTGCTGATGGTAGAGGAAAATCCTCATAAAAAACTGCTCTGGCGAAAAGTGAGTGTTCAAACGCTCGGAACAATCGCGTGCATACTAACAATACTCGGGATACTAAGCGGCTACGCCTTGATTTCAACTTCTTTGTGGCTGTTTTGTTTTATTATCGCCAACATCTACATTATTTCCATAAAACCGCTTTATAGAATCTCGAATGAGGATTAATTCTAAAAACTTGTTTCTGCTTTTGGTTGACGTAGTCGCATTTTACGCGGCGCTTTTTTTGTCGCTCCTCGTTCGAACTGGACAAAGCTTTTCTTTGGACCAATACGGCCCCCACTTTAAGCCTTTTTCGCTCCTGCTCTTTGTTTGGCTTTTAATTTTTTACATTGTCGGACTTTACGACTTGAGGAATTTTTCTAAGCGGATCGCCTACCTCAAGATTTTCTTCATGGGGGTATTGGTCGCGCTGGCCGTGAGTCCAATTTTTTTCTATCTATATCCATCACTTAACATCGCTCCAAAGAGTATCTTGATACTGCTTTCGATTTTTTTCGGCCTCATTAGCTATTACCTGCGTGAACTTATCGATAGGTACTATTTGGGATCAAAGGCGATCCTCAAGGTGTCGATTATCGGAAAGGGTGGAGATGTTACGGAGCTGATTAATTATTTAAGAGAGAATCCACAGATGGGATATAAGGTGGATTTATGGATTAGTGACTATATTAACGAGGATATCCCAGACTTGATTCGGAAACGCGAAGTAGATGTGGTGGTGGTTCCCTCGAAACTCAGAAACGATAAGCGGCTGGTTTCAGAAATTTATCGTGAACTTTTGAAGGGGGTGGATGTGGTGAGTTTTTCGGAGTTTTACGAAACCGTCTTCGGAAAAGTTTCGATGGATGAACTTGAAGAGAATTGGTTTCTTGAAAAAATCAAGCCGAGGGATGGCTTCTATCTTTTTACAAAAAGGCTGGGAGACATCTTCTTGGCTTTGTTTATATTTTTAGTCACGCTTATTTTCTGGCCAATCACTGCTTTGATTATTAAGTTAAGCTCGAAGGGATCGGTTTTCTTTATGAACAAGAGGGTTGGCCTCCGGGAGAAAAACTTCATGGTTTACAAGTTTCGAACCATGAGTGACGGGAGTGATAAATTTGAGAAGATTGGTGAAAATTTCGGGGTCCAAAAAAATGATGGGCGCGTTTTTGGCTTCGGGAAGATTCTCCGGAAACTTCGAATCGATGAGTGGCCACAAGTGATTAATATTTTAAAAGGCGAACTTTCTTTTGTCGGTCCGCGAGCGGACTTTATCGATTTTTACTACTTTCTAAAGGAGAAGATCCCCCACTATCAGATCCGGACAATTCTTTTGCCGGGCTTAACTGGCTGGGCCCAGGTGCATGACAAGTTTGGCAGTTCGGTGGAAGACACCCGCGAGAGGTTGGCATACGACATCTACTACATCAAGAACCGATCTTTCGTGCTCGATTTTGTGATTGGTCTCAAAACCCTGAAGACGATTTTTACGTTTTCGGGGATGTAGGAAAGAGTGTGTCCTGGGGGATATATTTTAGCTGGCGAATTTGCCTTTGGTGGCTAGAAGCGCATCGGTTGAATTGTATTTATAGGCAAAACCAAATTTGGTGATTTTAGTGCCATCGACGATGATGGGGTACGAGTAAGAGTTAATAACGCCGGGCGGAGTGGGGATTTTTCCCAAACTTAAATGCCAAGTGAGAAAGAAAAATATTTGGGCGAACTGGTGGGGAATTTTAAGAGTTTTCTTTCTTAGAATCTTCGCGATCTCTCTGAAAGTAAAAAAGCCTTTCGAGGCGAGATTCAACGGAATAATCTTTGGTTCTGTTTGGTGCGTAAGCCAGAAGTTGACGGCAGAGACGACATCATCTTCGTGAACGTACTGGCGGGCGGATTTTTCGCTGGTGATAGGGAGGAAGGGAAGGAGGCCCTTCATGAAACTCAAGAGGCCGGTTTTTTTGACCACGTTCTGAAGAAACGGGCCTGAAACCGAACCAACTCTTAAACAAATGACTTCGGTTTTCGGATGATGTTTCTCAAAGATTTCAGATAGTTTCTTTTCGATGATTTTTTTGTCTCGGCCGTAGGCGATAATGGTTTCTTGGGCTTCGCTCTCTTCGGTAAAAGGATTGTTTAATTCATTTTTGGCATGGGCGCCGTAGACAGCAACGGTGCTAAAGTGAATGAGTTTCTTAACTTCGCTTTTGAGGGCAAAGTCGAAAACGTTTTCGGCGCCTTGAAAGTTGGAGTGCTCTTGGTACTCGCGATCTTTTTTAAAATAAGGAGTGCGGATAAAATAGGCGGCATGAACTACAACGTCGACAGGTAGGAATACCTCGAGTTCTTTTTCGAGGTCGGTATCGGCTAGGTTCTTTTGGATAAAATGAACCTTGGGGTGGTCGGCTTTCCATAGAAAGCGGGGTTGACTCACGTCCAACGCAATGATTTTTTCAACATTTTTGTCTTCAAGCCACGAGGAAACTAGCTGACTGCCAATGTAGCCACTAGCACCGGTTAAAAGGATTTTCATTTATTTAGTTCTAGTTTTGATGTCGGTTACCATTCTTTGATGGCTTTTTCCCAGCGTTCTAAATTACCACAATCATACCACCGTCCATTTTCGAATTTGTAGCCGATTAACTTTCCGGCAATAGCGAGTTTGGGAAAAACGTCTTTTTCGATCATTAGGAAATCTTGGGTGAGATCGGCGTAATCGAAAACCGAGGGTTCAAGGATGTAAAGCCCCGAATTTATAAACTCCGAAGGTGGGTTTTCTGGCTTTTCTAAAAATTCAGTAATCTTATGGCTGTTCATGACGGGAACTCCGTATTCTTCTGGATTCTGAACCTTTACGAGAGCAATAGTGGCGACGGGTTTTTCGCTCTCATGAAAACTTTTGAGCGCAGTGAGATCAAAATCTTTGAGTTCATCACCATTTGAAAGAATAAACTTCTCGTTACCCAACCAATCGCGAAGATTTTTTAACCACCCAAAAGTGCCGCTTGGTTTTTCCTCGAAGAATATGCTAATCTTGGCATTAGTTAAATCTGGAGTCCAGATTTTTTCCCACCTCGAAAAATCCAGTTCGTGACTACGACTAACCAACACACCGATATCGTCCACGCCGTGGCGAGAAAGAAGATCGATGAGGTGATTCAGAATTGGTTTTTTCTTGACGGTAAGCAGGGGTTTGGGAATCTCGTAGGTAATCGGACGAAGGCGCGTCCCCAGGCCTCCAGCTAGAATGATGGCTTTCATGTTGTGGTGAGCCTCATTATAAAATAAATGATCAGAAAAATAAAGACCTTCCTCTTTACTAACCAGACCAACCGGCAGACCATCGCCAAGAACACATTTTGGCTGGGAATAAGCAACATTGGTGGTCGTTTGATCAAAGCGATCATCATTGTGTACGCTGCGAGGGTCCTGGGAGCCGCCGAGTGGGGAGTTTTCTCTTACGCTGTGACTTTGACAGCTTTTCTTACAGTTTTCACGGATTTCGGTATCAATTCAATATTAGTAAGAGAATCATCCAGGATAGAAAGCGCCGAGGAGAGATCTAGACTTTTATCAACGTCGTTTTTGATTAAGTGTCTAATGCTCGCATTCGGAGTGATCTTGATTATTTTTGTGGCACCCTTGATGACAAGCATTGAAGGAGTTAAGGAAATACTACCGATTGTGGCTTTTATTTTGATCTTTGACACGCTCCGGGAGTTCGGTTTTGCCCTAAACAAAGTCTTCGAGCGGATGGAACGGGAGGCCGGGCTTTTTATATTGACGAATGTAGCAATCGTGGTTTTTGGTTTTGTTTTTCTCGCAATCAGTCCGACCATTAAAGCTTTTGCCTATTCGTACGCCATAGGAACCGGACTAGGGATGTTGGCCACAGCCTGGATGCTCAAGAAGAGCATTGGTAAGATTTTTTCTGATTTTAACAAAAAATTCGTAAAACCCATTTTTTTGACGGCTTGGCCATTTGCAATATCGGGGGTCTTAGGAATCTTGATGATTAACACGGACATTTTAATAATTGGAAATTTGCTTTCAGCTGAAGACGTGGGATTATACTCGGCGGCGGACAGGATTATTCAGATCTTGTACGTTCTGCCAAGCATGGTGGTTGGTGGTATTTTGCCAACTTTTTCAAGACTGGCAGTTACAAACGGTAATAAAATGCGATTGACGATGGAAAACGTGATCGCACTATTGCTACTCGTAGCGGTCCCAATATCAGTTGGAGGGTTTCTTTTCGGAGAAGAAATTATTGCTCTTCTTTTCGGTAATAGTTATATGGGGGCCGCTTCTTCTTTTCAAATTTTGGCGTTGACTTTGATGTTTAATTTTCCAGCGGTTATTTTGAGCAGCGCTATCTTTGCCTACAATCGTCAGAAGGCTTTGATCGTTAACGCGGCGGTGGCGGGTGGGGCGAATGTGGCACTGGACTTGATTTTGATCCCGACCATGGGAATCTTTGGTTCAGCAATCGCAACTTTCTCGGCTCAGATTTTCAGCAATATTTACTTGTGGAGCAAGATGAAGGGTATTAACTACTTTAAGGTTTGGCCTTATTTAAAAAAGGTGGTAATTGCGACGGCAGTAATGACGGTTTTTATACTGGTAATGAAGTGGCTGCATGTGGGGATAGGTTTTGGAATTCCTACGGCCGTCTTGATTTACTTCGGCACACTATTGTTCTTGAAAGAAAAATTAATTTACGACCTTAAGTCGGTGTGGCATTCAACCTTCAAACCAGTAGTTTAGGAAGAAAAAACCACTTTTTTGATCCTAGAGAGAACCGGATTGAGTGTTTTTTTGATGGCGTCTGGAAGTTGTGTGTAGAGATAGTAAGAACAAACGAAGAGGAGGGCTTTGGGGTAGCGGGGGTATAGTTTTCGATAACGATCAACAATCCTTATCGCTGAGGAAGCAGCTTCTTTTTGCCTACTAAATGACATGCCCCCTTCCCACATTTGATATTTAGTAAAGTATTCCTGAAAGTTATAGAGCTTGCCCTTTAATCCTATTTTTAACCAAAACTCCCAATCAGCAAACTGAAGCATAGACTCATCGTATAGGCCTATTTTTTTGGCTAGCGCGAAACGGAATACGGAGGTGGCATTTACAATCGGATTGGCCACAAGGGCATTTTTTTTAATGTCCTCATCTTTTTCAGGCTTGAAACTTTTTATTTTTTCTTCTCCGTTTTTATCAGCAACAACGAATCCCCCGCCACAGCCAACATAATCTTTATTTTCGTCGAGAAATCGAACCTGTTTCGCTAGTTTTTGGGGATCAATCCAATAATCATCATCGTCTAAAATGGCGATATACTCACCCGTGGCTTCCTTCAGGCCGAAGTTGGAAATTTTGGCGATGCGACCAAAATGGGGGCCTTTGAGGTACTTAATCCGACTGTCTTTCTCTGCTAGGCCTAGGACTACTTTTTCGGTTTCATCAGTGGAGCCGTCGTCGGCAACGATTAACTCCCAATCTTTGAACGTTTGGGTTAAGACACTTTCTATCGCCCGACTAACAAACTGGACTCGATTGTGAGTGGCAATCAAAACAGTAACTTTGGGTTGCATGGACTACAGAATAACAGAAAAAAAATTGTTTGACAAAACAGAAGGAAATTATTAATATTCAGCCGCACATTAAAAACTAAATAAGGAGGTTTGAGTGATCACGCTTTTAGCGATTATGGGGCGCGGTATTCAGAAAACTGAGGGCGCCGGTGGTTTTTTCGGTTGGTCGTTAACCGAAGACCTGGAGGTGATGGAAGAAGATGGAGCTCACGCTGTTTATCGAAAACCAGTCGATGATGAAAATGTAAATTGTATGATTGGCGGCGGTCAGCTCAATATTTTGGCGGGAGCGGAGTTAATCTTGACTTACAGACCAAGGGTGGTCGTTTGCGCTTACGGACCTAGGTCCCAGTACTTGCGAGAAGTGGATGGGCGGAGCGAGAGCGAAGTAATGTCTAACGCCCTTCTGCAAATCCTTCCGATGTCTGGCCACTGCCCGCCGTTTTTGATGTCGCGCTGGGGCAGTGACAACGACCTGCCTGGACCATCAAACACGAAAACAGAGGTTGGCTACATTCTTGATTTAGCTTTGAACCAAAGCAATCGACGGGTAGGAATTGTAACGGTGGGCGTGCATTTGCCGAGAGTGATTCTCTTTGCGAAAGAACACCTGGAGAGCGAGCGTTTTAAGGATCAAAACCTTGAAATCAATTTCTTTTCGAGCGAACAGGTGCTAATGGAATCTAGCCCTGCGGTTTTCGCCCCAAGAGTGACGGCCCTTCACAGCTCAAGAGCTTACCGGAGAAATGCTGAACGAGAAGCTCGCGGGATAGAGGCTATTCTCTCTGGCACTTACGGTCAGGGATACGAGGCCTGGAGACCATTTAATGGAAAGAAGGGATAGCGGATGCTTGCCACCACATTTGGGTATGTAGCGGCGGTTACGGGAACATTTCTCATGCTACCCCAAGTCATCAAATCCTGGAGGACGAAAAGAGTGGAAGACTTGGCGATAGGCACGGTGATTCTCTACTTTGTAAACTGCTTGCTTTGGCTCATCTATGGAATTTTGATCACCGCAACGCCTGTGATTGTGGCCAATGGCATTGGGCTTTTGGTCAGCATTTTCCAGGTAGCCATCAAGGTGAGGTATGGAAAACAAGGAGGGTTGAGTGCCAATTAGAGGCATCGCGCTTGACGCAGAGGGGGTGATGTTCGACTTTGAACGAGACGGGCACCACCTGGCGCATCGGAAGGTAGCCGCAGATCTAGGAGTGACGCTGTCTGATATTGAAGCGCTTGAGGCTATCCCCAATTTAGTGGGAGGGCCCGGTAAACTCATTGCCAAACAGATTCACAATCTTGTAACCGAGAGATTGGGGAGTTGCAGTTTGACACCCGAAGAAATCGAGGCTAAGAGCCGAAAATACTTCAAAGAGCTTTTCCTCAAAATGGCTTCGGGAGAGGTGAAGATTGAACCTCGCCCGGGACTTCATGGAGCGATCTGTTTTTTCCGGAGCATAAATATTCCGGTTGTTGTTGGATCTTCGACCTGGCCCGAAGAATTCTGGATTTACTGGTTTCGGACAGGACTGAAAGGCGCGTTCCCTAGCCTACAAGTAGTCCTGGCTAGCGAGGAAAATGGTATTCGGCATAAACCGGAACCAGATATCTTCCTCCGTACCGCCGAACTCATGGGTATCGGTCCGAAAGAACAGTTGATTTTCGAGGATTCACAGCGCGGAGTAGTGGCCGGAGTAGCCGCTGGATCAACGGTCATCGGAATGACAACCTATGATCATCCTCGAGAAATCATCCGTCTCTACGAAGCTGGAGCTAAACGAGTCTTCTCGGACTGGCGAGAAGTAAACTTACGCTCTTTGATCGACAACCTGAACTCGAGAAAGTAAAAAACAACCGCTTCGATAATTATCGAAGCGGTTTTTCTATTTCTAGCTTTTGAGATATTCTTCAACCTCTCGGTATTTTTCCATGGTGTCGATACCCCTTGAATACTCACCACACTCGTAGCCGTAGAAGTTTTTGCCTTGGTCAATAACGGCGGGAAGAAGTTGTTTGCCAAGTTCGTAGGGTTGATTTTTTGGGATGTACGACAAAATTTCTTTTTTCAAAATGAAGACGCCTCGCAGGCGGTGGGCTAGTCGTCGGTGAGCTTGGTGCGTTGCATGCCAATGGGATCTTCCTTAGTCCAAAAGTTTTCAGCCATAGTGGTGTAGTCAATGAGGCTGACCATGTCACCATAGATAAGATAGAAGAGGTCGCCAATCTTACCCTCGAAGCTCTTCGCCCCTCCTGCAGTTCCCAAAATTTCTGCTTCCAAGTTGTAGTTGATCTTCACACCCCATTTGGAGCCATCGCCAAAGTAGTTCTGAATAACTTCTGGCAAATGGTGGAGGTTGATGAAGAACTCGCTCACTCCGTGACGCTTAAACTGATCAATGTTCCACTCGAGGAGAGGCTCTTTAACCGTAAAATTTGGCTTTATATGCTTAAAGTTTTCGTCGAGGGCGTGTCCTGGACCGGTTTTTACTAAAACGGTCTTAAGACCGGCACGCTTACCAGCAACCACATCGATCATGGCGTCCCCCACCATAAAGCTTTTCTTAGGATCAATGTTGAATTTTTTGAGAGCTTTCAGGATCATTCCGGGGGCTGGTTTGCGACAATTACATTTGATGCGATACTTTTTGACGTCGGCGTTTGGATGGTGCGGACAGAAATAAGCCGCGTCAATGCGGGCGCCAGATTGCCTTAGTTTTTCTTTCAGGTTATCGTGAATGACTTCTACTTCTTTGGGCGTAGCGAGGCCTCTTGCGATAACGGGCTGGTTAGAAACCAAAAAAACTAAAAAACCATTGTCGTTCATGGTTTTAATCGCCTGGCTCGCGCGAGGGAGAAGTTTTAACTCTGCTGAGCTCCGCATGAGCTCAAAATGTTTTATGACTGTGCCATCACGATCCAGAAAGAAAGCTTTTTGCTTTTTTAACTTGTTTGAGTTTGAACGGATTCCCATTTGCCAGGTTTAGTTTTGAAGTTAGGATGAGAGACGATGAGGTGCCAAATTACCGCCTGGAAGGCTTCGGTGTGAGGGGTAACGTTGTCAGGGTTCACGTTCGGAACAATGACACAGGCGTCGGCTACCTGGGCGGTGTAACCGCCATCACGACCAACGACGCCGATAACTTTCGCGCCGACTGATTTGGCAAGTTTGAGAGATTCGACAATGTTGGCACTAATGTTTTTCTCGGCGTTACCACCACCGACAGAAAAAACCATAATGGCATCTTTTTTATTCAAAGCACTCCCCAAGAGCCAGTTGGCAAAAACAGTGTGCCAACCATCGTCATTGGTTCGAGTGGTGAGCTCTGAAACGTTATCAACGGGGGTGTAAGCTTCAATGCCGCCGAGATTTCTAAAGTCGTTTACGGCGTGGCTCGCGTGGCCGGCGCCACCGCCGACGCCAATAATAAAGAGACGGCCCTTCTCGTCTCGAACATTTTTTAGAAGGCCGATCATATTGCTCACTGATTCTTGGTCAACCTTGTCAGCAATCTCTTTAACTTCAGCTAGATAGGTTTTGATGTAATCTTTATACATGAGGGGATGATTTTTGGGTGGTAGGTTTTAGGACTCGTAGAGGGTGTAGCCGACTTTTTGGCCATCCTCGTAAAACATCTTAACGGTTTCGATCGAGAGCGTGTGGTGGTCATAGCCCACCATAGCTAGTTTTTTCAAGATGTCATGAGTAACGGTAATGATATGGGCGCCAATTTCTTCGGCCTGATAGATATTGTAGAGTTCGCGGGTGGAAGCCCAGAGGAGCTCAAACTTCGGATATTTTGAAATCATTTCTTTGGCTTGGCGCATAATCGGCATGGGGTCGACGCCGGTATCGGCAATGCGGCCGGCAAAGACGGAGATAATAGCTGGGTTTTCCGGATTTAATGAGTTCACAACCGTCTCAACTTGAGGAACGGTGAGGATGGCGGTCACGTTAAGCTTCACGCCGTTTCCCGAGAGTTTTTTTATAAGTCCGGCCGAAGACTCGCCCTTAGTATTGGCGACCGGGATCTTTACGTAAACATTCGGAGCCCAGGCGGCGATGATTCTCGCCTGACGTTCCATCTCGTTGAATTCATCTGAGAAAACTTCAAAGGAGATGGGCTTGTCTTTAATGAAGGAGAGGATGTCTTTGGCAAATAAGGCATAGTCGGTAACACCGGCTTTGCGCATGAGCGTGGGATTGGTGGTTAGACCCTTAATAAATGACTCCTTGGCTAGGGCGATCATGCCATCGCGCTCGGCGCCATCGGCAAAGATCTTTACCTTTAATTCTTCTACCTTTTTAGGCATCTTTTGATGCTACGACGAAAGGGGCTCTCTTGTAAAGAGTTAGAGTCTGATACTCTTCTTACTTTTTGACGAGACGTAGATGGCCTCAACAATCTGGTTGGCCCTTAACCCATCTTTGGAAGTGCCTACTATTTTTGCTTTTTTGTTTAATGCTTTCAAGAAATTTCCCCACTCTTCTTCCCAGCTTGTGTCTCTTCCGAACTCAAAAGTTTTCATACCTGGAACACCAAACTCTGGCTTTCTCTTGCCGAACATAAGCGTTTCTTTGCCGTAACTGCCACCTTTGCCATCAATCGTTAAAAAACCTTTGTCACCGAAAATCTCAAAGGAGAACAGGTTTTTCCATTGTGTGGCGCTAACATGAAGGCTAGCCGTGACGGCTTTATTTTTCAAAATCATGAAAGCGTTGTCTTCGACCTTGGCTTTCCAAAACTTTGTTTCAACAGCCCCAAAAACTTCGTTGAACTCTCCGGCGAAGAAACGACAGAGATCGATGAGGTGAACACCCTGGTCAAGCAGCTCGCCACCGCCCGACATGTCTTTACTAAAACGCCACTCATGCTCCATACCCTTTCTGCCGCCCTGGCCATACCTCCCCCTAATAAACATGATTTTGCCAATACCCCCTCGATCAAAAATTTCTTTGGCTTTAATGATGGCGGCGTGAAAACGGTGGTTGAAACCTACTTTAACCAAGCGTTTGTATTTCAAGGCAGCGGCGATAATTTTTTTCGCTTCGGCGACATTCCGGCCGAAAGGCTTTTCGCAAAGAAGATGCTTGCCATTCTGCAAAGCTTCGATGGCGATCGGGGCTAAAAACTTATTGGGGACGGAAATAATAACCACGTCGACATCCTTCCGTTTGGCTAGCGATCGCCAATCTTTTTCGACTTGAGCTTGGTGTTTCTGGGCTAGAGCTTCGGCTTTTTTTATATCGATGTCGGTTACGGCGACAAGCCGACTACCTCGGGTAGCACTAATAGCCTCGGCTCGGCGGTAGCCCATGAGACCGGAACCGACAATGCCGACCTTAATTATTTTTCCCATTTGATTCTTCTTAGGGTAAAGGCATCACTTCGACTGATTTTTTCTACCTCCTCTTTGGTCCAATCATCGTATTTGTCCCAAACAGCACTCAAGAATTTTCCCGTAAGGCCGTCGGAGCCAGATGAGGCCAAAAAGAGGCACAGGTCTGCGGCTTTTTCCGGGGAGACTCCGCCGTCTTTCTTTTGTTTAAGTAGTTCTTCATATTTTTCTTTTCCCAGTTTGCTCTCGCCAGCCGATAGGGCATCCTCTAAGAATTTGGTGTTGACCGGGCCGGGAGCAATGCAGTTTATATCAACATTATAGCCTTTAACTTCGGCGGCAAGGGTCTCGGTTAGTCGAACAATTGCCCCCTTCGAAGAGTTGTAGGCACTAAAATTAGGAAGGGGGCCGTCACCGCCACCGGAAAAGTTGATAATCTTACCGGATTTTCTTTCGATCATTTTCGATAAAACTGCTTGAATCATTTGAAAAGTTCCAAACACGTTGATTTCGTAAGTTTGCTTCCAATGTTTAATGTCAACTTCAGCCGAAGGGCCGATGGGGCCATAAATGCCGGCCGAATTAACCAAAATGTCGACGGGCTTAAAAGTTTTTTCGGTTTTTGAAACCAAGGCCAGACAGTCTTCGATTTTGGAAACATCGGCTACCTGGCAGGCGACTTCAGGAGAAATTGTTTTTAATTCTTTGAAGGCCCTCACGAGTTCATCTTCTCGCCGAGCCGAAATCATGACACGGGCGCCTTCTCTTAAGTAGGCCTCGGCTATCTTAAAACCGATGCCGCCACTACCGCCCGTAATTATGGCTACCTTACTTTTTAGCTTCATAATTTAATTTCGACCAGTACCTAAGTAGATAAAGCCGACTTTTTTGATTTCATCTTCTTTATCCCAAAAGAAATTGTTCGTGTCAAAGAAGAGGGCTCCGGGTTTTGCTAGAGTCGAGAGTTTTGATAAATCTAGGTTTTTAAAACTTGGCCACGGCGTTATAAAGATTAAGGCGTCAGCCCCCTCGACGGTTTTATATGGGTCCATGGAAAAGTCGAACTGGCCGTAGGTTGAAACCTCGGATATGTCCGCCTCCGGATCGTGAAGCTTCAGAATGGCGCCTAGTTCTTTTAACTCTTTGGCAACTTCCATAGAGCGAGAACGGCGAAGGGTTTTGGTGCCAACCTTGTAGGTGAGACCAAAGATACCGACCGTTTTGTCCGTTATTGAATTCAGGCAACTTTTTATTTTAGAGATAGCTAAATCTTTTCTGGATTCGTTCTTAGAGAAAACGTTTTTGATTATAGGTAGATCTAGGTCTCCTTCGCTCGCTAGACTCATCAGGATCTTTAGATCTCGCCCGAGAGTGGCGCCAGAAAATCCTAAACCAGCATCTAAGAAGGCTTTGGGTCCAATGCGAGGTTCGGAACGAAGGGCGCGACTAACAGAGAGGACATCCGCTCCGGTTTTCTCGCAGGCGTCGGCAATGTCATTTATAAAACTTACCGAAGTAGCCAGGAAGCTGTTTATGGCGTGCTTCGACATTTCGGCTGATGCCGGAGACATTTCCAAGAACTCGGCTTTCAAGCCAGAGAAGATATCTTTGAGTTTTTGAGAGGCGCTCATACTATCGGTGCCGATAATTATCCGAGTGGGATTAAAAAAACATTTCACGGCTTCTCCGAGCCGAAGGTTTTCGGGGGTGTAGGCGTAGTCGAAGTTTAAATCGGGACGTTTTGTTTTTATGAATTCACACATTTTCTTAGAGGTTCCGATGGGGATTTGGCTCGTCATAACAATGAGAGTCGCTTCGCTGATAAAAGGGAGGGATTTTTCCAGGTTTTGCCAAATGGGACTTAGGTCAACCTCATCCGCGTCGTTGACTGGGGTGTCAAAAGTAAACCACAGAACATTGCAATTTTTTATTTCTTCAAAATTGGTAGAAAAACTCAACCGGCCAGCCGAAAAGTTTTTTTGGATCAGCTCCTGAAGTTCTGGTTCTGGCAGCGGGGGGAGGGCTTTTTTAAAATTATCGATTAGGGCGTTGTCTTCAGAAATTCCGACTACCATGTGCCCTAAATCGGCTAGACCGGCAGAGTAAATTTCACCAAGATGCCAAAGCCCAAGAATGGCAATTTTATATGGGGATGCCATTGAGTCGTATACTTAAAAATCAACGAGAACCTTAGAGCCCTCAAAGTCGAAGCGATAGCTCATTTCTCTCAAGCCCAACCCTCTCATGGCTTCCCGGAACTTCTTTTTGTTGTCTTCGATGTAGAAAGTGAAGAAGCCTCCTCCGCCAGCACCAGAAATTTTGCCACCTAAAGCGCCATTTTGCTTGGCGTTCTCGTAGATTTTATCGAATTTTTCGTTGGTTATGCCGCCGGCGAGCTTTTTCTTGTGAGCCCAGTGAGCATCGAAGAGTCGGCCAACTTCGGTAATATTGCCGGATTCTACGGCTTCAAGGATTTCGTACCCTAACTCCTTGATATAGTGCATGCTCTCAGTAACATCTTTGTTGTCTACCCTCAGGGCGCTTGAGGTACTAGTTAAAATCGGGTCGGCGCTTCTCGTGTCTCCAGTGAAAAAAATCAGAAGATTATTATTCAGATCGTCGGCTACCTCTTGTGAGACGTTAGCTTTTCTAACTTTTACTTTACCGTCTTTTTCAATTTCGAGAACCGTCAATCCTCCGAAAGCGGCCATATAGCCGTCTTGTTTACCGATGGGTCTTTTTAAGACTTCGGCTTCCACCCGAAAGTCTTCTTCGGCTAAATCTCCCAGAGAGACATAGTCCCTTTTTAAAACGTGGAGGGCGTGCAAGAGACCCACGGTGTAACAGCTGGAGGAACCGAGGCCAGTGCCGGCTGAAATATCGGCGATAGAGCTAATCTCAATCCCCTTCTCGACACCCATCATTCTTAAAACCTCGCGGGCGATTTCGTGCTGAATTTCGTCCAAGCGCTCGACGGTTTCGGCTTTGGAATACTTTAAGCGGATGAGGTCGTCGACAACCGGCCGATTCACATCAACAAACATATATTTGTTAATGCCAGCCGAAAATATAAAACCGCCATATTTCTCGTAGTAGGACGGCAGATCGGTGCCGCCACCGCCCAAGGTAACCCTGAATGGGGTGCGAGTGACAATCATGCCTCCATGTTATCCCAAACAAACTAAATTGTCTATTTCAGGCGGCCAAGTTCTTTTTCTTTGCTTAGAAAGTCTACCAGCGCCTGGATTCCCTCTTCGATGCCGGTTTTTGGAGACCATCCGATTTTTCTGGCTTCGCTTATGTCAGCTAGAGTAATTTGGGCTTCACCCGAGAGGTTAGGTTTAAAAACCGGATCAACACTAGAGGCTAGTAATTTTTTTATGACGTTATAAATTTCGAGGATGGAGTTGTTGGTGCCACTCCCAAGATTAAAAACCTTGCCGTCGGTTCTGGGGTCGGTAATACAAAGCAACATAAAATCGTTGAAGTCTTCGATATACAGGAAGTCTCGCCGCTTGGAACCGTCGCCGTAGATTATGGGTTGTTCGCCTTTGAGGAGTTTAATGATGAAGGCTGGCATGGATGGAGGAATGGTGCGCCGATAGTCTTGCTTAGAACCGTAGACACTAAAGGGTCGGATGCCGGTTGAAACAACGCCGTGAAACTCGGCGTACTTTCTTGCAAACAGATTGCCGCAAACCTTACTAACGGCATAAAAACTGTCGGGGGCGACGTTGGCTTCTGGGGTCGGAAAGATATCAATGCCTTCATAAACAGCGGAAGACTCGGCATTGACAACTTTGCTCACTTTAGCTCGGCGAGCGGCTTCGAATACGTTCGCGGTTCCCACGACGTTGATATCGGCAGTTTCAACTGGATCTTCTTGGCAGTCCTCAATGCAGTTTTTGGCCGCTAAGTGAAAAACGGCGTCAACCCCGTGGAATAGAGGGTATATATCTTTGGATCGGATATCGAGTTTGTGAAAATCGACCCCCTTAGGAATCTGCTCGAAGACACCATAGGACAAGTTATCGATGCCTAAAACTTCGTAGCCGCTACCCAATAACCGATCGGCAAGGTTCGAACCAATGAACCCGGCGACTCCGGTTACGAGAACCTTTTTCATAAAGTATAGGGTAGCATGGCAAAAACTAGGTGTCTAACACACCGTCCTACAAGCGATCATACTTACTCTTTCGGTAGGATAGAAAAAGGGGCATAAGAACCCAGGAAAAGGGCGGGGTCTTTAGGAAGATCCCCAAGATTTTCATTCGGCGCCAATGAGCTCTAAGCACTTCGATAGTTTTTGAATACTTCTCGCGATCGGTTTTGGAAAACCAAGATTCAACAATATCCAACATTTTCGGAAATTGCTCGGCGGTGCGAATCAGGTAGTCACTTCGGTAGGAGTCGTTAGTCGTGTGAAGCCGGAGTAGACCAACAACTTTGTCGAGGTAGTAAAATTGGGCACCGTGATAGGCAAGATTAATCCAAACATAGTGTTCATCGCAGGCGTACCAGCCCTCTTCGAAAGCGCCGAACTTATCAAAAAACTCTTTTCTCACCAAAACAGTTAGAACATTAATGAAATTTTGAGGGAGAACTTGCTCGAAAATGTTGCCAGAAAATCGGGGTTGATCGTTTTTGTAAAGAGTAGCGGTGTCGCTCCCGTAAAAATAGTGAATCTTAGCGTAGGAAACACCACATTCGGGATGAGCTTCCATGAAGGCAACTTGGTCTTCGATTTTATTTTTTAGAAAAATATTGTCGGCGTCCAAGAAAGCGACGTACTTACCGGCGGCCTGCCGGATGCCAGCGTTTCTGGCTGAAGCCATTTTCTGATTGGTCTGGAAGATGTATCGGATGCGACGATCTTTTTCGGCATAGCTTTTTGCGATGTGGGCGGTTGCGTCAGTCGATCCATCATCAACGATAATTAGTTCCCAATTCGAATAAGTTTGGGCGATGACGCTTTCGATCGTCTCCCGCAGAAAACCGGCAGCGTTGTAGGCGGGAATAACGATGGAAACCAGAGGTTTCATCTTATATTTTCTTGTCTTTGATGTCGGACAGCCAGGCCTCAAGTATTTTAACTTCGCTACCCACCATGGATTTTTCCAGGATTTTCTTGATGATGTCGGGATAGTCGCTCTCGCCTCTAGACTTTTTCGCATAACAGACGATATTGGGGAGAAAATTAAACCCGAATTTACTTAAGTTTTTTAGGGCGCCTTCGGCTTTTGAAAGGCCGATCGATTTGGCGAGCGGGATTTTGCTCTCTAGGTTGTTAGAGAATTTTTCAAACTTGAAGTCATCAAACCCGATTTTACTCAGCACATAGCGATACTTGGTTTCAGACCAAAAATCTTTGTGGTAGGCCCAAGAAGCTTCGTGGGAGCCAAAAATGTGCCGACCGAGAACAAATTGATCATCCAGAGACGCCTTCACAAATTTCTTGGCAGACTCTTCAAAATCCGGAGTTTCGACAACTAGAAGTCCCCCAATTTTTAGCCAGCGATGCCATCTCGCAATCAGGAGCAAGGCTTCTTGTCTCGAAAAATGCTCAAGGAGATGGTGCGACCTAATTTCATCAACAGTATTGGTTTCGTAATCAAGGTCACGGACGTCGGCATAGAGATCGGCTCTGACCTCCTGGGCGGTGTGTTCGCTCGGGGGTAGGTCTATATTGATATAGCCGGGCAAGTATTTTTCCTGGCAGCCGAGGTGAAGTTTAATTTTTTTTTCTTCCATGACTACAGTTGTAACCCGAGATGTTTAAATAGCGACTGAAACCTTTTTTCATAGGTGTGCTCGGAGAGAGTGCGTTTATAACCGGCCTCAGCTATTTTTTCTCTCTCGCTCGCGTGAGTTAGATAATATCTTATTTTTTCCTCGAGGTCACCAAGGGACCGGTAAAAGACCATTTCCTCGTTTTCCTCATAGTAACTACCAATATCTTCCGAATAACCGGAGATGGTAAAGGCCCGACAACCGGCTAGTTCGAAGGGGCGGGCATGGGTGTGGGGGATTGGGTAGTGAAGGTAGGCTCGGAGATTATCGACAATATGAAAGTCTGGTTTTATGGTGTCGACTGATTTTCTGAAAAGAATTCTACCCAAAACATTTCGATCCGCAAGGCTTCCGCGCGCATTAATGTTCAAATTGATTTTGCTACGACTAAAGACTTGGAGCATTTCTTCTTGAGAAACCTTGCCGCCAGGCCATCCGAAACCGAAAGCTTTAACGCTGATGCCGTGGCAAGCTAGGTGTTCGACGACCCGACCGCGGCCAGATTTATATTGACCCACAAAACCAACCTCGATGTCTTTTTCAGTTTGGACGGGTTTATAAAGTTTGACGTTACAGGCCCACTGGGAAAGAAGGACGTTCTTATATCCCGCTTGCCGATACCAGTCTACGGCCTTCGAGTAAGTGGTAACAACTAAATCAAAATAGGGCGCCCAGTTTTTGGAGTAGTTCCAAAAGCGCCAGTAGTCGTCAGCGAACCAAGCAACCGTTCTTGTTCGACCCCCAGTTTTAATCTTTTCTAAAACCGCCTTGTCTAGCTCGTCGGTGTACATAAAGGCGAAAAGCAAGTCGGGTTTTTCTTTATCTACGAGCTCAAGCAACCTTTTGTTGAACTTGTCTAAACCAATTTCCGGAATAACATCAAAGGGGTATTCAATGACTTCTACCCCCGGCAAGGTCTTTAGGGTGAGGTAAAAATTCGTGTACTCAAAGCTCGGCCTTCTAGTTGAACCGTAGGCGTCGTAGTGAATGCCAGTATAGACAATTTTCATATTAGAAATATGATTCGAAAATACTTACGAGTCGTTCAGTATGTTTTTCCTTGCTAAACTTTTCTTGGTAATCCTCGGAATTCAGGAACTTCACTATATTTTCTGTGTAATTCATGTAGGTGTTTTCGTCCATGTTCTTTAGATGATAATCCAACTCCTTAAGATTCTTGAACTTCCTAAAATCTATAAAACAACTACTCGGAACATAGCTGGCTATGTCTGGCGCCCCAAAGTAGATGGGTACTGAACCGGCAAACAGTGCATCTATGATTTTTTCGGTTATGTATCCGCCGTAAGTACAATTTTCGAAAGACAGATTAAACTTGTAGTTTTGTAGGGTCTTGAATTTGTTTGTCACCTCCCCTCGATAGCTTACTTTTATATTCTTGCCGTATTTACCAAAAGTATACCGAACTGGTTTTTGCCAGTCGTGACCATAAAGATCAAACTTTGGATCGTGGGAAAAATACTCAATAAGCTTGAGTCTTTCCTTGTAGAGCTCAACATTGGTAAAAGTGGGAAGGGGGTGAATCGGGTTCATAATGTACGAATAGAGCCTCTTTAGTTTGTGGATTCTCTTATTGGCACTAATCAGGCTCAAGTATTTGGGTCGGGCAAAATTTCCCGGCACTATGTCCTCTCTTGTGTAAGATTGAGGGCAAACAAAGGGGTGAAATTTGGTTTTGGGAGAAACGGAGTTTGCCGCACCTCCAGCCATGAAGGTATGGTCAAAGTAGGCAGTTTCTTTTTTTAAATTATAAAAGAAGCGGACTGGGTAAATAGGGCCTTCGATTACCATTAAGACTGCTGGATGAAGACCGGTGTTAATTAGAAGTTCGGTGTCATCCGAAATACAATCATCACGGACAAGAATGGCTTTGGGCAGTTCACTTCTAAACCTTAGATAAATGTCGGGGGTTAAGAGCTGAATGCCTTTTTTCAAACACTCCTCGTAAAGATAGGGGGTGATCCCGGTGTGTTCGCCATTCGAGGGACTTTTCTCAAATAGCAGATTCTTTACCCCGAAAGGGTTAGTGCGATAACCAGCGTTATAAACCACTATTTTTTTGTCTTTTATTTGCTCGAGAGAAATCTCCATATTAAAAATTCATTTTAGAAACAGGATTTTTGTTACGGTCGACAAAGATGATATCGTGGTGGTTTTGGCTAATTTTCTCTTTGAAATCTAAAATTTTCTTTAAGTATTTTTCGTTCTCAACGTAGAGTTCTTCAGCTTTTCTTTCGCCAGAACTACCGGGGTGCATCCTTCCAAAAGTGGCTTTGGTGGGTAAGTAGTAGGAAAGATAACCTCGGGTGTTAAAGTTGAAATTAAAATCGGTTAGATGGTTGATCATCCTACTTCCCAGGGGGTATCTGGGGGCACACTCCAAATAGACGTTTTTGCTCGTACAGGCGCCCTGATCATTAAAGGTCGTGCCAGTTTGGAGCCAATAACTAAACCATTTTTCTTTCCTAGGGACTTCTCCTTTCGGAAAACTTCTTTTGGTAAAAAATTTGACCCTAAGCTTGGCTGTGGGAGAGAGCATTTTTTTAAAAAGTATTTTTTTCCTCTCGAGACTGCCGAAGGCCAAGTCCTTAATTATCATAAATATCTTCTCGACAATATGCTTTAGTGTGTCGAGCGCGGTTTCATGGCCTACGAGGTGAGAATAAGAAACGTGTGACTCTTGAAGCAACTGCCCCCCCTCCGACATGCCCCGACTTGATCCCCAGACCAGGGAAATGCTTTTATCGCTGTCGAAAACCTGGATACACTTCGAGAGCCACTCTCGATCAAGGAATCCATCTTGACCCCCAACGATACAAACATATTCTCCCCTGGCTCGATCAATACCTTTATCGGTGGCGTGCCAAGGCCCTTCATCTGGTTCGGAACAAACGAGAATGCGTGGGTTATTTTTACTGTATTCGTTCACGATGGTGAGGGTTTGATCGGTAGATGCTCCGTCCATAATAAGAAGTTCCCAGTTTTCATAGGTTTGACTCAGAACGGTTTCGATGGTTTCAGCAATGTATTTTTCGACATTAAAAACGGGGCAGATAATAGAGACGAGGGGAAGCGGGGGGTTGCCGTTTTTAGTGTTGGCTTTATTCCTATTGCCAGGCATAGAGGGTAAGAGTGGAAGCGTTGTAATCGACGTTGTAACCTAGATTCTTGAGAAACAACTTGAACTCATCGATTGTCATTCTATTTAGATTGTAGTGCCACTCAATAGTCATGGTTCTAATTTTCTTGAAGATATCCCTAGGGGCGGTGGTTAAAATTTCTTCCTCGGCTCCCTCGCAATCAATTTTCATGAAATCACAAGACTCGATTCGGTTGGATGAAAAAATATCTTCCAGGGTGACGGTTGAAACCTCAACTGAAGAGAGTTCTGCTTCGTTACCGTAGCGTTTAAACGAACCTCCGCCAGAGTCACCGGGTCTAAAAAATAATGTCTGTTTTCCCCCTTTTTGACCTACGGCCGCCTGGAAGGGTTGGATGCGTTTTTCAAGTTTGTTGAGAGCGATGTTGGTTTTTAGCATTTCGAAGTTTCTAGGAAATGGCTCGAAGCTGAGAACTTTCACGTTCTTAGAGGCCTCCGCGGCTTTGACAGAAAAAACACCAATGTTGGCTCCGATATCGATGACGATTGAATTTTCTTTGATACGGGTTAATAGGCGATCATAAACCCCGACTCGCCAAATCTCATCGATCACGCGCATTTCGGTAGTATTCGCGTTGATGCAGTAGTTAATGCCGTTTTTCAGTCGCAAAATGATCTTGCCAACCCCGGAGAGTCCGAGACGATTTTTTAGGTACGCAAACGGGTTTCTATAGAACGATAAAGTAAAAAAAAATTCTTTGGTTAGGCGAACGATTTTTTCCATTCTTCACGGTTTTGATTTAGACAACGACAGGTTAGCGAGGAAGATAGCGTAGTTTTTAAGATTAAACTTCTCCCTGACAAGATTTTGGCCCTCCGACGAAACACATCTTCAAAGCCGTAGTCACTACCGACGACGGTAAGCACCGAGGTATTAACCGAGAGGACGATGGCGGGTAAAGAATTTCTTTCCTTGTTATAACGATAAATCCATTCAGCTACAAAGTGTTGATTATCAGCCGCTGAACCGCCGTTTCCACAAGTAAGAAGGCGGTGATTATTTTTAATAGCGTCTACAAGAAGGGTGGCTCCATGTTTGATGTCTCTTTTGATGTCTCTCAATATTTCGCTTACTATCATTTCCAAAACTTCCTTGTGTCGAAGGAAAACTTTATCAACAATTCCCCCGAAGGTCCGTTCTTCGTCTATACGTTCTCGATAGAACACAAGCGAAGTATAGACCATTCAAAATAAACGGTCAAACTCGTGGTACAATGGGTACGGTGCAAACTAAATTTTATATCACGCAAGAGCGAATTGCACAGGTCGCGGAGGTCATGTTTCTTGCCGCAATAATGTTTCTCATCGTACGCAAGAATGACTATCCGTGGGCCCTCAAGCGTAGTAGCGATATTTTATTCCTACTCTCCGCGATTCTTACTGCCCTCCACCTTACCTTCGCCGTTAGATGGTCGTCTTTTTTGCAAACGCATCGAAAGGTGATTGTTGGGTTCTCTCTTATTTTCTCTGGTCTTATACTAGCCTCCATAGTAAGCTACGTCCTTGATGGTGTACGAATTGATACTGAAGGAATTTTAATGTTTGGTCGATTCTTTGAAGTCGGCGTGGTCGTACTACTTGTAGGGTTTTTTGCCACTCGCAACCCTCATTTTTTCAGGAAAGTCGCGATTACGCAGCTTTCTACACTGGTATACTTATGCGCCCTTTTTTCCCAACGCAATCCAAATGTCACAATGGGTCGCTTTGTGCTCTTCGAAAATCGATCCGATAACGTTTCTTACTATCTCATCGTCAGCCTGAGCCTGATGGTCGTACTTTTTCTCGAGAGGGTAAAACCGTTCAGGAAATCTTTTTTTCTTTTTTACCTAGTGGCCATAGGGTTCTCGTCTATTCTACTGTGGACTTTTGTCCGGGCGAGCTGGGTTGGGTTCTCTGCGGCGGCGTTTTTCACACTTCTTATGTGGATACTTAAAACCAAAGCAGAGAAAGCGAAACGCGTCTTTATTGGTATAGTCCTTATAATTTTGTTGGCTCCTTTGGGATTCCTTGTTGCGCCACGGATGGTAAGAAACGGGGTAATTGGAAAGTTTTTCCCAGCCATTCAACGTCAGATCCAGGAAGAAGTTGGATTCGAGAAAGCTACGACACTGGTTGTTGCTAAAACAGTCCTCGTAGATAAGCCTTCTTTCTCATTCTACGATCCTTTGCGTGTTTTTTTGTGGAAAGAGTATGCCAAAAAAATGATTGAGAGGCCGATAGGTTTTGGCATACACTTCACCACCTTTACTCGCGCAACATCTCAGTCAACGGTCCAGTGGAAGTTGATAAGTAGTCTTGGGCCACATAACACCATTCTTGAAATCCTAGTCCTCGGCGGATTTTTAGCTCTCTATGGTTTTCTTTATTTGTTTTACCTTGGATTCAAGAACTTACTGCAAGCATTTAAGGCCGGGAGTGATACTCGATGGTGCCTCTATGTTCTTGCTTCCATCTCTGGGCTAGCTGTTGCCTCATTTTTTGATCACATGATTACATTCCGTATTATGTGGGTGATGGTTGGCCTCGGAATTTACGCGAAGCATATACCGATAGTTTCTCCCTCGCCGTCAATCACTAGCTGAAAAAAGTTTTTCGCGTCCCAAGACGCTAATTGGGTTTCGAGCTAGTCATGAGTTGCTCCAGAATGGCAAGGTAATGATCGAGGCTCATTTCACGATAGACGAATTGTTGGCCCGATGTCGCAATCTGGGCATACCGCTCTGGGTTCTCAATCAAGAATTCTATCTTTTCGGCAATCTGGTCTGGCCGCTCGGGCTCCACTAAAAGAGTTTGCATACCATCTTCCAAAACGGCGGCAACCGCAGTGCCACGCGCGACAATGGTTGGTATACCAGCAGCCATCGCCTCAAAAGCTGCGAGACTCCAAATTGTAATGTTGCTTGGATGCACAAAGACATGGCTCTTCTTCACTAAATCGACATATTCGTTGTCGGAAACACCAGAAAATTTAACGTTAATAGCCTCGGCCACACCCGAATTTTTCAAAACTGCTTCGAATTTTTCACGGTACGATCGATTTCTGTAAAAATCTTTAGCCACGATAACACTAGACGCGTCGTATCCTCGATGCCGCAAAAGCGCAATTGCCCCAACAATATCTTCAAAACGCCGGCTTGGGCTTAATGCCCCAACCCCTAAGACAATGACGGGTTGAGTCGGGTGAATACCAGAACGACAACGTTGCGAAAATTTTGACACATCAACGGGATTCCGAACAATCGTGGTCGGACGCCGCAATACACGCGCAAGACGTTCTGAAATTTTGTCATACACCAAGATTTGATCAATATATCTGGCATAACGTTTAGCAACTATTAATTCATACCACGCCGCACAACGCGACAAGATGTCGAAAAACAAGTTGGACTTTTTATAGTGAAAAAAAGGCGGATTGTTCATTATCCATATTGCCCGAACATGGGGGTATCTCATCTTGTAGCTAGAACCGACCTTATAAGAGTAGTCATTTTCGCAAATCACCGCATCATAATCGGGTTCAAGCGCGGAGAGCATCTGTGCGACAACCCGATTGTCTGCCTTATTTTTCTCTAACCGAGAAAGTATTTTCCCAAACAAGATTTGATGTTTGGCTTGGACCCTGATTCGAGTGTAAGCGTTAGGCGCAATAACATTAATAGTCAATCCACGATTGAGGTTCGGGAAACATCTTTCGGGATTAAATGCGGCAGTGAAGATGCGCACGGTGTGACCCCTCTCGATCAATCCGCGCGACAACGAAAACACCATACGGGTATCACCGCTCTCGGTAGTTAAGGTAAGGTGCAAAAAAGCAATCTTCATAGAGCAGTATCAACACACTCACACCAAGTGTGATAAATGAGCTCGTGCATCTCCTGGATACGCGCCGTCTCTATTGAGGGAATAGCAATACATAAATCCACGGCGGGGTTCCCCTTGAGGGTAGCACCCTTCTCTCCGGTTAGAACAATAACTTTGAGGGTTTTTTCTTTAGCAACCCGAATAGCTTTCAGGATATTTGGTGATTGGCCGCTCGTTGTTATAGCAATGAGAACGTCCCCTTTTTCACCCAAGGCATTGATTTGGCGACCAAATATATTTTCAAAACCATAATCGTTCCCGATAGCGGTTAGGGCAGAGGTATCGGTAGTCAGGGCTATCGCTTTTAATGGCTTCCGTTCTTTCTTGTAACGACAAATCCATTCAGCCGCGAGGTGTTGGCTATCAGCAGATGACCCCCCGTTGCCGCAAATAAAAAGACTGTTGTTTGTTTTGGTGACAGAAATTAGGATTTCTGCTCCGCGGGATATCTCTTCTCTGAGCGTTTCAAAAGTCTCACTAACCGTCTCGGCGTGACGCGAGAAAGCAGTTTTAATGATGTCTTTGGTAAATAAACTCATACTCGGCTTACGCTACCTAATACTAGAGAAAAACTGGCTTGAGGGGAAGACCGTTAATATCGATTACAGGAGACGGCGATATTTAGACGAATAGGGCTAGCGTCTCTCTGGCGTATCTATCCCATGACATTTCTTTTCGAGTAAGTTCCTGTCCGGCTGAAGCAATGGCGTGGTACTTATCGGGATGATCGACTAAGAACTTAATTTTTTTGGCAATTTCCTTGGGTGCGCGCGGTTTAACAAAAAGAGCATTTTCTCCATCACGCAAAACTTCAGTAGCAGTTGCCGTCTCACAAACCACAAGTGGTAGTCCAGCAGCCATGCCTTCAAAATTAACAAGACCCCAGCCGTGATTACCCGGAGGAGGAACGTAAACAGCCTGAACAAAAACATCACTCTCTCGATAGGCTCGTCGCAACTCCTCATCGGAGACGCCGCTAAATTTAAAATCAACATAGGGTTGGAGGTTTTTGCTCTCAACTAACTTCACCAGGTCATTTCGACATTTATCTTCTTGCCAAATGTTATTGGCAATAACGAGCAAGGAGGCGTCGTAGCCCCAGCCCCTTAAGATACTTACGGCTAAAACTACGTCGTCGTATCTTCGATAGGGATTAAGGGCGCCAAGAGCAAAGATTCTTACTTGTAGATTTTGGGATTTCTCGGGTGAGATTTTTTTGGCGGGAGAATAGAACTTATCAAAATCGACGCCGGCTCTCACAACAGACACATCTTTGAATCCTCTGTCTTCACTCCATCTTTTGTTAAAAAAATCTAAAACCGCCACTCGATCTATGGCTCGAAAATAGCGGGAGCTTGAAAGCTCTTTGAAAAACTGGAAGGCTAACCCCAAGATATTTACGAGGGGGTTACCTCTTTTCAGGAACATAAATGGTGGAGCGTTTTCAGTCCAAACGATTTTAGTTTTCGGATTAATCTTCTTGTAGAAATAACCGGTCCGATAAGCAAAGTCGTGAATATTCACAACATCGAAGTCGCGGTCCATAAAGCCTGCTATCTGCTTTGAAATGTCGACGAAGTCTTTTTCCTGTCGGACCTTCCTGGAAATCCAATCAAAGAAATTCTTGGGCTGGCCTGACCAAATTATTGGACGATTGGGAGCGATGATCCTGATGTCGAGGTTATGAGTTATCTCTTTGTAGTACGCCGCATTAAAGTCTGGAGCGTATATAATAACCTTGTGGCCAAGCTTCTCGAGGGAGCGGGCTAGACCAAAAATGAGCCTAGGCCCACCAGCAACAAACGACAGGGTGAAGCAGACAATACCAACTTTCATTTGAAAATCTAAATTATGTGGGGGGCGGGAATAGGGATGATGAAATGCCCGCCTTTTTTTATAAACTCTTCCTCTTGATTAAGGATCCCTGCGGCATAATTCCACACTAGCAGGAGATAATAATCAGGAGGACCATCTTCTTGAATTTTCTCGATCGGGAAAACCGGGATGTGCGTGCCGGGGGTAAATTTACCGTGCTTGAAGTAGGTTTTATCGATTATGTAATCAAGATATTGGGTGCTAATGCCGCAAAAGTTCAGAAGAGTGTTGCCCTTTGCTGGAGCGCCGTAACCAACAATTTTTTTGCCTTGCTTTTTTAGATCGTCAAGAATTTTAATTAACTCTTCCTTTACGTGCTGTGCTCGTGATGAGAGACTCTTGTATGGCTCTCGTGTGTCGAGTTTCAGGCCAAGTTCGGATTGGATCATCTCTTGCACGGTGGGTTTTACGAAGTGGGGTCCGTCAGCATGCTCGGCAAAAACACGAAGCGAGCCCCCTTGTGTATTTACCTCTTCGACATCGAATATCTTCATGCCTTCGGACTCAATAAGTTTTTTGAGTGGACGTAAGGCGTAGAAAGAGTGGTGCTCGTGGTAAACATTGTCAAATTGATTGTTTGTGAGTAGTTTTACAAAGTATTGCACTTCAAAAATAAAGACTCCATGGGGATCAAGAATTAGTTTTACGCCTCTTACAAAATCGTGGACGTCATCCACATGCGCAAGGACGTTGTTGGCAAGAACAAGACTCGCCTTCCCGTTTTCTTCTTCGATTTTCTTTGCGGTGATTTCAGTAAAAAAATCGGTGATCATGGGGATCCCAGCGGCAGAAGCAACGGGTGTAACGTTTTTTGCTGGATCGATGCCTAAAACCTTGGCCCCGAATTCTTTGAGGGGGCGGAGAAGCACGCCATCATTTGCAGCAATATCAATAGTAAGTTTTTTAGCAAGTTCGGGGAAGCGTTCTATGATAGAGTGGGCGTACCTCCTAAAATGTGCCACTGCCTGGGGAGATCCTGAGGTATAAAAGGCGTAGTTGTCTCCGAATAACAGCTCGGGATCAACTATATTTACCAGCATTACGAGTCCACAATCTTCGCAAACCTCAACATCGAGTGGATACTTGGCTTCAGGTTTATCTAGGTTTTCTTTTTCCACAAAGGCATCCGCGAGGGGAGTGTCTCCTAAACTCAAGAACTGAAAAAGTCGTGAGCCCCCACATATGCGACACGTTGTTCTCCTTTTTGCCGACCCGGATGTCTTATTGTTACTCATTTTGAATACTAAATAGGATAGGTCATTCTAGAACACGAATCAAGTAGTTTTATCTCTTCGCGTATCATTCTCATGCCACTCGATCGTCTTTTTAAGCCCCTCCCCGAGAGACACCTTGGGTTTGAAACCAAACTTTTCTTTAGCTCGATGCGTGTCCATAATTCGGTACATTTGACCATTTGGCTTAGATGTGTCCCATCTTATTTCGCCTTCAAAACCAACGAGTTTCGAGATTAAATTGACAAGCTCCTTAATTGAAATCCCTACACCGGTGCCAAGGTTGACAGGTTCGGAATCATCATAGTTTTCGGCGGCTGTTAAAATTCCTTCTACCGCATCATCAACATAGAGAAAATCGCGCACCGGCTCTCCAGTCCCCCACACCTCTATGGACGAACGGCCCGAGCGCTTTGCTTCTACTACCCTGTGGATTAAAGATGGCATCAAATAACCGCTTTCCACCCTTTCTCGCGGACCGTAGGTATTTGTCGGCATAAGATGAATAATATCCATACCGTACTGACGTCGGTATGCCTGCCCTTGGACGAGAAGCATTTTCTTAGCAAGACCGTAAGAAATATTTATAAATGACTGGGGGCCCATCCAGAGGTCTTCTTCTTTTAGTGGCGTGGGGGCGTTCTCTGGGTAGGCGGCCGCACTTCCAATCGTGATGATTTTTTTTACTTTCGCTTGTCTTGCGGCCTCGATAAGTTGAACACCCATAATCAGGTTGTCGTAGAAAAGCTCGCCGGGGATTTTCAGGCGACGCAAAAGATCTCCAGTAACTGCGGCCAAATCAAAGATAATCTCTTGTCCCTGTACCGCGCGAACACAGCCCTCCCATTTGCGCAAATCGAACTCCTTTGAGGTCGAGACAAAGATATTTTTTTCGGGGACGCCGCGCTTCTTGAGTCCCTCCACCACGTGCGAACCCAAGAAACCAGATCCTCCAGTAACTAATATTTTTTTATCTTTAAGGGAAAGCAAGGTGAATTACGTGTATTTATTGGTTTTAAATTCTTCTGGACGGCCATCGAGGACTAATTCTGTCTCGTTGCTCCCAATGTAAAATTCGTAAATTTTTTGCGCGACTTCATCTGGATCCATGCCATATGTAAACTCCTCTCTGGTTTTGACTCTGGTTAAGTAAACCCCTTTGACCCGAATGTTTTTTTTTCTTGCTTCGAGGGCTAGGGAGTTGGTGAAACCTCGAAGACCCCATTTGGTTGTGCCGTAAAGAATGTTAGTTTCTTTGAACTCGAGGCCGACGATAGAATTCATATTTATGATGGTCCCTCCACCCATCCTCGTAAAACTTTTGTAGATTCTTCTTGAAAGTTTTATCAAGGAAACCAAGTTGGTTGTGAGAATCTTGTCGATTTTTGTGTCGTCTATATCCTCGAATGGAACTCCGTAAGCGCTTAAGATGTCAGCGGCGTTATTGACCAGGACGCTTGATCCACCCCCCCTCAACGCCTCTAGCTCTAAGAGATTGATGGTTTTTGACAGCATGAGGTCGCCGAGAACCTGGGAGCAGGCTACTCCCAGCGCCTTAATCCTCTCTGAAACTTTTTCTAATTTGTCTTTGTTCCTCCCATGAATGACTAGGTCGTAACCGTTCGTCGCAAAAGCAATGGCCAAAGACTCACCCAAGCCCGTACTGGATCCGGTAATAATTGCTTTTTTTCGAATCATGATTATTTGGCTTTGGGTTTAACAAAGAACTCGTTATGGTTGTAAATTCTTTCTATCTCCTTTAATTCGGTTGAGGTTAGTGGGGTTAAACTGCTTGCCTTAAGATTCTCTACTACATCACTCTGACTAATCATACCCGGGATTACGGCTGATACAACTTTATATGCGAGGCAAAACTGTAGCGCCAGTTGAGCCAAGTTTCTGTCCTTACCTTTATTTATGTGAGCAAAAAGTTCTGGGGCTCTTGCCCACGTCGCTATTTGCTCAACCGGCCAGCTGGAGCGATGATCTCGAGGGTCGAATTTAGCACCGGAATACTTGCCCGTCAAAAACCCAAAACAAAGGGGTGTTCTAGCCACAACTCCAATGTTTTTCTCGAGGGCGATTTCCATAAAACCGTTTTCAACTATCCTTTGATCAATCATGTTGAAATTAACCTGGACGGATTCGAATCCAAGTTCATTCACGGCAATTAGGGAGTCGGCCGGCTTTCTTACTGAAACTCCGAATGCCAAGATTTTACCCTCTTTTTTCAAAGACTTCAGGGTTTCAATGATATTTTTTTCTTCCCTAACCACTTCAATAACCGGACTGTGAAGCTGATACAAGTCAATGTATTCGGTTTTTAGCCTCCTCAGGCTTTCCTCTAGTGAGTGGCGGATGTTTTGACTTGAGAAGTTTTGGGGTTCGTTATGGTCCGAAAATCCAACTTTTGTCGCGATTACTATATCTTTTCTTACGTCCTTAAACGTTTCTCCAATAAGTTCTTCACTGTGTCCGTATCCATAAACCCCCGCCGTATCGTAAAGAGTGATACCGTTGTCGTAGGCCAGCCGGAGTGCTTTTTTAGATTCGGCGTCATCGACTGGGCCATAGGAGGTTGCTCCCTTTGTTACTCCCCCAATCCCCCACGCCCCGAAACCAATCTCTGAAACCCTAAGACCAGAACTTCCAAGATTCCTATATTTCATATGTTAAACTCCCACCGGAGACCAAACAACAACTGAATAACCGTCGACAAATAAGCTTCCGATGTAGGTTCGTTGCGCTTGGTGAATTTTAATTCGGCCTCCTAGTTCTAGCCTTCTAAGAAAGTGCAGAAAACCATTCAGATAGTTTCTTTTTTTAAAATACTCAATGGATAAGTAGTCCAAAAAGTTTGTTTCATCTAATAGTTCCGTGATGGGTTCAATATGGATGCAAATTTTTGGTTTATTCGAAAGTAGGTAGGTGATAAACTTTTCAAAGTTTTGTCCGGCTTGTTCAAGCGCGGCCACAGTATAAACAGCACTACCCGGCTCAAGACGAAAACTGTTGTCTGGGTTAAAAAAATCAAAGAGGTGTCCGGTTATGTTTTTTTCTAAGCCGGCCTCCTTTAGTAAGGATATGATTTTTTCTGCGGTGCTAGTCCAATCACATCCGTGGAGGCTGGCGGTTTTGTTTATTTGTCTAGTCCTGAGCAGGTTGTGGCTGGTGCCGCAACCAAACTCGTAGATAGAAGGAACGTCTTTTAGGTATTTCTCAAACAACCAGTACTCTATTACCGCAAGCATGTTGTATTCGAAATCTACAGAAAGCGGCTTAATAAGATCCTGCTTCCACCTAACAGCACCGTACTTACCGAAGTAGCGTGGGATCAGCGCGCTAACGACTTTGCTTTTCTCAAGAGTCGACAGGTTTTCGTGCCACCCCATTTCCCACTGACTTAACCTATGCTCCCCCGCGGGAATCACATTGTAATCGTTGATCGTTTTAACAATCTTTAACAACCAGGAGTCTCTTTCGGCCCGGCTAAAACTGCTATAAAGAAAGGGGTGGTTTTCTATCCACCCCGAGAGTTGGGGGGATATTTTTTCTCCTAGGACATTCTCGAAGTCGACTGGTAGTAGGGCAATTTTCTCTTTTTGGGTGAGGTTCGCTGAGTTATCGCTCATGAAAAAGTAATTAACTGTTAGTTGATTTTTCTCTGGCCAGATTCCACTCGATTGTTCTTTTTAAACCCTCTCGTAAAGCCACCTGGGGCTTGAAGCCGAATTCATTTTCCATCTTTTTCATGCTCAAGCAAACTCTAGAGGGGGCACCAATAACACTTGGGTCTTTTCCTGGTCCCGATACTACCATAGTTCCCATAAGCTCTCCGATTAGTAGGGCTAGCTCTTTGATGGTTACCTCCTCTTCTTGTGAGCCTACATTATATATCGCGTCTTTGGAAAATAGCAAAATGTTTAAGAGTTGCCTTAGGACATCTGACATATAACAGAAACTCCTTAGATCCCTTCCGTCGTCGACCATGTTGATGACTTTTTCTAGATGGGCTTTTTTCATAAACTGACTAATGACTCGTTCGTCATCAAAGCTTAAGCCTGGTCCATAAGACAGTGCAGGACGGGCGATTCGAATATTAAGACCGTATTTTTGCATATAGCTTAAGCATAAGACTTCAGAGAGTCGTTTTGACTCAATGTAGCAAGCACGGTTGTTGGTAATTGAACTTGAGCCTTCATACGTTTCTGGGGTAGGAAAGCTTTCGGGAGTCGGTGAGCCGTAAATTTCGCTACTGCTTAGGTAAAGAATTCTGGCGTGAGGGCTGGTTTTGACAGCGCTTTCTAAGATGCTCTTTATGCCGATGTAGTTTACATCAATGGTTCGAACGGGATTTTCCAAGAATGCGGCTGGGGCCGCATAGCCAGCGGCGTGGACAATAAAGTCGTATTTTTCATTGTAAACGTTGGGTTCTGATAGATCTTTATTGGTAATCAGGAAATTGTTTGCATTCAGAAGAGCATATATCCTAGAGTTTTCTGTGATCTCGCTTTTAGTGACTAGGTGAACCTTGGTTTTGTAGTTAAGTTCTTCATTTAGGTAACTAAAAAAATAGGCGAGATAAGACCCAATAAGACCATTAGCTCCAGTGAGTAGGACGCTTTTGTTTCTTAGACCCAGAGAGTTAGTGCAGTCGGATATTTTTTTGACGTCCTCTAGTACTATTTTATCGATTAATTTCATGAATGGCTTTCACTATACCTTCTTTGGTCAAACCATTAGCTTGACAGTGCTCCTCGTAAGAGCCGTAGTTGAGCAAAAATTTGTCCTCAATCCCCAATCTAGTATGTCGGAATGGGACCTTACTGCAAATTCTGGAGATTTCATCTCCGATACCGCCAATAACGGAGTGTTCCTCTACGGTGACAAGTTTCTTGGTTTTTCCGAGACTTTTTATTAAAGTTCCGACAGAGTCCTCAGAGATCGGTTTGATGGTAGTTAAGTAGATTAGGTCACATTCGATTCCTTTTTCTTTCAGTTCGCTGACGGCGTTATTGGCATTCTCAAGTTGTGGCCCAGCAACAACTAAGGTAACGTCTTTGCCATTTATAATAGTTTCGACTTCGCCAAACTTGGGGTTGGTTTTTAAGCCGTGAGACTTGGCGGGGAGACGAAAGTAGGTAGGATGTCCGTTCGAGTAGGTTTCCCTAAATAGGGTGTCTAACTCGTGGGGAGCGGCGGGATATACGATCTGCATATTAGGTAAGGATCGCAATATGGCAATATCGTCGTATGAATGATGGGTGCATCCCAGTGATGCGTAGTCAAAGGCACTCCCGACGCTAACTATGTTTACCCCCACATCTTGATAACAAAGGTCGTCTTTTACCTGCTCGAAACATCTTTCGGTTACAAAGGGGGTGATGCTATGAACAACCGGAAAGAGGCCGCCCAGAGCTAGTCCGGAAGCCATACTCATCATTGACTGCTCCGCCACGCCCATATTATAAAAACGGGTTCTGTGACTTTCCTCAAAATCTTTGAGTAGGAAGTGGCTAATATCGCCGATTAGAACAACCAGTTTGTCGTCTTTTCCTAATTCAAGTAGGGTTTTGGCAAATTGTTTTCTCATTTGAGTACTTCTTTTTTAAACATCTCCAGCTCCAGCTCTGTTGGTGCTTTGTGGTGCCAAGTAAAGAAGTTACTTTCCATCTCTCTAATACCCTTACCTTTCGTGGTGTTTGCTATGACACAAAGTGGTTTTGGGTGGTTGATATTGTTTTTATTGAAGAGTACTTCGGCTATTTCGCTGAGATCGTGGCCGTTTATTTCTCGGACTTCCCACCCGAAAGAAAGAAATTTGTCTTTCAGGTTTATTGATGTCATTGCCCGGGTTTGAGATTTATTATTGTCAATAATAGCTACTAGGTTTAGGAGTTTGAGTTGTTCGGCATACATGGCTGTTTCCCAGATCGTTCCCTCGTTGGTTTCGCCGTCGCCGATGATGCAAAAGACTCTTCCCGGTTCGTTTTTTATTTTTTTTGAGAGAGCATAGCCGGCGGCGATTGGGAAGCCGTGACCCAAAGACCCTGATGAGTTTAGTATGCCAATCTCGGGATTCTTGTGGGGGTGACCTCCCAAAACAGAGTCGTACTTACAAAAGGTGTCTAGCTCACTTTTAGTAATGTAGCCAAAATGAGCCAAAACGGCGTATAGAGCGGCGCTGGCGTGACCCTTGCTTAAAAAGAACTGATCGTTTTTTGTTTTATTTAGATGTATTGAGTAAAGGAGCTCCACAACCGAGAGGGCGCTTGGTATGTGTCCTTCTCCGGCCCGAGAAACCATCTCCAAAATGTTGAGCCTAATACCTTTTAGGTCTTCTTGGGGCATTGTTTGAAAAAATTATACTCGAGATCTCTGGGGTTGGGTAGTCAAACGAGCCGGAATGGATGTGTTTTCATTGATGCCCGTTTATCCTGTTTTTAGGCCTGCTTGCTGAAAAATTTTTGGGCTTTTTCATATCGTTCCGGAGTGCCGATGTCAACCAGCTCTGCTTCGGAGATAAAAGCAAGGCACTTCTGTCCTAGGATTTTGGGGAAGAGGTCGTACTCAATAGAAAATGCTACTTGGGGGGGTAGAAGACTCAGTATTGTCTTGTTCATGAAATACATACCCGCATTTACGAAGCCGCCATCGCCTCCAACAACTTTCTCATTAAAACTCAGAATTTGCCCTAGTGGGTTCGTTCTTACAACTCCGTAATCTAATGACTTCCGAGGAGCGGTAACCGCAATCGAGAGCGTCCCTTCTTTTTCAGTATGAAAAAGATAGAACTTCGGCAAATCCACATCACAGAAGGAGTCACCGTTCATGACTAAGAAATTTTCACTCCCAACCATTTCGCCAGCCTTCTTCAGCGCACCACCAGTACCAAGGGGGGTTTCTTCTTCTGAGAAAACGAAGTTGTTTGCGCGAGGGTGATTTTTGAAATGTTTTACAATTTTCTCTTTCATGTAACCAGTGCTCAAAATAATCCTATTAAAGCCGTGAGCGAAGAGACGATCGACCAGGATATCTATGAAAACCCGACCTCCTACTTCCGCAAGAACTTTGGGACGATCAGACACAACAGTCCTTAATCTTTTCCCTTCGCCCCCACATAAAATAACCGCATCTATGTTTTTGAAGGGGTTGGGGATGCTTTCTGTTTTTTTACTCGATATCTGATGGACCATAGTAAATTACTTGACTGCCAATATTTTCGAATTTAACGGGGACGCAGAGCAAATTCTTTAGCTTTTCCTTAACGGCTGATTGAAACTCTGGCCTTACATAGAAGAGCATAAAACCACCCCCCCCTGCTCCGAGCAACTTCCCTCCCAGAGCTCCGGCTTGGCGGCCGGCTTCGTAAATTTCATCGATGTGTTTATTGGTAACCTGGGAAGTGAGCTGTCTTTTTATTTTCCAATTTTCGTGCAAGAGGCGGCCAAAATCGTCAAAGTTGTTTTCGCTTTCGATAATCGAGACGGCTTGATTAACCATGTCTTTCATTGTTTGTAATTCTTTGCTTTTTTCTGGTGTTCGGCGAATTTGTTCTGCTGCAATGTCGGACGCGTTTCTGGTGAGGCCCGTAAAAAACAAGAGCAGGCAGCTTTCAAGGGACTTGAGCTTTTCTAACTTCATGGTAACTGGAAAAACTGAAATGCGCTGTGGGCCGCCAAATTCGATCTTGTTGAAACCACCAAAGGCGGTTGCAACCTGATCTTGAGATCCAACATTTTCCTTGAGGATATCCTGCTCGACGTTGATTGCGTCAAAGGCTAGTTGCCTTTTTGTGACAAGACGACCCTGTAGGGCGTGTAGGGCGTGGATAAGACCGACAGTGAATGCTGAACTAGAACCAAGCCCGGAACGAGCGGGCAAATCAGCATCGTGGTGAATTTCTACCCCCTTTTTGACATTTAAAAATTTTAGAGTTTCCCTTGCTGTTGGGTGTTGAATCTCATCTAGGTGTTTCACTGCTTCTATCCTTGACCAGACTAATCGGTGTTTGTGATCGAAAAACGGCGGGAGATACCTGCAGGTTATATAGCAGTAATTATTTATAGACGCAGAAAGAACGGCGCCGCCATTATCTTCGTACCAAGCTGGGTAATCGGTGCCCCCTCCAAAGAAAGAGATCCTAAATGGTGTACGCGTGATGATCATTAAACATTAGAAAACTGATGTCGCCGGACGACTTTATATCCTCGAATAAGCTCGGCGATGCCCTCGTCCAGTGAGATTTGGGTTTTGAAACCCGTTTTTTCAATCTTGGAATTGTTCACGATGTAATTACGTTTGTCGGGGTCTTTGCCGATTTTAGACTCAATAAAAACAAAACTTGGTATTTGTTTTTTTATCTCTTCGCAAAGTTCTAATTTGCTCAGATTGGCGTCAGAAAGACCGACGTTGTAGGTTTCGTTTTTCATGGTTTCGAAATTTTCCATGGTGTGCATAAAGGCGTTGGCCACATCTCGAACGTGTATATAGTTGCGTTTAAAGTGTGGCTCGAACAAAACCACAGCTCCATCGTTAACTGCCCGATAAACAAAGTCATTCACTAGAAGATCAAGTCGCATTCGGGGACTAATTCCAAAAACGGTAGCCAGCCTGAGAGTGATTGTGTTTCCAGCCTCAAGCAGCTCTTTTTCGGCCTGCACTTTGAGTTTGCCATACAAAGAGACGGGATCGAGGGCGCTAGTTTCATCGCAGAAGGCAACTCCTTCGGCCATTCGGCCGTAACCGCTGTTGGTGTTTGGGAAAATTATTTTCTGTTCTTTTTCTCGAAGGCGCGCAATGGCTTGAATTGCTTCTAAGTTGGTTGTGCGAGCTCCGATAGGATCTTTATCGCAGCTCGGGGCGCCAACAACGCAGGCAAGGGGGATGATAAAATCCTTGTCTTTGAGGTTTTGTTTTATTAGCTCTTCGTCGCGCGCATCCCCACGCACGATAGTGAGGGTTTTAAAGTTACAGACATCAAGGAGGGGGGTTTGATTGTAAATAAAACTATCGATGACGGTAACTTCATGACCTCTACGCAAAAGCTCTGGAACCAGTATGGATCCAATGTAGCCAGCTCCACCTGTGATAAGAATTTTCCTGGGCGACATGGTATTTACAAATACTTACCCTGCTCATCCCGTTGCGAAACGATCGGATTCTTTACTGGCCACCAGATATTCAGCTTGGGATCGTTCCACTTGTAGGTAAACTGCTTCTCTGGGTTGTAGTAGGTTGATTGTTTATAGTGAAAAATCGAAAGGTCGCTTAAAACCAAGTGAGCATTACCGTGTTTTGGGGGCACCAGGACCTGAAGGTGGTTTTCTGATGATAGGAGGAATGATTGCCACTGCCCAAAGGTTGGAGACGTTCCATCGCAGTTTACGACGACAAAGTAAAAACGCCCGTAAAGGCAGGATATTAGTTTCCAAGTTTCGGTATCACCGTGAATACCCCTAAGGACATGCTTACTCGAGACAGAAATGTCATCTTGAACAAAGTCGACATTAATACCGGTCTCAGCGTACAGGTTTTTACTGTAGGTTTGGACGTAATGACCCCGAAAGTCTTCGAAGACTTCCGGCTTAATTGTTATGACTCCCTCGAGTTTAGTTTTAGAAATCTCCATTCTCATGTAATGAGTCCTTAATACTACGGGTTATTTATAGACCAATTACCTGTCTCTTTCAAGCCTTTTCGGCGGACTTGGTCAAGATGTGGAATTTTTCAATCTAGGAGAGACAGTCTTCCACCACAAGGAGGTGGCTGTTTAATAACGGCACGTAGCGTTGGGGTTTCTACTTTTCGTTGTAGTAATCTCCGTATTCTACGAGTAGAGTGGACTTTCCGTCCGGACGATTGATGGCTTTTTCATATTCCGGGAAGATTTGCTCTGGAGTGTCTAACCTCACAACTTCTATATTTTTTACGAGCAAACGCATGGCTTCGGTGAAGTCACCGCTATGTTGAACCCCGGGAAAAAGTGGTCTCTCTGATCCAATGGCAGTTTTAATGATAACTTTTGGCCAAACTTTTCCATTAGTAATAACCGGGATTTTATCGAGGTGGTTAACCAACTGATTTAATGCCAGAAGGAGGAAATTGAATCGTGGGTAAATGCTGATCGGTATATAACCCGCTAATGCTAAACCGATCGACATGCCCATTTGGGTTTCTTCAAAAACCGGGAGTTCAATTCTTTTCTCGAGAGGTACGTTTTCAATGGTCTTAAAGATACTGTTTCCTGGAAAAGCTACGCTCTGCCCAATAAATAAGGTGCTGGGATTTTCTGCCAAATACAACATGGCTCTTGTAAGTTCTGATTTGTATCTTAGTTGTTCCATGCTCAATAAATTAAAGGCTTATCCGAAAGTAACCCACTTGCCACTGCCATAATGGGGATATTTATTCTTTTTATGTTCATACTTTGTAACTTTATTTGCGGATTTCTCTTCTCCCCATGCTTTTTTAGTTGGAGTATTAGTTGAAATCCCGTTGTCCTCAATTACGAAAGAGATGGGGAGATTGTTTCGCTCTGCATAGTTTACCGCTTCATGGAAAATGCCACCCTCGGCGGCCATATCTCCAACAAACACCCAGACGTGCTCAGTTAATTTTTTTTGCTTTATGGCGAAAGCCACTCCGAGCGCAATCGGTGTGTTCCCACCGACAATCCCAGAGGAGTAGAAACGATGTTCGGGGTTACAAACGGTAATACTATTGCCTCGGATGATTTCTTCACGCAACCAGATTGGACTAACACCGTGCAAGAGAGCATGATAATGACTGCGATGGGTAGAAAAAACCCAATCGTTAGGTTTAATATCCCTGAATATTTCTATAAGTTGGTCCTCGTTACCATCGGAAAGATGGATGGGGGCTTTAATTTTACCGGTCTCAAACAGAGATGCGATATCTTCTTCGAACTTTATTAGCTCTTCTTTAGTCATAGGCAATAGTTTGCTCGAACCAGTCAATTGTATTCTTGAGTCCAGTTTCAAACGAGGTGCAGGATTTAAACCCGAATTCTCTTTCGGCCCGGGTGGCGTCGAGCATCCTTCGGGGCTGGCCATCGGGCTTAGACTTGTCCCACCTTACTTCCCCTTGGTAATTCATTATTCTACAAATTAACGCGACAAGATCTCGAATTGACGTTTCGGTGCCCGACCCCAAGTTAACTGGATCGGGTTTATCGTATTTTTCGCTTGCCAAAATAATCCCCTCGGCTGATTCCTCGACGTACAAAAATTCTCGCGTAGGAGTCCCCGTCCCCCAAACTTCAATATAGTCCTTGCCTTGTTTTTTAGCAACGGCCACTTTCCTGATAAGGGCGGGGATGACGTGAGAGCTCCTCTCTTCGAAATTGTCGCCTGGGCCATACATATTGACTGGGAAAAGCGTTATGGCATTGAAGTCATACTGTTGCCTATAGGCCTGGGCTTGAACAAGGAGCATTTTCTTAGCTAGTCCATATGGGGCGTTAGTTTCCTCCGGGTACCCATTCCATAGGTTTTCCTCCTTGAAAGGAACGGGGGTAAATTTCGGGTAGGCACAGATAGTGGCAACTCCAACGAATTTCTTAACTCCAGCTTGTCTTGCGGCTTCCATTATTTGTGTCCCCATGATTAAGTTGTCGTAGAAAAGCTCGCCTGGCTTTTCCCGGTTGAGACCGATGCCTCCAGCCCTGGCAGCGAGATGGATCACAACGTCAATCCCGTTAGTAGCTGCTTTGCAATTTTCCATCATCCGTAAGTCGCAATCGGAAAAGCGAGGTGCTGTTATGTTTTCAAGCGGAACTTTTCTTTTTTCAACAAGGTTTTTTATTAACCTGGCACCAAGAAAGCCATGGCCGCCGGTGACTAATATTCTTGCTTTTTTCAGGTCCATATTGGAAATTTATACCACAGGGGGAACCCGGAGCAAAGAAAGAAGCTGGAAAGTAGGCTCGACTTTTCTCATATTCACCTAAAACCGCTTATCTTTAGAAAGGTTCTTAGGTAGGGGTCAGAGTTCGCTTTGATCTTACGAAACCATTTGAAATCAGAGCTCTGGTCATCTAAGGTTATTTTTACTTTTCGCTTAACCTCGACTTCAAAAACTATCGCAACGACATGCGAAGCAAAACCTTTGAAGTAGCTCGCTTTGGGATTATAGAAGTGATCGTGAACACCGAGGAATTTCCAATTTTTTCCCGAAACTCCGACTTCTTCTTTTAGTTTTCGCTTTGCAGTTTCAACTAGGCGTTCCCCTTTTAAAACTCGGCCGCCTGGAAAATACCAAGCGTTGGCTTCGGGATTATTTTTCCTCTTGACAAGCAAGAATTCCTGGTTGTTTTTCACAACTAAGTCAACAGTGACGATCGGTAAAACTTGGTGAATCTTTCGATAAAGAGCCGGAGGGATTAATTTCGTAACAGGCTTCATGGCTCTTCGATAGACTTAGGAAGTTCGGGCTTCTTTCATATCGGCGTCAACCATAACCTTAACGAGGTCGGCAAATTTTGTTTTGGCTTCCCACCCGAGTTTATCTTTGGCTTTCCTAGAATCAGCCGCAAGGTTGTCAACTTCCGTCGGCCGATAGTAACGCGAATCGAAATCGACGTAATCTTTCCAGTTCAATCCCGCGTGAGCAAAAGCGGCCTCTAGAAACTCCTTGACCGAATGAGACTCACCAGTGCCGATCACGAAATCTTCCGGTTTTTCTTGCTGGAGCATAAGCCACATGGCTTCAACGTACTCGGGGGCGTAACCCCAATCGCGTTTGGCTTCTAAGTTTCCTAGATATAACTTTTTATCTAATCCGGCTTTAATTCTAGCAATGCCACGAGTTATTTTGCGGGTGACAAACGTCTCTCCTCGACGGGGACTTTCGTGATTAAAAAGGATCCCATTTACCGCAAACAGGTTGTAGGCTTCGCGGTAGTTGACTACTGTGTTGTAGGCAAAAACTTTGGCAATGGCGTAGGGGCTCCGAGGGTAGAACGGAGTGGTTTCGCTTTGGGGTGGCGGAGTAGCTCCAAACATTTCGGAACTCGATGCCTGATAGAACCTTACCTTCTTGCTGACGTGCTCTTGATAATCTTTGATCGCTTCGAGCATTCTTAGCGTCCCTAAAGCCGTGATGTTGGCGGTATACTCGGGGATATCAAAAGAAACCCTGACGTGGGATTGGGCTCCGAGGTTATACACCTCGTCTGGTTGAATTTTGTAAAGAAGCTTCCGGATCGTGTTAGCGTCGGCGAGATCGCCGTGGTGCAAAATTAGCCGTTTGGAGACTTCGTGGGGATCTTGATAGATGTGGTTGATTCGACCCGTGTTGAAGGTGGAGGCACGTCGAATGACGCCATGGACTTCATACCCCTTTGAAAGAAGTAGCTCAGCTAGATAGGAACCGTCCTGGCCAGTTATTCCCGTAATAAGGGCTTTAAGCATTGTATTCTTATAATACTTTAGGGGGGAGTCGTCAATCGGGGAGCTGGGGGTGAGTCGGCTGTTTTTTCACCTTGCTTTCGTTTTGGTTTTGTCGGCTTGACTCAAAAACTCTTGCAGGAGAGTTTTCGTTCTGTCATCAGCCGGCCATTGACTCAAGATTTTCTCTGCGACTTTTACTGTTTCAGGAACATTCCCTTCTAACCGAAAAACATCAAAGGCGCCGTAAAGAGACTGGGGTCGGCTGGGCCCAGATTCAAGCGCTTTCAGAAAATATTTTTTGGCCGAGTTGAAGTAGGCGGGGTCTTGGGTTTTGAGGTAGGCAAGCTCGTTGATTGAACCCAGAACGTAAAGATTCTGGCTGAAGCTCATCCCGCGATTACGGCGAATAATCGGATCGTAGTATTTCTCGGCAAAGGTTATTAGTTTTTTGATTATTTGAGGGTCGTTATTTTGTTGAGTGATACTCAAGATAGCGCTGCCAAGCTGGCGGACTAGCTCTTCTTGCCCGATGGGGGATGGGGCATCTAAAATCGTCGAAAAGTTTTTTTCAAAATCCGCTATTGAGGCTGTCGCGCCAAGTGACCGCATGGTCAATATAAAACCGCTCGATTTTTTGAACGGCAAATAGGAGCCAAGATAGGCTATTAGCGCCATAGCAATAACCAAGAAAACCGAAATAACTCTTTTAAGAATGGGGTTCATGTTTCGAATTAAACTGGTGAGAGGCGAAAGCTAGAAAGAGAAACAGGTTGATGTAGACTGGTAAAACATCGAACAGGGCAAGCGCCTGGACTAAATAAGCAATTGGAAGAGTTATGAATAAACCCCTTAAAACAACATTGCTATAGGGCTTTCCATCGGAATGGGTGACTTCTCCGGAGTCAAACCGTTTGTGCCAATGTTTAAAAAGTTGCCAGTAGAAAACAATAAAGACTACCATGTAGCTTAAAAGACCAAGGATCCCGGTCTCGGTAAGATAGTCAAAAAAAACACTGTGAGCTCGGTCAAACCACGTTTCTGAAACCTTCCCTGGCTTGTAGTGCCGTGAGTCAAAGTGGCGATCGAAAACTGTGCTGAAGTTTTCTTGGCCCCACCCTAAAATCGGCCGCTCCTTGAAGCCTTTCCAGGCTGACCCCCAGGTCCAAAGACGGGTTTGAACTGAATCGGCTTTTAAGCCTTGGTCAAAAAGCTCAAGCACTCTGCCGCCGGGCAGACTACTCACAAGCGGCGTTTGACGATAATAATATAGGCCAGCTATCGCTAAAACAAAGACGCTCAGCGCAGCCAGAGTCCATCTTTTCCAGTTTCTTGGGAGAAAAAAGACTAAATAGAAAAGGAGAACTAGGGTGCTGACGAACAATCCCAGGATAGCGCCACGGGTTTGGCTTAAAGTCAGGAAAAAGGTAAAACACCAAATAAGAAAACCATAAAAGAGGGAGAGTGGTTCTCGTTTGCGAAATCCATAAACTAGGGAACCACAAAAGATTAGGAGGCCTAAAATCAACAGAGTTACAGGTACCGCTGAAGAAGTGGCGGAGAGTGTGGTTGTTATAAAAAAATAGGAAGAAATCATTGAAAAAGCTAAGAAAACCCCAGTAGCAGAAACGAGCGCTTTTGCTTTTGGGTTGCGATTGAACCATAGATAGGTGGCGTAGAAAAGGGAGAACATCAGATAAGGAGCGACGTAGGATGGATTACCTAGGGTTCCTTGAAATCTCGCAATAGTTAACCTTCCCCAAACGCTGGGTGGGACTTCCGCTCCATATGGACCAATGAGGCGACTAATCCAACACGTCTGGTCTAAATCGAAAGACGAACAACCTAATTGCGCAAAAACACCGTACAAAATAAGGAGAGCGGCAGCGGCGAGAGAAAGTCGGAGCGCCCACTTCCAGTCTTTCCACTCTCTGAAGAGAACTGTAAGCAAGACAAAAAAAATGTAATAGTGCAACAGTTGAAAACCACCTTCGCCCCTTTCAAAATTCGACCAGAAAGCGCCGAGGGGATCAAAAGCAAAGAGCGAGGCGAGTAATCCGATGAAGGCAAAAATTGAAACGGCCAAAAAAATAGGTTGCCTGGAAACTTTTTTCAACCTTTCCCAGATTTGGTTTGATTTATCAAAAAACCCCCAAAAAAGGATGAGGGAGGCAAGGGCGAATTCGACGGCTAACCTGAAAAAGTAATATTTGCCTCCGATAAAAGGAAAGAAGGTTGAGGGCAACACAATGACAACGCTAAACAGGGCGGCGTACAGAAAAATTTTAGAAATTTTTACCAAGATGTTTGGATTCATAGACTAACGGGCGTATTCAACAGCTCGGACTTCTCTAATGACGTTAACTTTAATCTCGCCAGGATATTTTAACTCGGATTGGATGCGGTTGGCAATCTGGCGGGCTAACTCAAGGGCCTTGAAGTCGTCCACCTTCTCTGGAACAACAAAGACTCGAAGTTCTCTCCCAGCAGAAATGGCGTAAGCGTTTTTTACGCCTTCAAATTCAGTGGCCATTTTTTCCAAGTCAGAAAGTCGTTTGATGTAGTTTTCGAGATTGTCACGCCTGGCACCAGGACGAGCGGCGGATAAAATATCCGCGGCTGTGACAACGTAGGCTTCGGATGAGGCGTAAGGGTAGTCCTCGTGGTGAGATTGCATGGCTTCGATGACGGCTTCGCTCACGTTGTATTTCTTCAGGATTTTTCGGCCCAACTCTACGTGAGTTCCTTCAACCTCGTGATCGATGGCTTTACCGATGTCATGAAGCAACGCTCCTTTCTTAGCCACTTCGGTATTTAAGCCCAACTCGGCAGCAATCATGGAGGCGATGTGAGCCATTTCAATTGAATGCATTAAAACGTTCTGACCGTAACTAGTTCGGAAATGTAGACGGCCAAGAAGTTGAATGATCTCTTTTGGGAGGTCGTAGATACCAACTTCCATTGAGGCGGCTTCGCCGATTTCCACGATGCGCTTGTTGAGTTCCTGTTTGGCTTCTTCGACTTTCTCTTCAATTTTGGCCGGTTGAATTCGCCCATCCTTGATGAGTTTTTCGAGCGCCAAACGGGCTACCTCTCGGCGGAACGGATCAAATGAGGAAATAACGATGCTGTCGGGGGTTTCGTCGATTACAAACTCGACCCCAGTCGCTCGCTCGAGGGTTCTAATATTTCTCCCCTCTCGCCCAATAATTTTTCCCTTAATTTCTTCGTCGTTCAGATGAAAAATAGTGGTGGTGAACTCAGCCACTTGAGATCGGGCGAACCTCTGGAGGGCGATGGTAATAACCTCGCTGGCCTTCTTCTCAATCTGTTCGTGCCTTTCCTTGTCGATTTTCTGGAGGGTGGCGGCCAGGTCCTGGCTACTCGACTCTTTTACTTCTCGAAGCAGTTCCTCGCGAGCTTGTTCCCGGGACAAACCGCTTAGCTTCTCAAGCTGACCCTTGGTTTGTTCTTTGATTTTTTGGACTTCCTCCTCTTTACTTTTTAATTCTTCACTTTTAGCCTTTAAGCTGCTTTCTTCTTCTCCCATAGAAAGCAGTTTTTTGTCTAGAATTTCCTCCCGCCTTAGGAGGCGGGTCTCGAGGCCGCTCAGTTGGGTCTTTTGATCTCGTTCCTCTTTTCTGATTTCGGCCAAAAGACTGGCGGCTTTATTCTCCGCTTCAAGGACTAACTTTTTTGACTTTTCTTCGGCGGTTACGAGCTTATCTTTTATCTTCTGCTCGATTGAGTTCGATTGTCGCGAAGCCCAGAAGTGTCGAACGAGATAACCACCCACCAAACCTAAGACCACCGCAATGATTGAGGTTGTTGATATTTCCATAGTGATTTTTTCCTAAATTCTTCATAAGATCTTGAATTCTTTAGGTTCAAAAATTATTGACTTTTTGCTGAGCCACTTTAAGTTTGGACGGAGCGATTTCAGTAGAGAGTTGTTTCGAAAAAATTCCTAACTAAAAAGAATTTTTGGTAATTGCAGAATGGTGAGAATTTGGCTCCACGAGCCTAACTTAACAGTCGCTTAGTTTGATGTTTATAGACCTTAATTCTAAGACATACGGCCAGGGTTAGTCAAGATTGAAAGAATCCTTTAAAATGGACGGGGGTGGGGGAAGGAAGATTGTCTTCCCCAGAGTGGTTTTAGCTAAGACATCAAAAAACGGTGATTCCATAGACGAACGTCGAAGCGACACTGTTTGAATTTAATTCGATCTAATATGCGCCAAACTCTTCTACTTATTATTCTCGATGGTTGGGGCTTGGGTCAAAAAAACGAATCAAACCCGGTTCACGTGGTCAATCCGCAAAGTTTTCGCTGGCTCGAAGAGAATTTTCCGGTAACGAGCCTGCAGGCTTCTGGAATCGGGGTGGGTCTCCCTTGGGGAGAAGTGGGAAATAGCGAAGTTGGTCACCTAACAATCGGCGCCGGCAAGGTTGTTTATCAATACTTTCCTAGAATTACCCTCTCTATCAAGGATGGATCTTTTTTTGAAAATCAGGCGCTTAAAAAAGCTTTCCTTCACGCCAAGGAGAATAACTCTTCAGTTAATTTAGTTGGTCTTTTAACTGAAGGAACTGTGCACGCTTCGCTCGATCATCTACTCGCTCTCCTAGAAATGGGGGCACTTGAGGGGGTCGCGAATGTAAAGCTTCATCTTTTCGGAGACGGTAAAGACGGGACGCCACTTCGTCTCGAGAAAATTTTAGAGAAAATTCCTAAGGATAAGCTCGCGACCTTGATGGGCCGATACTACGGAATGGATAGGGAAAAGAACTGGCAGCTGACTGAAAAAGCCTATGCGGCTCTCGTTGGGGAGGCGGGAGAGAGAACAGATGACCCGGTACCAACAATAAAGGCCACTTACGATGGTGGCTATAACGAGGAATTCCTGCCGCCACTTCGACTACGAGATGATAGCGGAATTAAAGAAAACGACTCGATAATATTTTTTAATTTTAGAGAAGATAGCATTCGTCAAATTGCCGAATCATTTATTATTAAAGATTTCAAAGACTTTCCGACAAAAAATTTTAAGAACGTGTACGTGGCAACAATGACAAAATACGAGGATCGATTCGGAGCGCCGGTTGCTTTCCCGCCCATAAATATTAGCTGGCCGCTCGGAAAAGTTTTAAGTGCTGCTGGCAAAAACCAGCTACGACTAGCCGAAAGCTACAAATACGCTCACGTCACATATTTTTTTAACGGTTACGTTGAGGAGCCTTTCGCGGAAGAGTACCGGGTTTTTATCCCTTCGATCAAGGCGCCAAAGGCGGACGAGTTCCCCGAGATGATGGCAAGGGCGATAACGGACAGAATTATTCAGGCGATTGAGAATCAAGCCTTTGATTTTATTTTGGCAAACTACGCTAACCCCGATACCATTGCTCACACTGGTAATTACCAAGCGGCGGTTGAGGCAGTAAAAGTGATTGATGTAGAAATTGGGCGGATTCTTAAAATGGGCCTTAATAACCAAACAACTATCATTATCACCTCTGACCACGGGAATATTGAGGAGCTCACGAACCCAATTACCGGGATCCCAGAGAGTCAACACGATGCAAGTCCGGTGCCTTTTTATCTGATTGGTCCAAAGTTTGCGAAAAGGAAGTTCCAAAATTGGCAAAACCTGGAAGGTGAGTCAGTTGGGTCTTTGGCGGACGTAGCCCCAACTGTGCTTGAACTCATGGGCATCCCTCAACCAGAAGACATGACGGGGACAAGCCTGATTAGGCAATTGTTGTAGAATAATAGGATGGGGTGGGTCTTAAAAACAGGGGCGGTGGTTTTGGTGAATATCTTGATCTTTATGCTCTCGACAAGAGTGGTGCCTGGTTTTGTGATGGCGGCAGGCTTTGGGGAGATGCTCGTTATCGCGCTTATATTTACGGGCCTAAATTATGTTTTGAAACCAGTGCTCAAGCTTCTGCTTGGGCCAATCATTGTTCTCACTCTTGGGCTGGGGTTAATCTTAGTTAATATGATGGTTCTTTTTATTCTTGACAAGCTTTCAAATAACCTTACTATAGAGAATACTTTAGCCTTAGTTTATTCTTCGGTTCTCATTGGTTTCCTAAACTTTTTGCTCCATTTGGTTTTTAGAAAGAGATGATCACTTTTTTTCAAATAATCATATCAGCGGCGGTCATAACGCTTATCCTATTACAGGAGAGATCGGCTGGTTTGTCGGGCATTTTTGGCGGTGACGGAGGGGGTCTCTATCAGACTCGGCGGGGTTGGGAGAAGATGATCTTTCGGGGAACGGTGGTTCTCGTGATCGTCTTTGTGGGCTTGACAATTTTCCAGCTCGTTTACTAGCGACTTTCAGGCAGTGAATAGATTAAGAAAAATATTTTTTGCTTTCACGCGAAAAGAAAAAACGACTTTTCTGGTCGCTTTTTTTATTTTCTCTATAAGTTCGATTGTGATCGGGGTAACGGTTTTTAAGGCATCGACAAAACCAGTGCCAGCAAGTGGCGGAGAGTATACCGAGGGAATTTTAGGACAACCGGTTTTCATTAATCCTGTAATAGCAACGAGTGAGGTGGATAAGAGTTTGGTTCGTCTTTTGTTTAGCAACCTCGAAGTGATGACTACAAAAATAGAGGGCGCCGAAGACGGAAAAACCTGGAGGATCCGCCTTAAAGAAGACATGCTTTGGTCGGATGGAGAGAAAATTACGAGTGACGATGTTATTTTTACCATAGAGAAGGTACAGGACCCAGGAGCCGGTTCGCCGATCGCCTCAGGGTGGAGGGGCGTAAGAGCTGAGCGTTTGAGCGAACTAGAGTTTCAGGTTTTCATGACTGAACCATATGCGTTTTTCAAGACAAACTTAGAGAGTCTTTATGTTTTACCGAGACACATCTTCAAGGACGTGCCTTCACCGAATTGGAAGATTTCCGACTACAATCTGAAACCAATCGGGAGCGGTCCTTTTAGGTTTGTTGGTTTTAACAAGCGAGAGGATGGCTTTATTCAAAGCTATCACCTCACAGTCAATGAAAAGTACGTGGCGGAGAAAGCTCTAATTCAGGATTTCTTCATTAGGTTTTTTACCGATCCAGAGGAAATGGTCGGAGAATTTAATAAGGGCCAAATTGACGGGGTGGCCAGTCTGCCCTTTGGAATGCTTCAGCAGATAAAAAGGAGTCACGAGCTTGTGACCTATCGTTTGGCAAGTTACTATGCGGTTTTCATTAACCAGAGTCGAAATTTGGCTTTACGGGAAGCAGATGTAAGGAGGGCGCTCGATTTGGCTACCCCAAAACAAAGAATGGTGAGTGAAATTTTTGGGGATCGCGCCAAAACAGAAGGTGGCCCAATTCCTCCGGGAATAAACTTCTACAGTTCGGTAGTTCAGGGAGAAGAAAATCCGGATTTAGCTATAAAGATTCTTGAGGGGGCGGGTTGGAAAATCAACTTGGATGAAGCTTCTGTGCCGGGCGCTCGAGTTAGAGAGAAGGTTATTAGCAAGGCGCGAGTCAAGCTCGAAGTGAACATGATTGTTCCTCAAATTCCATTTTTAATGCAGACCGCCCAGATTATTCAGGAGGGCTGGGAAGGGGTAGGAGTAAAAGTAAACCCGATTATCGTTTCGCCGGAAGAGGTAGTGGGGAATGTGATTAAAAACCGAGACTATGAGATGATTGTGTTTGGAAATGTTTTGAACTCTAACTCTGACCTTTTCCCATTTTGGCACTCTTCCCAAAGATTCTCACCAGGCTTGAATTTGGCACTCTATAATAGTAAGAAGGCAGATGGGCTAATGGAGGCGATAAGGTCTAACGAGGGGGGACGGGAGGAAAATTTTCAGAAACTCCAGGAGATAATTTCGACTGAATATCCGGCGGTGTTTCTCTACTCTCCAGACTACCTTTATATATCAAATCGGAATTTAAAGGGCGCTGAAACAAGTTTTATTGCTGACCCAGCCGACCGGCTAAAGAACGTGAGTGGGTGGCACCTCAAAACAGCTCGGGTGCTCAAGTAACGATCGGGTAAAAAAGTTTTGACAAAGGTTCAAAATAAGTCATACAATACCTCCATAAATTAATGTCACTCACAAAAGAAGAGATAAAAAAATACGAACAGAAACTCGAAGAAGAGAGGGAAAAGTTGCTCAGAGAAATTCAGGATCATGAGAAAGCGGTAGATCTGGGTAATGATATCGACAGCGAAGAGGAGGAGGCCGACGAGGCCGAAGAAACCGGAAATCAGCTGGCTATTAGTCGAGCGCTTAGAGATCGGCTAAGTGAAATAGATGAGGCCTTAGAGAGCGCTCGGGGTGGTAGATACGGCCTCTGTAAAAATTGTGGGAAAGATATTTCCAAGGAAGTTCTGAATATTGTGCCAGAATCACGACTTTGCAAAGCTTGCAAACAAAAAGGGTTGTGAGTGGAGAGCGAAAATAGGTTAAAGAGGAAAAACTACCTCATATTTCATGCTCAAGAATTTGGCTAAGGTTTATTCGGCCGAATTGGAAGGAATCACGTCCAGGCTAATCGAGGTGGAGGTCGACTTAAATGTCGGCCTTCACGCTTTTAATATTGTGGGTTTGGCGGACAAGGCGCTAAATGAGGCCAGAGAAAGAGTAAACTCGGCGCTTAAAAATTCTGGCGTAAAGCCACCGAACCGGGAAAACAGAAAAATTACGATCAATCTGGCCCCGGCCGATGTCAAAAAAACCGGCTCACAATATGATCTCGCTATAGCCGTCGGATATCTCCTCGCAACCGGACAAATTAAAAGCTTTGAGTCGGGAAACAAAATTTTCCTGGGAGAATTGGCGCTCGACGGAAAGCTTAGGCCAATAAGCGGAGCGTTGAACGCTGCAGAGATGGCCGGTGAGGCAGGGTTTGAGTATTTGATCCTCCCGGCCGAAAACGCCAACGAAGCGGCGGTCATCAAAAACATAAAGGTGATCCCGGTCGAAACTCTGGGACAAGCAATTGAATTTTTGGAAGAAAGAAGAAACATTTCGGCCGCAACTTTTACCGCCGCCAAGAAAAAAGACGCGGACGTGCCGGACTTTTCTGAAATCAAAGGCCAGGAGAACGCGAAACGCGCGATGACAATTGCCGCAGCGGGAGCCCACAATCTCTTCATGATCGGCCCCCCGGGGGTGGGGAAAAGCTTATTGGCGCAGGCGTTGGTTGGAATCCTGCCAGATTTGACACTCGAAGAATCGATTGAGATCACGAAGATCTACAGCGCGACGGGCTTAAACCACGAGGGCCTGGTTCATAAACGTCCGTTTCGATCCCCCCACCAAACAGCTTCCCTTGTGGCGGTGGTTGGCGGAGGAACTAATCCCCGCCCGGGAGAAATTAGTTTGGCTCACCGGGGAATTTTATTCCTAGACGAAGTGCCCGAGTTCCAAAAAAATGTTCTAGAATCGCTGAGGCAGCCGCTCGAGTCGGGATTAGTTAATGTCGCCCGAATTAGGGGAACGCTCCAATTCCCGGCAAAATTTTCGCTCGTGGCCGCGATGAATCCCTGTCCCTGCGGATTTTATGGGGACGACGAAAAAGAATGCCGTTGTTCGGCTTACGAAGTGATTAGGTACCAAAAGAAAATTTCCGGACCACTTTTGGACCGGATTGATTTGCAGATTAGAGTGCCGAAGGTGAAAATATCAGAGCTTCGAAAAAATCGGATCGGAGGGGGTGAGAGCGAGGGCGTAAAGGCTTCGGTTGAGATGGCGAGAAGAGCTCAGGCAAAAAGATTCGAGGGCATGAGAATAAGAACAAATTCCGAGATGAGCGCTAAGCAAACCGAAGAGATGGTTAAACTCGAACCAGCGGCAGAGAATTTTTTAAAAACTTTGGACAAAACTCGGCTGTCGCCTCGCGGCTATTACCGCTTACTCAAAACCTCAAGAACAATTGCGGATTTAGAAGAAAAAGAAACAGTTTCGTTGGAAAATTTAGCCGAAGCTTTTAGCTATCGCCTTCGAGAAGAAGTTTAATGGTATTAGGAAAATTTAGAACAAACTAGGGGGCTCGCTTTCGTGGTTCGAAACTATTTTACAAAAGGATTCGCTGCGCCTAGAACCTCAAAGTGGAGGTGGCAGCCAGTGACGCCGTGAACGTTGCCGGTCGATCCCATCACGCCAATTTTTTGTCCTTGTTTTACAAAGTCCCCAACCTCGACTGAGGTTTTTTCAAGGTGGGCATAGCGAGTCTTTGCGCCGCTTGGATGTTCAACCAAGACGAAACTGCCGTAACCTCCATTCCAGCCGGTTTCACCGTCGGGATAGTTTTTGTCTGGTACGACTAAGCCTTCGGCGGAAGCAAGAACGATGGTGCCGCAGGAATTGGCAATATCGACGGCGTTATTCCCGTGAACTTTACCAAAATTGTAACCTTGGGCGGGCTTAGTAAAGTAGTCCCTAGAGCGAATCAAGTCGGGGCCGGCTGGGCTTAGGGCTTCCTCTGTCTCATCTTGATCCGGAGTGATGGTGGCACCCAGGATGCCCATATCGGTAAAATAATCTGGTTGGACAATTAAATCTGGCTTGCCAGAGGCAACTGTGGCTTCTCCATTAAGGAGGGCGAGAGAAAAGGAGGGGTTGGAGTTGTTCAAGTCAGGATTGTTTGAAACCGGGCCACCCAAAACACCCCCCTGGCCATTAGTTCTGGCGCGGAGGCCACTTAACGCCAAAAGGCCCAGGATTAGCAAAAAAACAGCCACCCCAGGTGACTTTTTGTCTTTATTTACTTGAGCTAGAATGGTACGAATACATTCAATCTTAGCAGAACCATGGAAATTCACAAGTCGGGTATCCCCAAACTAAACCCAGATCAAGAAAGGGCGGTAAAGGCCCCTGATAAGCCGATCCTGATTGTGGCAGGCGCGGGAACGGGCAAAACGAGAACCCTAACCAGTCGGTTGACCTGGCTCATAGAACGTGGGGTCCGACCCGGTAAAATTTGCGCTCTCACTTTTACAAACAAGGCGGCGAGAGAGATGGCGGAGAGGGTGGCAAACAACGAAACGCAAAACGTAAAGTATGGACGAGCTCACGACACGCGGTTTGCCGATGACGCTTTGCCGTTTATTGGGACCTTCCATTCTTTGGGGGTAAAAATTCTTCGAGAAAACGCTCATCTTGTCGGTCGGAAGCCCAATTTTGTGATTTTCGACGCCGATGATGCGTTTAGACTGATCAAAAAAGCGATGAAGGACTTCTTGGGAGACCGCAAAGATTTCAAACCGGCAGATGTTTACGGAAAAATTTCAGGCGTAAAGAATGGGATGACGGACAGAAAAGATCTATTGGGGATGCCCGGGGGTGACAACAAGATTTTCTCCGAGATTTACCGACACTACGAGGACAGACTTTTGAAAAACAACGCCTTCGACTTTGACGACTTGATCTTAAAGACGGTCGAGATCTTGAGAGATAACCCCAAGGCGCTTGAGCGTTATCATGAGCGTTACTCTCACTTTCTGGTTGATGAATATCAAGACATTAATAATGTCCAGTATGAATTGGTGCGGCTTTTAGCGGGGAAAAACTCAAACTTAAGCGTAGTGGGAGATCACAACCAAACGATTTACACCTGGCGCGGGTCGAATTTGGGGGTTTTTTTAAACTTTAGTCGAGACTGGCCCGGAGGAGAGGCGTGCTTCCTTGGAGAAAACTACCGATCGACCGCCAATATACTCGCGGCCGCATCAGCTATCATCAAAAACACCCGAAAACCCGAAGGGATTGAATCAGATCGGCTCTGGACTAAAAAAGCGGTTGGGGGGCGAGTAAAAATTGTTGAGTTTCCTCATGAATTTGCCGAGGCCAACTGGATTGCAGGAGAAATTAGCTCTGGACTTAAGGGTCTCGGACAAAAAGGATCGTTGGTGGCTGTCCTCTACAGGACAAACGCCCAATCGAGGGCGATTGAACAAGCGCTAATAGAAAATGGGGTCCCTTATCAAATATTCGGGGGGATAAGGTTTTATGAGCGGAGGGAAATTAAGGATATACTCGCCGCATTAAGGCTCATCTCAAACCCGGGAGACGAGCTAGCGGAGGAGAGGCTTCTCAAAGCATTCCGGAAAGCCCGTTTTGCCGAGCTAAAAAGAGCCCTAAATAGACTCGAAGCCACCTCACCGGCACCGCTCATCACGGCCTTTATCGAAGCAACGGCCTATTTTGACTATATAGATAGGAACCTAACTAACCCGGAGGACCGAAAGGAGAACATCGCCGAACTCTTATCCTTCGCCCAGGGGTTTAAGACGCTCGAGGATTTCTTGGAAAAAGTGAGCTTGCTCCAAACAACCGACCCAGTCACGAAGCACAAGATAGCATCCGTGAACTTGATGACAATTCATCTTGCGAAGGGGCTCGAGTTTGATCGGGTTTTTGTCGCGGGAGCGAATGAGGGGGTTTTGCCTCATCATCGATCCATGGACAATGCGGAACAGCTTGAGGAAGAAAGAAGGCTCATGTATGTGGCAATGACGCGAGCCAAGAGTGATCTATGCCTTTCCTTTTACGATTTGCCGTCGCGATTTCTTTCGGAAATCCCGAGCGATATTGTAGAGTTTAACGGCGGGAGAAGCTTTGATGATGAGGAGCGGTATATCACACTGGACTAAAAACTAGGGATCATGAATCACGTAACACGTAACAGAAAATGAGACAAAAACTGGGACAACATTTTTTAAAGAATAAATCGGCGATTAAAAAAATTGCCGGGGCTTTAGATTTTAAACCCGGAGACACAATAATTGAAATCGGACCCGGGCACGGAGAGTTGACTCAAGAGCTGGCGATTCTAACCCACAAGATGAGATTGGTGATGATTGAAAGAGATGAAAACTTAGTTGGCGAACTGAAAACAAAATTTTCGGAGATGGAGAATGTTGAGGTGTTGGCCGGCGACGCGCTCGAAGTTTTACCGGGGGTTATCTCTAACTTAAAATCCACAAACTATAAACTGGTCGGGAATATCCCCTACTACATCACTGGAAAACTTTTTAGGCTTTTGAGTGACGCGATAAACAAACCGTCGCTCTCGGTCTTCACAATTCAATTAGAAGTGGCGGAAAGAATGACTGCCGTGCCACCAAAGATGAATCGACTCGCGGCCATAATACAGCTGTGGGCCGAGCCGTCGATAATAATGGGGCTTTCGCGGAATGATTTCTCTCCGGCGCCGGAGGTGGATTCGGCGGTCGTAAAGTTAAAGGTTAAAGATGAAAATTTAAGAACCAACGGGGGGGATTACTATAAAATGGTTAGGATTCTGTTCCAACAGCCGAGGAAAACTGTCTTGAATAATTTAGCGGAAATCCTGCCGGATAAAGAAAAGATCACCCTTATGCTCGCGGGCTTGGGGATAGATGGTAAAAACCGGCCGCAGGACCTGGGAGTTGAAGAAATCCTTGAAATTGCTCGAAAATTTGAGGTTTTGGACTTATAATTTAAGAAACAGATGGTAGCGAAAATTATTGTGATGGGGGGAGTCTTTGTGGTTGTTTTAATTGGGGCGATTTTTGTTGGGCCAACTTTTTTTAAAAAAACCGCTCCGCCAGATCAAGCGACAAATGGTGGGTTACTGCCCCTCGATCAAAACAATTTTTCTCTGCCAGCGGGAAAAAAAGGAAACTCTTTTCCAGAATCGACTTTTCTCAACCAACCCGCGCCTTCGAAAACCGAACCGAACAAAAACAACGCCCAAAGTTTTTCGTCGCAATTTCCTGATTTTTCCATAACCAACTTACCGGAAACGATTAGCAATCCTCTTCCGACCAACATCGGCAACCAGAGTTCTCCCGCTACGACCCCCAACCCGTTATTTTTACCGACACCAAAAGAAAGATTTGAGTTGCCCCAGGTGCTAATGAGCGAGCTTGTGGTAGACGTAACTGGCGCGAAAGATTTTTCAACCTACATGGATCAGGTGATTTTGCTTTCTCAAAACATCACCTTCTCGCACGAAAGATTTTACTCCGTCTCGAAAGAAGCGGGAGAGACCATGCTTTTTGCTGAAGACCTAATCGACAAGGCACTCAGGGAAAATAATTTTTCAAAGTACAAAAATAGTTTTTCTATCATGAAGGAATTTTCAGATTATAAGATCAGCACGCTCAAGGGCGTAAAAGTGACGGGCGACGCGGTAGATATCAACCAAAAAGCGGTTGCGTTCGAAAAACTTAAGCTCGAACTTCTTGGCGAGGCAGAAAAATTGGCGGACAATAAAATTACCAGATCAGACTTTGACAGCTACTACAAAAAATACAACAACACCGCTTTTTACTACCTCGAACAATTTAAAGGAAAGTATAGTGGCCTGGCTAGAGGGAAAGATCGAGGTTTTTGGGGCGGCTTAGCCGATGTTTTTGGCCTCCGAAAGATCGCGGAGGCCTTTCTGCCGCTCCCTTTTGGAGGTCTTATCGGCATCACCATCCCCTGTCCCTGCAGTTTCGGGTTGAGCATAACAGTTAGTCCGCCAGTGCCAGGAAAATTTTTCATTTCCGCTTTTGGCTCAAGGATTTTTCCTTTTTTCAAACCTTTTCCGGCGTCATGGATTTTGGGTGATTATGCGGCGACGCCAATGGTCTGCTTAGAACCGGCTTTCCCGGTGTGTATACCGATTGATTTTAGCCAAGGAATGGTGATTATTGCTGGCACAAGTCTCTAGGTTGGCGATGCGGCTCAAAAACACCACAAAGTGAACGTTTGCTTAGCGATTGACTGACAACTTTCGGTGGGTGGTGTGGATATCTTTAGATATTTTTAGGGCTTCCGCGAGCTATAATAGATGTAGATGGTGGATCTTAAAAAGCTTGTGTCTGGCTTTTTGGTTTTGGCGGCTCTTACAAGTTTCGCCGCTTTTGCTTTTTCTAGAATTGGAGGTGGGGAGAGAGGTGGCGACGGCACCCTAAGTGTTTCAGGCGAT
>VMFW01000006.1 GCA_007376265.1 Parcubacteria group bacterium Gr01-1014_20
GTCGGGAGAAAGCGACAGGTTTCTCCCGTGTCGGAAACAATTCAAAACCGAGGGTTTTGAAAGAGTCTCGCAACGCGAGACGACGCATAATTGCATTCCATTAACTTTTAAGACGTACTTGGCCATAATATTAACTAATTAACTTATAACTTTTTGATGATATATTTTATTCGTTAGAGACTATTGATTAGGTAGGGGATTGGTATCTTCCTTAATGATATCCCTCACTTTGATTCTGCCAATCATGTCGAAATGAGTACGTTTGGTCCCTTTGTATTCACCTTCGCCGCAGGGTACGGAACAGTAAAATGGAAATTCACCGGGTTGGGTAGCTACGAACTCAACCACGATCGTTTCGTTAGCTGGCATCCGTTGGGACACGCCGAGCGCGTCAATCGCGATACCGTGGTCATAACTATCTTTATTTACGACCGTCATGATGACTTTGTCGCCCCGATTAACCTCGATTTCTTCGGGTTCAAAAAGCCAGGCGTCTTTTACCGCGGTCACCGTTACTTTTACAACTTCGCCGGTTGTGAGGGGTTTGTCTTCGGACTTTAAGAAAGCTACCCGATAGATAATGCCTCCCCCAATGATTAGAACTCCGACGATGGCTATCCAGAAGTATTTATTCATCCCGTTATTTTTTCATAACTACCGGAGGGACGGTAATATATTTTTTGACAGCCCAGCTCAAAACGAAGATCAAAATGATGGAGACTATTAAATTTCGCCACCAAGCGGCACCCTCGCCACTTTTCTCAACTGCAATTTGGGAATCTCTAGCCTCAATCCAAAATTCAGCGACTAAGGAGGCGTCTGCTTCCAGGGTTGTTCCCTCTGGTCTAAATTGCGCGAAGACTTTATAGAAGCCAGCTTTTTTAATTGGTAAGGTGAAACCGACATGGTCGGCTTCGGTTTCTCCACTTACGGTGGTTGTAGCTTCCTCCGTCTCGCCACCGTGGGCCAAGGCCTCTAGGGCGTTAGCGACTTGCGTGGGGTTTTTGGTATCCATCAGTGTGTGACTATGGTCGGTGTGACCGTCACCCTCGGGGAGATTACCGTGACCAGCCGCATCTGGGTGAGTATGAATAAATTGACTCAGGTCTTCAGAGATGAGGGCGAGGTGCATTTTTTCGCCTAAGTAATTCTCAAGTTTTGCTGAATGACCAAAGGAATCCATAATTTCAAAGTCCACGTGGTTGTTGCCTAAACCAACTTCCGCATAGTCCAAAGTTACCTGATAGTTATCGACAATTCGGCTCTTTACTATTTCTTTCTCTAGTTTAGACGCGGGCCCTGCGCCTGCGACCGGAACTATTGGGTGGCCAAAGGCATGGTTTTCTCCTTTATATTTTATTTCTGACCAAATCTTGAAATAGCCCGGTTCTTTAAAAATGTGTTCGATGGTAAACAAACCACTTTCTTCGACTTTCATGTCTGGATGAATGTGAAAGAAGTTGGTTAGATCATCCCTGACCCCGATTACATGCATTTTTTTCTCGTGCTGGATTTCTAGGTCCGCTTCGGTAACAAAGTTATTATCCGGTCTGATTCTTACCGAAAATCCCAGTTGAGTTTGGTCTCCACTTTCGGGTTTGTCGGGCGTTACAACCAGACTAACTACTATTCCCTCAGCAACCTCAGTTTCCTCGTGATAAAAACTTTCGTGAGCTCCGGCGTGACTCTCGTCGCCCATCATTTCGCTGTCTTGCATATGCCCATCCTCCATGTGCTCATCCATCATCTCTTCTATGCCGTGAGCTTGGGCCTTTTCTCTGAAGCGGTGAGGCAAAACATAACCAAAAACCAGAATTAGAACTAAAGAGACAGAAATAATAGTCCAAAAATGGTAGGGGAGGTTTTTTTTCGCGCTTTCTTTTTCAGGCGAGTCTAGTAGCGCTTGAGTCGCTTTCCTTTTTCTTAAGTAATACCAAAATAGCGGCGTGATCCATAGGAAAAGTAAAACCCAGGTGCCCCAACTAATCGGCAGACTAAAAAGTCCGGTCGAGGTTTCCGGTGGCAGGCCGTGCGCGTGGGGAGCGGCTAGATTTAACCTCTCCGAGACAATCCCGAGGAATTTCTCTTCGCCAGTTAGCTCTTCGAGGAAGGTGTGTTGACCAGAGGCTACCCACCAATCGTGGGAAAAAAGCCCTAGTACTAAAATGAAACCCGCAACCAAAACCATGCCCCACCCAGTGGCTCGTTGGATTCTATCTTTGTTTTTAACTAGGCCGGCGAGGAGATTGACCCCTAGGATGGCTAGGATGGCTAGGAAGATGAGTGGCAAAACTCGTCCGACGGCATGGGTAAAAAAGAGAAGCCAGCCATAAAAAACGTCGCCGGAAACTGCGATGCGAGTCAAAATCACCGGAGTGGCTGGATGCGGACAGCCAACACCAATGTTTCCCAGGAAGAGCCCTAAGAGCAGGGCCTTTAGGACATCCTTCTGCTTCTGGATGAACCCCGGAAAGGCTCCGCTGTAAGATGGCATTCGAAGGCGGATTAGGCCTAGTTCGCCGAGAGCAAAGAGGAAAGCAAAAGTTCCAGCGACAAAATAGAGCCAGTTTTTGACGACTTCTAGGGGCGCACCGAGTGAACCAATGGCGACCTTGCCGAGAACTGCCGCAAAGACTCCATAGAGACTTAGTGTGAAGGCGACTCCGATGCCGAAGGCGACGGCGATTGTAAAACCTTTAACCGCGCCCTTGCCCATTGAAAGAGGGACAATGACGAAGGCTAGCGGCAGGGTGCAAGGAAGCACGATCATGGATAGTCCCGCCGCAAAACTAAAAAGGTACCAGCCGGCACCAACGGGACTAGCTGGACTCCAAAGAAAGAACCAAATTAAACCGAGCGCAATAGCGGCGAAAAGTACAAAAAGAAGGGTAATTAAAATCTTTCTAAATCCTGAAATTTCTTCCATGCGTTATCGCTAAACAACGAGTTTCTACTCGCTTAAATTGTAGCATTTCGGACTGCTGGTGACTCTGATTTTTTCCACAGCAAGCCGGTTAGCGCCAGGCTGGCGCCTAAAAGCCCGATGTCTCGGAAGGTAATTAGAAAGTTTGCCTCCTTGAATGGGATGAAGGCGAGAACAAGAATTCCAAAAAGTTCGAGAGTTGAAAGGAGGGCTACCCAAAAGACGATTTTTGGTTTTAGAAACCAAGCCAAAAAAATCAGGGCCATCAAAATTTCTATGAATCCCTGAACTCTTAAATAGGTGTTCACGGCCACAACTTGTTCTATCCATCCCGAAAGCCAGTAGGGGAGAGCCCAATGCCAACTTCCCGGGTGTTTCATGAGATCAAACCCAGAATATAGATACATTATTCCCAAGCCAAGGCGGAGAGACCATTCGACACCAATTTTATTTAGGAATGACATTCGGTTTTTTATTTGGTTACCCAGAAAGTTCTTTCAGTTTGGTAAGTAGTTTGTCTTTACTGAATCCACCCGTAGAAAAAAGTTCGTTATTGATAATGATCCCCGGGGAGGCCATAATCATGTATTTTTGGATGAGTTCACGGCCTTCGGGAGTCGTGATATCCGATTTTTTGTATTCTACATTAGGCCATTCCTTTTCAATCGATCGCCAAAATTTTTCGAATTCTAAACAGTGCTGACAGCCGGGCGAGGAAAGTTCTTGGAGCAAAACTTGTTGAGGCATATCGCCTTAATTATAGCAAATCCCACTACTACAGGTAGCCAATTTTTTTCAGCGAAGATTCGTTTTCCCATTCCCAGAGTTTTTTAGCTCCAAGGAAGGCCGCGAAGTCGTTTTGCCAATGAGGGAATTCCTGAAACTCAATATCACCCCTCATTTCACTCCAAGCGTGTTCGAGGCAGGGGAGACGACCGTTCGGTTTTATTTTTTCGATGCCACCTTTTAATCTTCGACGAGCGCCGCAGAATTGGCAGGTTTGGATTTGGTCAATTTTTAGAATCCAGCGGGTTTCGAGGCCAGTGAATTCATCTTTCAGGGCATCCATATAGGCGGAGGTTTGGAGGTTGTAGTCACGGTAGATGGCCTGAGAGGTTTTGATATCTAAAACACCAAGCTTGCCATCAATGAAGGCCACGGCGTCGACGGTGCCGGCGTAACGGTGGTTGTGATTGACTACTCTTTTTTCCACAAAATCTTCAGTGACGTGAATGTTTTTTTGGTTTATGAAATCTTGAAACGATTTTATCGCTGGTTGGATTTTGGGATCGTTTTTTGGCTCTCGTCCCAAAAGGATGGCTTCGACGGCTTCATGAACTGCCGTGCCTTCGCTGGCGGATTTATTTTTTACAGACTCGCCTTCGGCAAAATTTTTCACACCCGCGTAAAATCGGTAAAGAGCCGGTTTGGCTTTAATATCAACAATTTTGGTGACGCGAGGGTACCAAACGCCACCCACGTCATAGCCGTTTTTTTCTTTGAAGGTTTCGCTAGTTTGAAAATCGTTATACATAAGTGGGGGTATTATACTTCTTTTCGTTCTGTGATTGAACTTATGATTTGGTTTGGGATTGATGAGTTTCGGTTGATTTTATGATTGGAGGGATGTTTTTACGAAAAGCAGCAATTTTGTTTTACCCCAGGGATTCTAAGACGGGGACTGGGTTTACGTCTTTTCCCTTCGGGTTCGGGCCGCAGCCGTTTTCTTGATCCATTCTAAAACCATCTTTCTTGAAGACTGAAAAATGCAAGTGGGGCGCGGTCGAGAGACCGGTGCGGCCGACCTCTCCAATTTTTTCTTTGAGGTCAAGATCCTGGTTCTCTTTAACACTGATTTTTGATAGATGGGCAAAAAGAAAGAAAAAGTCGCTTTTGTCGCTCTCGACAATTACAAATTTCCCGTACCCTCGTCTCGGACAGTAAAGTTCTTGATTGCCGACTGCCATCACTTTGCCCTTGGTTGGTGTTAGGACGGGAGTGCCGAGTTTAGCGGGAATATCGATGCCGTTATGTCGCTTGCCGGCAAGTCTTATTTGAGCAAACTCCGTTCGGCCGTACCCTTGAGAAATGTAAACAGTGCTGTTTTTTCCGGGTAGAAGCGGAGAATTTTTCAGTTGGGCCGACGAGTCTGTTTTTGAGTATTCACCGCGAACGATCAAGCCAAGGGTTTCAAGGGTAGAACTAATCGCAACAAGAGAAAAGAATGTAAATATAAGGAGTAAAAAAAACTTACCCATGGGAAGGAAGGAGGGAGGGCGTGTAATCGACAATGTCACCGGCGCCCATCATGATGATACATGAATCATGAAGTTTAAAACCTTGATTATCGAGGATTTTGGGTAGGAATTTATTGATCCGGTTAGGGGAGGGGAGATAGTAAGCCTTTTTTCGTGGATATTTTTTGCGGATGGCTTCGACCAGCTTTTTTGAGGTAAAAGTTGAGGTGACTTTGTCTCGGCCAGCAACTTCGTAGACGGGAATAATGATGAGAAAATCAGCTAGTGAAAATGATTCGGTAAATTCTTTGAAGAGAGATTTAAGGCGTTTAGCTTGGTGGGGTTGGTAGACACAGATAAGTTTTTTTTCAGGGAATTTTTCTCGAAAGGCTTGGAGGGAAGCTTTTATTTCGGTTGGGTGGTGAGCATAGTCATCGTAAACGTGAATCTTGAATCTTGAATCATGAATAAGGAATCCTCTGAACTCCATCCGGCGCCAGGCGCCGGTATAAGAACCGAGCGCTTTTAGGGCAATCGATTTTTTAATTTTTAAAATCTTAGCCATGACTAAAACTGCACTCGCATTCGAGATATTGTGATCACCGGGAATTCGGAGAATTTTTTTTAACTCTGCTTTTTTGGCCGAATACCAGACAACTTCCAGACTCCGTTTTTTTGCGATTTTTGAAATAGGGGATTTAAGGGAGGAAAGATTTTTGTCGTCTTGGTTGAGTATAAGCGAGCCGCCAGGTTTAGTTCTGCTCATAAATTTCAGAAATGTTTTCTTGACGTCCGAGAGGTCTCTATAGAAATCCAAATGCTCTTTGTCGATCGTGGTAACGATGATGACATCGCTTTCATAATTTAAGAAAGAAGCTTTCCATTCATCAGCTTCAATAACGAGCCACTTGGAACGCCCGTATCGAAAATTCTTATTGCCAAATCCTTTAAGGTTAGTGCCGATGATAACATTAGGATCGAGCTTGGCTTTGATGAGCGTGAGCGCGGCGAGCGCGGTCGTGGTGGACTTACCGTGACTCCCCGCGATAGAGATAGTCTTGTAGACTCTGGTTAGGCAGCCCAGGGTTTCGGGGTAGGAAAGGGGTTTTAGGCCCCGCTTTTTTGCTTCAACCATCTCTGGATTGTCGGGTCTAATAGCGGGGCTATAAATGACCATATTTAGGTCTCTTTTTGGCAAGTTAGCTTTTTTATGGCCAATTTTGACTCTAGCGCCCTCCGTTCTAAGGTTCGTAATGTTAGCGCTACTTGAGATGTCAGAGCCGCTCACCACCCAATTTTGAGCTAAAAACCAGCGAGCTAGAGAGCTGATTCCTATGCCACCGATACCTATAAAATGGGCTACCGGTTTTGACTGGGGGAGGGTTTTTCTAGGCATTTGCAACGTATGTTATCTGTCGCACAATATAGCTTTCACGACAGTATTATTCATGAGGCTTGAGGGGTGTTCGCTATTGGGTACCCTCACCTTTTTTGTGTTTTGTGTCTATCCAGAATACTGTCGTGAAAGCCAGCAATTATTTTACAACGGCAATAAATAATAGCCATCGTAAAATAATTGCGCCCTATTTCCTGACTGAGATTATCGAAAAAACCTTTTTGAGCGCATTGGCTATGGCGTCCACTAGGTATACAAAAAATCCGCCAATTTTGCCAAAGGTTTCGCCGATTGTGAGTCCGGTTATTTTTTCGAACCAGCCGTCAATAAAAGTAAAAGCTGGTCGAACTAGATCAAAAAGCCACCAAAATATGATTTTAATGATTTCGTAAATTTTGACCACGATATTTTTCACAAATTCTATGGCGCGATAAAATGAGTTTCGAACGGGTTCGAAAACTTCTCGCAAAGCTTGGTTAGGAGTTTTAATGCCGTAGTTCCATTCTTCATCGGCTGAATGAACTTGAGTCGAGGCGAACGTGATAATTAATCCAATTCCAAAAAGTAGGGCGAGGTTTTTTTTGCGCATATCTTATTGTCTTATATCAAACCGAAAGTAGTTTTTTCTAATTCTTGTCTGACCACTTCTCGGTCGTCCCACGGAATCGTTTTGTTTGTGATTATCATTGATTGTTCAGCTCCTTTCCCCGTAATGATAACAATATCGTCCTCAAGAGCCAGTGACAAGGCTTTCTGAATTCCCTCTCTCCTGTCTTCGATCGGGAAAAGATTTTTATTTCTTACTTTACCATTTTTTTCTGCCGCTTGGGTAATTGACTCGATAATTTCTTGGGGATCGTCGTCGTAGGGGTCGACATTTGAAACTACTATAAGATCGGCGAGTTCGGCGGCCACTTGACCCATTCGAGGCCTTTTCTTTTTATCCCGCCCGCCACCTTCGGCGCCGATAAGAATTATGATTCGGTTTTTTTTGATTTTATTAGCGAGCTCAAGAATTGCCCTCAGACTGACTTCATCGTGGGCGTAGTCAACAAAAACGGAATACTTTTTACTGGTCTTCACTAGTTCCATTCGGCCTGGCACACTCGTCACTTTTCCTATCCCCTCTTTTATAGACTTATAATCTAGGCCTAGAGCGGAGGTGGTAGCGATGGCGGCCAGAGCGTTCGTAACGTTATGAGCCCCCAAGAGTGCTAGTTCATAGTTGCGATTGCTCACTGAAAAGGTAACATTTCTCGGAGTGACTTGTATTTTTTCGGCCACAAAATTGGCCTTAGAATTTATGCCGTAAGTAATTTTTTGATCAGCTTCAGATTCAAGGAGTTTTTCGCTTTCTTCTGTGTCCATGTTGATAACAATCGTTTTCGGAATTTTTTTGCCGTCAATAGTTTTTCGTTGGTTTTTTCCGAGCGCAGAAAATATTTTTCGGTTCATCATTTTTAGTCGTTCATAGTCCCAGCCATGAATTTCTAGATATTCCGGGTAGAGCGTAACTAGAACCGCGACATCGTAACGAATAGCGTGGTGTCGCCATTGCTCAATGCCTTCTGATGGGGTTTCGATTACAGCGTACTTGCATCCTGCTCGCACCATTGCTCTCAACATTTTCTGCATCGCGAAACGACCGGGCATGGTCATGTGATAAGGGTTTAGAATTTCCTTTTCACCTAGGTGAATCGTAGCGGTGCTAGTTAAGCCGGTTTGGTGGTTGGCGGCTCGAAGGCATGACCAGATAAATTTGGCCGTGGTTGTTTTGCCTCGGGTGCCGACTACGCCGATTATCACCATTTTTTTTGAAGGGAGCCCATAGATTGCCGCGCCAAGGTAGGGCAGGAGCCAATGGTACCAACCTATCAGGAATTTCGGAATTAATTTTTTGATAATTTTTTTCATTTAAACTTTTTAATAAGCTGGAATAGGAAGTGCCATTTTTTATTTAAAGCGAGGTCCCAGGTGCCAATATATTTTACAGTTTGACTCCCAAAGCTTTTTTTGAAAGACGTTATGCCTGACCATTTTTTATTATTTTCATCAATACCCCACAGGTCGAAAATGTTAAGGCCGTTGGCTTTAGCATCGAGAATGGCTTCCCATAAAAGCAGAGATGGGGCATTGAATTTACCATAACCCTCCAGAGAAGAAGCCAAGCCATAGGTAGAGCTTTCGGCAAAGTGAATTATTAGGGCAGCACTGACTGTTTTGTCCCCTACCTGACCCAGGAAAATTTTTGATCGACAGTTGCCGGTCAGCGCGAAAACCTCGCGGTAATACTTTTCTGGGTAGGTTCGGAGCTCGTGGCGTTTGTTGGTGGCTTCGAATATTTCCCAAAACTCATTGAATTTTTCCAATTTCTCTTTAGTAGATTCAATCTTTATGATTTTTACTCCTCTTTTTTGGGCGGTTTTGATGGCGTAGCGTGTATCTTTATCTAATTTTTCGTATAGTTCACTCTCTTTGATTTTCAGGTTCAAAACTGCGGTAGTTTCTGGCTGAACCTGTTTGCTCTTTTTAAAACCTAGAACCTGAAGGATTTTTTTGTCCTCGGTGTTTTCTTCAACCGCCGGTTCAACCCTTAAGAAGATGACCTTGTGCCTCTCTTTTAGTTTTTGAATTTCCGAGATTAGAATTTCTAGTTTTTTGAGGGACCCGCTTGGGCCGCGAGGAACGTAAAAATAATTTAAGCCAAACGGTAATTTGTATTTGATGAGTAGGGCGGATAAGTCAGCTACCGAGACGTGGAACACCTCTCGGCCAAGATTTCTCTGAAGCTCTCCCCATTCCCACGATTGGAGATAGGATCCATTCTGGGCGAAGACAAGTTTGTCCCACTCCTTTTGATCCTCAACTAATTTCATTTAGAGGTATTGCTCAGGATCTAGGTCACCACCGACTGGCATCGGACCGCAGACTCTTGAGGCCTTGGTTCCTTCCGGAAAACCAGCTCGAGCTGGAGTCAGCGTGTTATTGGCAAAAACAGTAAAGTGAAGGTGTGGGCCGGTAGCCCAACCACTTTTTCCCATATAACCGATTACCTCGCCCTCCTTGACCTCCTGGCCGATTGAAACGATGAATCGTGAGAGATGAGCGTAAAGAGTGGTTAAGCCGTTTTTGTGTTTGACGACGATGAGTTTGCCGTAAGCCCCGCCGCGGCAACCTCTGTACTGATCTTGATCGGCTACGTTGATTACTATGCCATCTCCGGCCGCTAAGATGGGCGTTCCGATCGGTCCGCCGAGGTCAAGTCCGTTGTGGTGCTGGCCGCGGTAGTTTTTTTTGGCAAATTCAGTTACACCGTATCTTTGGGTTATTTTTACAGTTTTAACCGGCCAGAGAAAAACGCCTGGTCTGGGGGTGGGCAGAAGATTAGGATCGATCTGTTTGCGCAGTTCGGTTTCAACTTTTTCAATTTCAGCCGCTATTTCTTCTTGCTTTTTCTCGAGTTCTTTCAGTTGCTGATTGTAAATGCTTTCTTTGTTTTTAGTGTTCGCGAGGAGGGTTTCCTTAGTATCTTCTTGGTCCTCGATAATAATTCTTTTATTTTCCGAATTTCTCTTTCGCTCGGATATTTCAACGAGTTTGGCATCTATATCACCGACTTTTCTTACCTTAGCACCTCTCAGTTCATCTAGGCCGCCAATTTCGATGCCGAGTTGTGAGCTTGTGTCAGTTAGAGATTGAGCTTCTAGGAGGTTTTCGGCTAAGCTATTTCCTTTGAGTAAAACTATTAGGAGATTGGTGTGGCTGTTTCTCTGAAGGCGTCTTAGGAGTTGAACGATGGCGTCGCGTTTGTCATCGACTGAGAGTTCAATGTCCTGGATGTCGTATTTCAGCGAGTCTATTTCTAGGGAAAGCTTCTCGGTCGCGACCTTGTCGGCGCGGATGCTCAGATTGAGTTGTGAAATATTATTTTTAATAGTCGTTAACTCTTTTTGGAGCCCAACCTTTTCCGTTTTAGTGTCCTGAAGTTTTTCTTGGGTTTCGGCGAGCTCTCGGTTTAGCTTTTCGAGTTCAAGGCTTTGGGAGCGGATACGGCTTTCTAGTTCCTCTCGGCTAAGATTTACCTCAGCTGAATCTACCGCCAAGGTCAGATTGGAGGTTACAACCGAAGAAAGAACAACGGAGAATAAAATTATTTTTTTAGCTAGATTGATCATAGCGATTTTCTCGTGTGTTAGTTACTTTCTCTATGGCGAGCTTAATTCTTTTTTCGGTTTCTTTTTTACCAATGATGCTTCCAATTTCAGCAGGGTCGGGGGAGGCTTTTTGGCCAGAGAGAGCTACTCGAAGGGGCCAGTAAATTTGACCACGACTAGTTGAATCAACTACGGAATCAAGAGCTTCTCTGATGTTTTCAGCCGTGAATTCCTTCTCACTCATTTTTTCCACAGCTCCAAGGGATTTTAAAAGGCTTGTTTCGACTTCGGGAAGAGTTTCATCTTTCCATTTTAGCAGTTTCGCTTCGTAGTCGGGTAACTCGAAAAAAAGACTGGTTTGAGGAATAAAGTCATTGATTGTTTTAAGACGATTTTTTTCGATTTCGATTAGTTTTAACAGAAATTCTTTTTCTGCGAGTATGTTTTTTTTCTTCAATTCGGCGCTTAAGATACTAAAGAGTTCTTGGTTAGAAAGATTTTTTATGTGTTGGCTGTTTAGCCAAGTGAGCTTTTCAGGGCTGAAAACCGCGCCCGATTTCTGAATTTTCTTGATGTCGAATTTTTCGGTCATTTCCTGAAGATTCATCACCTCTTCATCGCCTTCTGGGTGCCAGCCCAAGAGGGCCATAAAATTTAGTAAGGCGCTGGAGAGATAGCCTTTTTCCCGATAATCGAGGAGGGAGGTTTCGGCGTAGCGTTTTGACAGTTTGCTTCGATCGGCAGCCAGGATGAGGGGCAGGTGGGCGTAAATCGGAGTTTCAAAATCCAACGCTTTTTGCATGAGGATTTGTTTGGGGGTGTTTGAAAGATGGTCCTCACCTCTTATGACGTGAGATATTTTCATTTCTTCATCGTCAACAACAACCGCGAAGTTATAGAGTGGGGTTTCGAGGTTTTTGGCGATTACCATGTCGCCGAAAAGTGACCCGTCAAAAATAACTTTTCCCCGAACCAAATCGGTGAATTCTATTTTTGTTTCTGAGGTTACGAACCGAATGACTTGTGGTTCGCGGTCACTCTTTGGGTTAATTTGGTTACGACAGTGACCGTTGTATTTCGGAGAAAGGCCTTCGGCGATCATAGCTTGGCGTTCGGCCTCCAGTTCTTCTTTAGTGCAGTAACAGTAATAAGCTTTTTTTTCGTCCAGTAACTTTTGGAGGTATTTTTTGTAGACTTCGATTCTTTCGCTTTGTCGGTAAGAACCAAATTCACCTAAATAACTGTCTTGATTCAGAATGGGACCCTCGTCCCAGGTGAGGCCAAGCCATTTTAGGCCTTCCTGAATTTCCTTCTCGAATTTCTTTTCTGACCTTTCTTTGTCGGTATCTTCTAGTCTTAATATGAATTTGCCGTTATTTTGCCGAGCAAAAAGCCAGTTAAAAAGAGCCGTACGCGCGGTGCCGATATGAAGTGATCCGGTTGGCGAGGGCGCCAAACGGACCCGGACGGGCTTTTTTGGGCCGGGATTCATAGTGTATGATTTTAACACGTTTCCATTGATTTTTTAAGGATTTTTACTTATTTTGTATGGAGAACATTTAAACCGAAGGGGAGGCGGAAGTTGAGATCAATTAAACTGGTTGGGTGGTTAGTTCTGGTTTTGGTAATGGCTCTAGGCGTAGTTTTTGCAGAAGGAAAGACCGCCCAGATTATTAAGCCCGACTCTGGGTCTTTAGATACTACGCGGCAAGTGGTTTCTGGTTACCCGACCTACGCTACCGTTGAGTCAGAGAGTGTTTTCGTGGAAATTCCTAAACCGGAAGTGAATTTTAACAAGCCTAAGGTTTTAGAGATGGCTTGTCCGGTTTGTGATAGTTGTTACCCGATCGACTTGGGGGTGGGGATGTGTACGGCAGTGTACTCACCGAATCCCTGCGTTAATAGTTGCGGTTTTAGATTCCAATGTCGGCGAACCGACGAAGAGTTCACGATTCAGATGAATGAGTGCGACAGAATTAAATGGGGTTTTTGGAAGAGGTCGGAAGAATAAATTTAAAGCAGCTCTCACGAGCTGCTTTTTTGTTACTGCGACAGTTTGAGAATTTCTTCGGCTATGGATTTAGCCGCGCCAGTTTTATAGAATCTTTTTGAAGCGATGGCCATGCGGCTGAGGCTGTTTTTGTCTTTGAGAAGGGTTTGAATTTGGTTGAGAAAAATATGGGGCAAAAGGTTTTCTTCTTCAATTACTACTCCCCCGCCGTTTTTGGTAAACTCGAAAGCATTCATTTTTTGATGGTCGTTAGCGGATTCTTGGAGAGGGATGAGAATGGCTGGTTTGCCGAAGGCGGCGATTTCAAAAATAGTGCCGCTTCCGGCTCGAGAGACAATTAGATCGGCAGCCGTGAGGGCGTATTTAAGATCATTTTCTAGAAACGGAACGATTTGATAGCGGTGTTTAATTTCCTCCTGGAGGGTAGTTTCACTCAAGGCGGCTCGAGATAATTTTTTGGCTTCGTTAAAATTGGCTGACCCAGCTTGGTGAAGGATTTGGGTGTCTTTGATCAGATCAGCCAAGTTGGTGATGAGAAATTCGTTCAGCCGAGTTGACCCCTGCGAACCGCCCAGGATCAAAAGGAGGGGTTCTTCTGGGTTGAACTGGAGTTGTTCTTTTGCAGAATTTTGATCCATTCGGAATTCGTCCAAGTCGCTTCTGATCGGTGAGCCAACCCAAGCGGTTTTTTGTTGGTCGAAATACTGACTGGCTTTTTCAAAACTAACGGCAACTCTTTTTGAAAACTTTGCAGACAAGAGATTGGTGACGCCAGGGATGGCGTCGGATTCATGAATAATAACGGGTATTCTAAAAAACCAACTGGCAAAAACCACCGGGAAACCTCCAGTTCCTCCCTTCGAGAAGGTAACGTCCGGCATTAGCCAAAAGGTTTTTAAGATGGCTTGAAAAATGCTGATGACGAATTTGGGCCCATCAAGTAGATTGGCAAAAGAAAAGTAACGACGAACTTTGGCTCCGAAGATTGGGATAATTTTTAAATCACCTACGCCCAGGAGTAGGTTATTGAATTCGTCCTTTGGGCCCATGTAGGAGAGTTCTAGGCTAAGGTTATTCGCTGCCGCAATTTTTTTGATTTCCTCGATAACGGCGATGAGTGGGTAAATGTGTCCGCCGCTTCCCCCGCCGGCAAAAAGTATTTTTAGGTTGGTGTTGTTCATTTTTTCGTGTATTTTGAAATGTTCAAAGCTACACCGCCTATCGTGAGGAAAACTGCTAGAGCGGTTCCGCCGTAACTTATGAAAGGAAGCGGGACACCAGTTAACGGGAAAACTCCAGAGATAGCGCCAATGTTGATTATGGATTGAATACCAATGACGCTTCCGAACCCAACAAGAATTAGTTGGCCAAATTTGTCCCGCAAATTTTTTGCCAACCAGAACAGTCTGATGGTGAGAGCGGCAAAAACGGCGATAAGACTCCCGGAACCAATGAACCCCAACTCTTCGGCAGTTACCGCGAAGATAGAATCATCGATCGGGGCTGGTAAGAAGCTGGTTTTAGTTCGAGAGTTTCCATAGCCAACTCCCGTGATACCGCCAGAACCAATAGCGATTTGGGCTTCGTTTATGTGGTAACTCGAACCCAAGGAATCGCTCCTGGGGCTAAAAAAAGTTTTGACTCTTTCTAGTCGGTAAGGCGTTAAGTAGATTATAAGACCGATGCCTAAAATGGCCAAACCAAAAACGGCGAGCAAAAATTTGACCTTGGCTTCACCAAGAAAATAAACGACGAGGGCAGTGCCGATTAAGATCGCGACCATGCTGGTTGCGGGTTGCAGGAGAAGCAAGCTGGCGATAACGCCAATAATGACTAGAAACGGAATGAATCCCGACCAAAAGTTTTTTTCGCGATTATTCTTAGGATTGCTTAGCCAGGCGGCTAAATAGATGACAAAAGTTAGTTTAAGAATTTCAGCTGGTTGAAAGCTTACGGGACCGATTTTTAGCCATCGGGTCGCTCCGCCAGTTTTTACGCCAAGGCTCGTGAAAACCAAGGCAAGCAGGACTAGGCTAAGTATTAGAAGTGGCAAAGCGAAGCGTTTATAAGCCTGGTAGTTTATCTTGAAAGCTATCAAGAACCCTATAATGCCGATAAATAAGCCATTTATGGCTTGATGTTTTAAGTAGTAGTAGCTGTCATTGAACTTTATTTTCCCGAGTTCCGAGGAGGCGCTTGAGAGCATAACTAAACCAAAAAGCGCTAGGCTTATGATGAGGGCCATTAGGAAATAATCTGGGTGGTGCCCGGACTTCGAGAACATTAGTTTATTTCAGGAACCATGGGGCTTAGGTTTTTCTCGCTTAAGCTTTGTGCCTCAATATTTTGCCAGAACGGAGGCCGGTGTATTCTCCATTTTCGACGGCTACTTGACCGTTTACGATTACAAAGTTAACTCGATTGTCACGAAATCCCACCAGGTCCGCAAAGTAACCCTCTTTTACCACTCCCCTTCCAGCGAGGCCAAGTTTTTTCGCGGGAGTCGAAGTTATTTTTCGGATAGCAGTTTCCAGATCTAGGATATTTTCCTCCTCCACCAGAGATAGGAATTTTGGAAAGGCGGAGACGGCTCGATCTGGTTTCATAGTTTTGATTCGGTTATTCGGAGCAATACTCGCTGCGTTTGAGACCACTAATGACCGATTGCTTTTCACGGCTTTTTTCAAGAGGTCACGGTTTATATTTTGGTAATAAATTGTGGCTTGGAGTTTAGTTGAGATCATTAGTTTCAGTAGTGATTCCTTGTAACTTTTAAGCGAATAAAGTTTTTTGATTTCGTTTAGGGTGTAACCTACCAACGAATCATTTCCAGGAGCTTGGGCAACTAGAAAATCTGACGGTTTAACTTCCGGCAGGTCCTTTAAGATTTTTGATCTCAGCCATTCGTCCTCTAGGCTCAAATTCATGACCTTCAGATTGTCTTTTTGCGCCCAGCTCGGAAGGAAGGTGTAGAGTTTGAGGATTCTCTTGTTGGATGGGTAAACGCTAAAGTGAAAATCAATTTTTTCATCCAGAGCATTTATGTTTTCCAGAGTTTTTTCGTAAGCGGTTTCATAGTTTTCGGTTGGGATAAGATGGCTCACGATTGTTTTGACCCCCGTTTCTTTGGAGAGTTTTATGGTTTCCTCCATGGATTCGAGGAGGCCATCGCTATCATTCCGCAGGTGGGTGGAATAGATGCCGTCCAGATTTTTTACGACGGTGGCCAGCGCTTTAATTTCGGCGTATGGGGTATCTTTGGTTTGGGCGTAGCCAAGACCCGTTGAAAGGCCAAAGCCGCCTTCTTGAAGCGCTCGTTTTAGCGTTTCTCCAAAAACATTAAGTTCGTTTTTTGTGAGAGTTCTCGGGGGTTTGCCGATGAGCGCTTCACGGATGGTACTGTGTCCAATCAGGGTGCCAAAGTTTACCCCTAACGGTTTTTTGTCCATCAGGCGGAGAAACTCGTTAACCGAATGCCAGTCAACGTTGATCTCTCTCGTGTCTGTCCATTCCTCGACGGATTCAAGACTGCCGTAGATTAGGGGGGCAAGAGAAGCGCCGCATAGACCACCGATGATCGTGGTTATCCCCTGTTTTAGGAAGTCGACTTGGCTAGGGTTAGAGAAAAGACTTAGGTAGTGGTCAGACTCGGTATGGAGATCGATGAAGCCAGCGGAGAGATAGGCTCCCTGTCCGTCTATGATTTTGTCAGCGGTTTTTCCTGGAAAGCGACCGAGAGCAGTAATTTTATCACCGCTTACGAAGACATCGAGTTTGTCAGGGAGTTTTTGGTCGAAACCGACGATTTGAACGTTTTTTATTAAAAGAGTCATGAATCATGAAGCATGAAACACATGTAAGTCTACGTTAATTATAGAACATTGGTTGATAAATAATAATGGCCGTTTCGAGTGAAACGGCCACAAAACTACACTTTTGGTTTTAGGGATTGGTGGATACCTAGTCCAAGGAGTCCTAAGCCTCCTGATGAGAGAAGTCCGCCTAGGATGATATTCAAAAGCGGGGGTTTTGCCGATAAAAACGGCGCGAGGCTTGTGATCAAGCCCAATAAAGCCAGAACAGCTCCGGTCAGCATAGTGTCCAGGTTATCGGTTTGGACTGCCCGGCCTTTTTTTAGAAACGCGATCAGGAGTTTAAGGATGAGTAGGGAGCTAAGCGCGATGAGGGTCAACTTTAAAGCGCTGTCGGTGGTTTCTAACATTCACGTCCCCCTTTCGGTTAAATATGAACTGTTTTAAATATTGAAGGAAATGATTTATTTGTCAATTTGGGCCGAAAAAAATTTCAAGCGGCTGTCCTCCGCGACGGTTTTTATGGTGCCATCTCGATCGGTTCTTAAAACTTTGAGGATGTCGGTTTTACCGAGTCGGGCGAGAGTTTCTTCGGTTGGATGGCCGTAGCGGTTATCCCCTACTTCGATAACGGCAATCTCAGGGTTAACATTTTTTAGGAACTCGTCACTTGAAGAATATTTTGAACCATGATGAGGAATTTTCAAGATGTCGGCTTTGAGGGCTGGGCCAAATTTTTGAACTAAATATTTCTCTAAATTTTGTCCGATATCGCCGGTTAGAAGAATTTTTAGATTTCCGGTTTCGATTTTAGTTACAAGCGAGGTGTCGTTCAACTCGCCGCTTTGAATAAAGTTTTGATCGGGCGAGAGAATGTTAATTTTATTTTGCGCATTTTTAATTTTATCACCGGCAGTCAAAATAATAACCGGAATTTTCTTTTCCTTAATTTTGGCGATTAAATTTTCCCACTCCCTTAGTTCGACGCCACGTCCGTTAACAATGAAGGCGCCGACTTCGTAGCGCTCCAGGATTTCGTTAAAGCCATTGAAGTGGTCAAGTTGGGGGTGGGTAATGACGGCTAGATCTATGTAGCGATCGGTTTCGCCTAGGACTTTTTCGAGCTCAACCGTGACTTTTTTGGATGGTCCGGCGTCGGTCAAAATTTGAACACCCGTTGGAAATTGGACAAGAGTCGAGTCTCCCTGGCCGACGTCTAGAAAATATATTTTTGGCGAACCAGAACGATCTAAAAAAATTATTTGTTGCCAGACTAATAAATCTAGGCCGACCAGAGCCAAAAAGATTACCCAGCTAAGATTTTTCATGATTTTTTAAAACAAGCGCTAGTAAGAACCCGTAGTAAATTATAAAGACAATGCTGTGATTTAGAAACTGACTACCAGGAAGCGGTAGGTAAATCAACGAAAAAATTTTGATGACCGCAAGCTGATAAAAAGCAAGAAGGCTGAGTAATTGGGCAACGAAAAATCCCAAGAGGAATGAAATCGAACTTAGGGCTGACAGCAAGAACCCTAAAAACATTGTGAAGGGAATAGTAAGCAAGATGAAGGTGTTCGCGAAAATAGCGCTTAAAGAAAACTGATTGAAGTTCAAAATGAGGATTGGGATTACGGCGAGCTGAGCGGCGACGGTGGTTACGCCATTTTCTTGCCAGGCCAGGAAACTTTCCTCTTTCTTGTCTTTTACCCGAAGTAGTTTTTTTAAAACTGGCTCAAGGTAAACAATTCCAAGGAGACTTAGGAACGAGAGCTGAAAACCAATGTCAAAAGCCAAGACTCCGGGGTTAACTAGAACCATCACGAGGGCGGTTAGGATAATGATATGAAGGGTATCGTGGACCCGACCGATATGTCCGGCTAGCAAGATAAGAGAGCCCATAATGGCGGCTCGAACTACCGAAGCTTCACCACCGACCATAATGACAAAAAGAAAAATTAGTCCAAGGGTAATGTAGAATCGTTTCTGACGCGAGACGAGTTTTTTTAGCGAGCGTTCAATGGCTAGGGCTAAAATGGCGATGTTGTATCCGGAGAGAGCTACAATGTGAGTCACTCCGCTTCTAGCCATATCCGTTTTCAATTTTTCAGTGAACTCGGATTTTTCGCCAAAGGTGATACCGGCCACCAGCGCGGCTTTGTCTCGACTAAGTTGTTTTTTGAATTGGCCGATGAGGTGGTTTTTTAGGCCGTAAAGTTGGGTTTTTAACCAATGGCCCTGATTTTTAGCTTGCACCTCAATTTTCGGGAAGAATGAAATGGGAGGCTGGTTTTTAAATTGGCTTTTTTCGATTTTGCCATCGAGTTTTACGATGTCGCCGTAATCAAAACGAATCAAGGCATCTGTAAGGACGGTAATTCTTCCATGTTCTGGAGCTTGGAGTTCGACAGTGAGTTTTTGGTAAGTTTCTTTTTCCTCGGGGTTTTTAGTGAGAACTCCGATTACGATTGATTTCTCGCTTATGGGTATATTTTCAGCGCGGTTGGTAAAATTAAAAAAGAAATAAAAATAGAAAAACCCAAGAATGAGAAACACAACGCTCCCGACAAAAAACATTCCCGCGCTTGGAAGGATACGGGGATGTTTGCTGTTTTCTCCGATATTAATTTTAAAAAACCCTCGTAGAGTAAAAAGCCCAATTAGAAAAACTAAAGAGGTTAAATAAAAATTCCACCCACTTGAGGCCGCAAAAATACCTAGTAAAAAACTTAGCCCCCAATAGGTGACTTTTTGCCGAGTCGCCATTCCTGGATTTTTTTATGATTGCCGGATAGGAGGATAGGTGGAACTTTCCAGCCCACGCCTTTTCCGGGTTTAAATTCTGCCGGTTTGGTGTAGGTTTGATACGAACCTTTGACTTCTTCAAGGGACTCATATTTACCCAAAAAACCGGGTAGATAACGGCTAACGGCTTCGATTAAGACCATAGCTGGTAGTTCACCGCCGGACAAGACATAGTCCCCGATTGAAATTTCCTCATCGGCGATGTGGCTTGACACTCTTTCATCGACACCTTCGTAGCGACCACAAATTAAAATTAGTTGACTATGTTTCGCTAAGCGCTTAGCGGTAAAACTATCCAATTTTTTGCCTCGAATTGAAAAGAGGATGGTTCTCGAGTTGAGGCTTTTTTTGATTTTTTTTATTGCTTTGTAGATGGGCTCAACTTTTAAAACCATTCCCGGGCCGCCGCCAAAGGGAGAGTCGTCGACTTTTTTGTGTCGGTCGGAACTGTACTTGCGAAGGTCGTGGGTTTTTACTTTTATCAACCGAGTTTTAAGAGCGCGAGCAAGCATGGATTCGTTGAGGTAAGAATCCAGGATTTTGGGGAAGATAGTGAGGATATCAAAGCTAACCCTATGTCTCTTCAAAGTTGCTTTCTTTTTTTTCAGTTCCATTTTGGTGTCTATGGTGTTCAAGGAGGTTTTTTTCAATCGGAGTTTCCTCCTTTTTCTCGTCTGCGGCTCCCATGAGGGACTCACTGATCGAGCTTCTCAAATCGTCAAGATCAATTTCTATTTTGGGTGGGCGAGGCAATTCTCTGGGTTTTGGGGGGAGGATTGGTGCGGGTAGTAGATGTTCCCTCTTTTGAAAGGCCTGTGGAGTTGTAGCTACTTCTTTTGGTTTGAGAACATTGATTCGGGGCTCCTCGGAGGCGGGTCGGTTTTCTGGTTTGGGAAGTGGTTTAACTTCCGGTTTTGTTTCTACTCGGGTTTGGGGGGTGGTGGGTTTGGGCCAGGATGGAACGGGCCAGTTCGGGCCCACTGGTTTTTGAGTTTTCTCTTGATATTTAGGCTCCAATCCCTTAGTCGGTTTTGGCTTTAGAATTTCTGAGAGAGATTGTTCGTCGCGCCGGCTAATTTTTTCGTCAACGGTTTGCATGTCGGCATTCCATTCGGCGCTGATTCTTTCCTCAACTATTTTCCGAGGAGTGCCATATTTTTTTTGCGAATTTTCTATAATAACATCTCGGTAGGAAATGAGGGGTTGTCTCGGCGGCGGAATAGTTTCGGCCGAAAAAGGTCGTTGGGCCATGCCATCAATCATTAACTTAAGATAAACATTGTATTTGGCTAGGTTGACCAGATCGTTTTGAACAAATTCCGGCATAAATTCTTTTTCTAAGAACTCTCCGTCAACGGCGCCAACTCGGAAGGTGATCAAGGTGCCAACGTTACCAAAGATGGCGTCGCGGACGTGGGTATTTTCGCCACCATCTAACTGGCCTATGTACTGGTGGGCCAGAGTGAGACTCAAGTGATATTTTCTAGCTTCGGACAATATATTGGCAAATGAGTCCGTAGCGAAGTTTTGAAACTCATCTACGTATAGGAAGAAATCGCGGCGCTTTTCTTCGGGCACGTCTACTCGAGACATAGCAGCTAGTTGGAGGCGGGTGATGATCATGGCTCCCAAAAGAGCGGAGTTGTCCTCACCCATACGGCCCTTCGATAGATTTACGACGAGGATTTTCCCCTCATCCATTATTTTTCTCATTTTTAACACTGAACTCGATTGACCAAGAATATTTCTAATGAGCGGATTGGAAACGAATTGGCCGACTTTGTTTTGGATGGCGGCTAAGGCTTCGGTTTCGAAACGTTGATTGTAGCGGGCAAATTCTTCCGCCCAAAAGGCTTTAATGACAGGATCTTTAAGGCCGGAAACTATTTTTTTTCGATATTCTGGCTGTGAAAACATACGCATAATTCCAAGCAGGGTAGAGTTGGGGTATTCGAGAAGCGCCAGGAGGGTGTTGTTTAAAATGTATTCCATTCTGGCAGACCAGGCGTCGGGCCAGATTTTTTTAAAAACACCCATAATGCCTGAAGCTACCAGGTGGCGAAACTCATTGCCAACTTGTTCGAGCGGATTGAAAGCGATCGGAAACTCGAGGTCAGCCGGGTTCACGTAAATCACGTCGTTCACCCTTTCTTCGGGGACAAAATCCAGAACCCTTTCAGCAAATTCACCGTGAGGATCAACAACACCCACTCCCCTCCCCGCGCGAATGTCATCGATGGCCATATTTTCAAGTAAGGTTGATTTCCCGGAGCCGGTTTTTCCAACGACATAAATATGGCGGCGGCGATCGTCGAGTTTAATGCCGAAAACCTTTTTGGAGCTCCTGAAATTGGCTTGACCCAATATGGTTAATTCTTCCTGATCTTTTTTATTCATATTGTCTTTCGTCTTCTAGGAGTGGTAAATTTGGTGGCGGAGTTCCTTTTTTAGATTCGATTCTCTGGAGTTGAGGTGAGGTAACTGCGGTGATTGGGAAGTGACAAATAGTGGCCAACTCCTCTATGTTTAAAATGGGAATTGGTTTTTTGGGAGACATTGATAGATCGCGATAACGTTCAAAAATTACGCGCCGTCGATAATCCAGCCGGGTTTCCTTGAAAAGGCCGTGAACAGCCGCTGTCATGGTCGGTTTATAGGGTCTTAGGAGGTTCAAATTTTGAGTGCTAAATTGCCTAAAGACACCCATAACGCCCATAACATTATCACGACTGAAGCTGTCGCGATGGTCGACGTAGATAAAACGTACGGTAGTGTCGAATCCAAGTTTAGCCGTTTTCCTTTCGATGCCCTCGAGGGCTTCTTTTTCTGTCGGTGAAAGCACGAGAAATTTGAAGTCATTATTCTTCCGTTCTTCTTTCTTTGCTTCGAGCGATGGGTGTTCGAATGGGGAGCGAACGGCCTCCTGAAGAGTAACTCCGAAGAGTGGAGTAGAGGGACTTTTAGCTTTTTTATCTCGACCCATCATTTTGTTTACCAGCTCGTCGCACTCGTCCTTCCAATCCCCTCCGGTGGGGCGAATCAAGAACTGAACCCAGATTTGTTCTTCGGATTTTAATTTCGACATCAGTTCAGTTAGAGCCGAGATTGGATCAACCCGACGTTCTTCGACAGGATCTTCAAATGAGATATAAGTTCGGATGGGGTAGCAGCTTTCTTTTTGAAGGACGAATTCAAGGCCATGAGTCTGGAAAACTTTATTGGGCAGGACTTTAGGCATCTTTTTGACGTAGTCATCCTCTGGGTCCACTTCGCTTACTTCCGCGTTGGGATATTGTGAGTAGATAGCGGATTCCATTAGGTTTTGGAATTGAGCTGGGGTTCTTAGGTAAAGATGAATTTCGCCGCCAAGGCTGACTAATTCAAAGGCCATTGAATACTCCCCTTTCCCCTCCCAGTGGATTTCCAAGAAACGCAGGCCGTAAGAATAAGGAGCGTGCGCGGCCGCGAAAATTTGTTCCATGGCTCTTGGTGTTTGCAGGATATCTTTAGGAATTTTTATTTCAAGCAACTTCCATCTGATTGCGACAAGCCATTTGAAATGAATGTAATAGTTCCACCAATACCAGAAAAAAGGCGCAAAGAAAGCGGGCAAAACAACCCACCAAACGTTGCTCCAGATCATCCCCATGTTTTTAAGGATCATTACGACCGGTTCCGGCAAATTAGGAATCATTTCATTAATTTTAGCAAACTGTTTCAAAACGAAAAAGGGCCAAAAAATTTTAGGCCCTTTCTCTGTATTTACTTGATGATTTTGGTTACGCTTCCCGGATCTGGTAAGTCCCGTCACCCAAGCGTTCGAAGAATTTTCGGTTTTGGAGGTTAACGAGAATAGTGTTTTGTTTTAAGATCCTCTCCTTTTGAACAGCTAAGGAAATTTGCTTAGTGTTCATTGGTCCGTTTTGCTTCAAAATGCGCTTGATCACCTCCTGAACCGTACCGGGCTTAAAACCCTTTTCGGTTAGTCCGTAGATGCCCCGACCAACCAGAACAAACCGGTTGTCCTTGATGAGCTCATTGTGAACCGTTGGAGCCAGGGCAACTTTCTTGTCGAACTTAACTTCGTTGATAAGGCTCGTGATTTGCTCAAAGTGCAGGGGTTCGGCGGACTTTTTGAGCACCAGGTAAATTCGATCGCGAATATTTTGCGGCTTAATTTCCGGCCATTCGGCGAGTCCAGTATCACTGTAGGGATTTGAGAAAACTTTCTTGGAGATGGCGACGAAATTCCTGGCAGAATTCTCGTTGATTTTTTCCGCTTTGATAAATTTAACGAAAAAGTTTTCGTAGTTTCCGGCCAACACTGCCTCTTTCTGTGGTTTCAGGAATTTGACCAATTGCGCGACAAATTTATTAAGATTGTCCAGATTTTTTCGATCTTGAAAGTAAAAAGATCGATAGTTCTGGTCTTCGTCGTGAAAGTGAAAATTTTTTGAAGATTCAAGCAGTAAGGCTAACTGATTTTTAGTGATGCTGTCATCACCAGAGTTGAGTTGTTTTAATAGAATGTCTTCGCTAATAACGCCACCCACTGATTCCAGAGATTTCTTGCCTTTGCTTAAAATGGCTTGGCAATCTTTGTTCGTTGCGATTTTCTGTTTAAGCAAATTTAAACCAGCCGCTTCGATTTGACGGACACGTTCTCTGGTAATGCCGTATTTGTTACCGAGCGCGGCTAGAGTTTGCGGCTCTGAATTTGGCCCAGAAAGGCCAAAACGACCAACAATAACCTCCCTCCCCCTAGGGCTTAGGTCGGCAAAGATTGAATTAAAGACTTTTGTGATTGCACCCATATTTTTATTGTTTTCCCATTGTATACTGACTTGAAAAATAAGTCAAATAGTGACACTGGGTATAAACCTATCTGACTCCCTATTCTACTACGGCTTGGTTCTTTTGTCAAGTAGGGGGTAACTAAGGTAGGTTTAGGCTGACTTTTTCAGATTTTGCCAAATTAAGAGGAGGGGGCTTGCAACGAATATCGAAGAGTAGGCTCCGGTAGTAACTCCAACCAGAAGGGTGAGAATGAAGTATTTGAGGGTGATGGGACCGAAAAAGAAAAGAGCTAAAAGGACCAGGATGAGGGTTAGAGAGGTATTAATTGATCTTGCAACGGTTTGGTTGACGCTAGTGTTAATAATTTCCGCAAAGTCTGATTTGCCACGGCTGTGGAAAAGATTTTCTCGAATTCGGTCGAAGATGACGATTGTGTCGTGGACAGAGAAACCCATGACGACCAAAAGAGCGACCACGAAATTAGAATCAATTTCGACTTTGCCAAGATAGCCTAGGTAGGCTAAGAGTCCAGCTGGAATCACAATGTCGTGGAAAAGAGTGAGGAGGGTGACCCAGCCGTATTTCCAGGAACTTATCGGTCGAGAGGTTTTTCGGAAAGCGAAGGCGATGAAAAGTGAGATTCCCACGAGGACCAGACCGATCGCGATCATTGCGTTCTTTCTTAGTTTTTCACCAACGGAGGGCCCGATGGATTCGAAACTTAACTCTTTGGCGGTGGGATATTTACTGAGTACCAGTTTTAGGAATTCCTGGTGTTCAGCTTCACTCGCGACTCCGAAGCGCGCGATGAAAATGTTTTCAGATTGGTTATAACTTAGACGAACTTCGCCGACATTTTTTATGTTTTCTTTGAGGAAATCGTCTATTTCTTTGAAGCTTTGCCTTTCTTCAGAGATTTTTAACTGCCAGAGGGTTCCACCTTTAAAATCTATTCCCTGATGGAAGCCGAAAGCGACTATCGAGACTATTGATAGAAGAGTGAGGATCAGAGAAAACAATAGAAATATTTTTTTGTGACCGATGATGTTCATATTTTTACGAATTACGACTGATTTACGAATATACGAATAAAATCTTAATTAATTTTTTGGTTGGTTTTTGGCGAAGACTTTTAGCAGGAGCCTCGTGGTTGTGATGGCTGAAAACATGCTGACTAGAACTCCAATTAAAAGAGTTAGAGCAAAACCCTTGATGAAGCTCGAGGTAAAGAAATAAAGAATAACGGCCGTAATGATGGTGGAAATATTGGAGTCTCGAATGGATGGCCAGGCTCTTTTGAAACCTTCTTCGATGGCGGACATCCTGGACAAGCCTTTTTTAGTTTCTTCTTTTACTCTTTCGAAAATCAGAATGTTAGCGTCAACGGCCATGCCAATCGTAAGTATAAAGCCAGCTAAACCCGCCAAAGTCATAGTGACACCGATAAGCTTGAAAAGTCCTAGGGTGAGGATCGAGTAGATAATAAGGGCCACAACGGCAAAGACACCAAAAAACTGGTAGTAGATCAGCATAAAAAGCATGACAACGAGCGTGCCGATGGCGCCAGCGGTTAAGGCTTTTTGGAGCGAATCATTCCCGAGGCCGGGGCTCACGGTTTGCTGGTTGATGAGGACAATCGGAGCGGGCAGAGCGCCAGCGTTAAATCGTTCCACCAGGGTTCTAGCTTCGGTGACGGTGAAGCGACCCGTGATAACGGCTTGGCCCCCAGTGATTTTCTGCTGAACGACTGGCGCTTCGATTAAACCTTCATCTAAGAATATCGCTATGGGTTTCCCAATATTTTTTTCCGTCAGGTTTTCGAATATTTTGGAGCCTTCATCGTTGAAACTGATAGAAACTTGCGGGGCGCCGGTTGTTTGGTCAAAGGTGAGCTGGGCGCTTGTAATGTACTGGCCGGTCAGAGGCGTTTCGGGAGTTACAAAGGTGGTGCTCGAACCGTTTTCGACTACCTCTCTAAAATCCAAAAGGGGCGTTTCTCCGATAAGACGAATGGCTTGGTTGATGTCGGTGATGCCGGCGATTTCGACGATGAGGTTCGTTTTGTTTCCAGACTCAGCCGTAAACACCTGCGGCTCGCTAACACCGAAAAGATTGACCCGTCTTTCAATTACATCGCGCAGACCGTTCACAACTGAACTTTGGTCGCCGCTTGGAACTTTGGTTAAATCAATTTCATAGATGAGGTGGCTGCCGCCGACCAGATCTAAGCCGAGTCGCCAAGGTCGGGTTTTCAACCCAAAGGCTCCCGGATAAACAAAAAAACCGGCGATAATGGTCGCGACAAAAATAAAAGACAGAACAAGTCCTGGATACTTTCGCATGTGGAGATTATTCTAGCAATTTGATGATTTTTGGCAAGGAGGGGTCTTCACCTTGGTAAATTGCAACGAGTTAATAAAAGCCGCCTTCGGTACACGATGGCGGCTCCAGGGCTTGAAGATGAGTGGGGTTAAAGCTTGATGTCATGCGTTCGGATCATGTCGTGGCACCAGCGAGTTTCGTTGCCACGGTAGGTGGTTCGGATAACTTCTTGAGGTTCGCGGTCGTCTGGAGTCATTTTCTTCGCGACAATGTCGAAGATTTTGCGTTTGTCGTCGTCGCTCAGTCGGTGATGACTTTTCCGCGCTTGGGCTGATTTGCTACGGCTTTGATCTTGCGAGCCTTGCATGGGACCCCTCCTCCGGTCATTGCAACCGGGTGAATTGTTTTGAAACGTGAAGAGTTGTTAGTGAAGCTAGTTTAATTTTAGCTCACAGACTTTTGTTTTGGCAAGCCCTGGGACTAATTATGAAACCTTTTCATTTTCCTAGAATTTCATAATTAGTCCCAGGGTCAAGCCGGTTTTTTTGGTTCGGATTTGTTGCTAGAATTGGGCTATGAGTGATTTAGTTTTATCCAGGGGAAGAGCACTAGTGGTGGTGGCTCATCCGGATGATGAGACGATTTGGATGGGTGGGACGATTTTAGCTAATCCACAGACTAAATGGACGATATTTTCTTTGTGTCGTGCGGATGACAAAGATCGGGCGCCGAAGTTCCGCAAGGTGTGTAAGTTTTTGGAAGTGCGAGCGATCATAACGGACTTGGACGACGAAGAAAAATTGAATTTGCGTGAGAGCCTGCCGGAGATTCGCCAACGAATTCGAAAAGTGGTTGGCTCCGCGCGATTTGATTACGTCTTTACGCACGGCTATAATGGGGAATACGGACATCCGCGGCATCGAGGAGTGAGTCGAGTAGTAAGGGAGATGGTGCGAAGCGGAGAGATCAAGACAAAACAACTTTTGAACTTCAGTTACGAATTTGATGAGCGGAGAAATCTGTGCCGACCAAAAAAGGCGGATATTTTTTTAAAACTATCCCTCGCTCTGTTTAAGAAGAAACAGAAAGTGATTAACGAGGTTTATGGGTTTCGGAAGTCAACGTTTGAGTTCAAAACCCTAACTAAAATGGAATATTTTAGAACGATTAAGCAACGAGTATGAGATCTGTCATTATGTACGCCTATCCGCCGGAGCCGGATGGGCTAAGTCAGCAAGGAGATTTGCTTCATCGTGGGATGAGGGAAAATGGCGAGGAGATTTGGCCGGTTCATTTATCGAGCGAATTTCAGAAGGAATTTTTGTATAAGTTTTATAAACCGGACGTGGCGATTGGGGTGGGTTTTTGGGGCCACGCGCAGGACATTATTTTACACCCGCAGAAGTACGGCGTTCAGCCAGTGCCGTGGTTACTTTCCGACGGGTGGGTGGCGAATTACCATCAACTTATTTCGGAGCTGCCATTGGTTTTCACGACGAGCGACTGGGTGCGAAAAACTTTTGAACGGGACGGAGTGGATACGAAAAATTTCCAGACGCTTTATATTGGTTTGGATACGGAGCTTTTCAAGCCCATTCCTCGCGATGATGCGAGGATTTTAAAAATTAAGGAAATGCTTGGGATTAAGCCCGATGAGGTGGTGATCATGACGGCGGGAGGAGACGTGACTTCTAAGGGGGCGCAAGAAGTTTTCAAAGCACTGAAAAAGGTGGATCAGGAATTTCAGAACTGGAAATATGTTTGTAAGGTTTGGGGGGGTGAGAGCGCGGATGATCATTACGACGATGAGATGGTTTTGCTTGACGAGTTGGGTCCGTCGAAGGATAAGGTGATTTATCTTGAAGGATCGTTGTCGCGAGAATTTATGCCCCTTTTACTCAACGCCTGCGATATTTATGCGGCACCGTCCCGATTGGAGGGTTTTGGGATGATTCAGGTAGAAGCGCAAGCGTGTGGGAAGCCAGTGATTTCGATTGACGAGATGGGACCGAAGGAGACGATCTTGAATGGCGAGACGGGGTTTTTGGCTAGAGTGGCAACAACCGTGGACCTCACTTCTGAATGGGCGTACGTTGGCATGGGATTTGAGGAAGATCACCGGATTGAGTTTGATAAGCCAAAGACCTTTGCTTATAGGGCGGATGAAAATGACATTGCGGAATTTTTGCTGAAGCTTCTAAAAGACCCGGATTTGCGAGCGAAGATGGGCGCTAGAGCGCGAGAACATGTGGTAGGAAAATTTGAGTATCGTAAAATTGCCAAACAAATGGCGGACCTGATTAAAGCGAAGTTTAATATTTAATAAAAACAAAAAACCGGCTGTCGTAATGACCAGCCGGTGGATAGTTATCGTCTGCGACGTCCTCCGCTGAAAAAGAGGAGCCAGATGATGAAAAAGAGCAGTATTCCTTCCATTGACTTCTCCTTGTTCTTAGGCGTACCAGACGGGACCCCAGGTGTGAAAAAACATCTGTCGGCCGGCTCGATATTCGTCGGTATCCCAGATTGGGCGGTCACCGAGAACAGCCGTCTGTCCATAGTAGAACTCACCTCCCGGGAACCCGAGTGCGATCGCGATAGCGACCACGGCTATTCTTAGGAATTTTCTCATGGAACCCTCCTCGCGATTAGTTGTTGGCGATGACGACGCTCGCTCTCTTTAGAGCTCGCTTTTTCCGAATGTCCTGAATGGCGCGGACAACTATCACCGCTGAGCATCCAATAGCCCCAACGGTTCCTTCGTAGGTGTGGAAGGGATTCGGGAGCCGAATGAAGAGATTCAAGCAGATGATTCCGAGGGCCGAGAAGATTAGAACCCCCTTGAGGTTCCTCGGCTTTACGAGTGGAAACGCTATTCGGATCGCGTTCCTTCTCATTTGAATCGAGAGGGCAACGACGAAACAAGCCAGTCCAAACGTGAGCTCGAGCGGCTTGCAGACGCCGTTTACGAAGTTCAAGACGAAAGTGATGATTTCACTCATATTTCCTCCGTTGATTTCGGTGTGGTTTGTTGATTTTCCCTAAAACAACATGTTCAAGGAGAAGGAAAACCTTTTAGTCTCGCGGTAGCTTTTGATTAGCCGAATGCTCGCCTTGATTCCGTAGTGGATGCCGAATATCACCAAGCCGAGCTTTCCCTCGTAGGTGGTGAAGGGATTGGGCGTGACTGCGAAAATCACGAGAGCGACTGTTCCAAGGAGACCGAAGAATAGCTCCTCCTTTATGTTGTCCCAGTTCGACCCAATCCTCATTGAGTAGTAAATCTCCGCAAGTAGTGGTGAGAGAGATAGTACTCCAAGCACGAGTTCGATGGGCTTGAAATAACCGTTCATGGCGCGGAGAATAATTTCTAAATCTCCGCTGGTTCTTGTTGCCAGATAGTAGGTCGTAAACATGGGTTGTCCTTTCTGTTATGCAGTTGTAAAGTTTCAGTCTTTGAGTTTATATTATACCATATAAATGGCCTAATTGTCAAGTCAAGAAAGGCCATATTTATTAGGCTTTTTGAGATCTTAGCGTCTTTTTTCTTAATAAATTGGGCTGAAAAAACCTCCCGTTTTTCAGGGAGGTTTAGTTGGATTTAGGCATAGAAACCGAGGGCGATGTCTTTTTTCTTTCCTCCGGGAGCGCCGATGATGGCTAGGAAATTGGAGAGAGTGGCCATTATGAAAGAACCGCGGCCGTGCTCGGCCATTGGTTCATGAAGAGTCGAAAATTTCATTCGCGAGATTCCCATCATGCCGGCGGTATCTTCCACAAAGATCAGAATGGCTCTGCCAGGGTTGGCGACGGCAGTGATATGGATGCGTCCCCTCTTGCCATAGTTTTGCATGGCTCTCCGAGCGTTTTCGAGAGCTTCGGAGGTAGCCATAGCGATATCGACGGATCTTGATTCACTGAAGCCGGAAAGATGGGCGAAAACCTGAACTTTGTCGCAGGCAGCGTACATTTGTTGTGGTGATCGAAAGGACGTAGTTAGGACCTTGGGGAATCGAATCGCGAACGGTTCAGCCCCGTTTTCTGGCCAAGATTTAACCTGGATTATCTCTGGTTCTTTAACTAGCCTTGTGGCTCTGGGCATCCGGACCTCCTTATTAAGGGTTCTAACTTGCTTATAATACCAGAGACATTTTTTGTCAATCCCGTTTAGAAATTTCACACCCAAGCCCTTTGGGCGCGGTCGACCACGGGTGTTATTTCTAACGGGATAAAAATAAAAAGCCCCGCTCGGTCGATTGAGCGGGGTTTGCTGCTTGAGGTTAGGCGGGGTGTCGATGGCAGATGGTTCTGACCGTTGTGGTCAAAAGGCCTGCCATACCGATTGCGCCAGTCGTGATGCTCGCGATCGTGAACAAGAGTGCGCCGATCGCGTAGCCGATCCAACCTGCCTGTTGAAGGGAGGTTGGTGTCGGAACCATCTTGAGCAGGAAGATCATGGCCAGTGCGGTTGCTCCCAGAAGAGCTGAACATTGCAGACACATGACCCACGATTTTCTTTCCATTTCATCCTCCCTTTGTGTTAGGTTTGCTACCAAGCGAACATTACTTCGCTTTGCTGGCACACCAGACACCGGTGAATAGTGCCGCGAAAAGAGCGATCCAGCCAGCGATGTACAGACCAATGAAGGCCATGGTGGCCTCTGTCGAAGCCCGATCCCAGGGAGCGGCATCCAGTTTCGATGCGCCCCAGAGAACTGGCGCTGCGAAAGCAACGAGACTGATCAAAAAGCCGATCAGGAAACGAGACTCAAAGCTTTTCGGCATGGTACGACTCCTCTCTCGATTAGATACGGTTTTTGATTTCTGTTTACAGTTTCCACTCGTGAGTGCAATCCGCCACGAAAATCTGTGAGACATGAACGCCGGCATGGTAACGCGAAATAATGGTTCTCACGATCCAACCATTCGGTACTTTGAGTCGATGCGAGACCACTAGATGATTAGTGGTTTCACTTACCGGATCTGAAATTAGCTCCCACACACGTCCTCCCTCTGTTTGTCTTTGTTTTCGTTGTCTTGCTTGAAGATCTTAGTTTCCTCAAGAAAGACAACGAAAACTATGAAATTTTCAAGGTTCTTTCGAGTTTTTATTATACCATTACCTTCGGGGCGGCCAGTTTTGCCATTGAGCCATTCATAGAAGTCAGGGATTATAGTTTTTGAATTACGAATTATGGGCGCTTTGGAAACTAGATTTGCCTTGGCAAGGAGTTCAAGTTCCTTTTTTGCCTTGGTGAATTTTTTTGTTTTTGCTAAAGCGGCGACGTAAAGTCCACCAATAAAAGGCCAGATGCCAGTGTTTAAGTAATGGTAGGCTTCCCGTGCCTCACACTCCTCGAAGTATTTGTGGTATTCACTATCCCCTTTTCGGATGGGCGGCCAAATGGCTTTGCAGGGATACGGCCGATTGATTTTACTTTTTTCGATGTAATTTAAAATTGAGTTGGCGATTTTTGGCGTAGCGAGACCAGTAAGAATAGCGAGTAAATTGCCAGTCGTATCAAACCAACCTTCTTGTTCTTTGAGTTTTTGATCGGGGCCGTGAGATTTCCAAACCCAAGGTCGGTAGTAGCCCAATTTTTTGTCATAGAGCGAGAGATATTTTTGAGTTTCGCCGTTTATAATCTTCTTTAACTTTTCCGCCTTCTTTTTTTGGTTGGTTAAATTCAAAACGGCATAGTAAAGAGCTTCGGTATTTATGACTCGGCCGTATTTGTGGGGAAAAGCGTCTTGCCAGTCCATCGTGGGTTGCTGGACGAGGAGACTGTCTTCGTTTGGATCTTGGTATTCGAGCCAGGTGAGAGCAGCTTTCAAATGCTTGGCGTGCTTTTTTAAAATTGATTTGTCTTTGTAAGTTTTGGAGTAGGCGTGCAAGCCAATAATCCACCATAGCGTAGAATCGATGGAGTTGAAGGTGACGTCCGAACGTCGCTCGGTGTTGTAACTCCCGACGGCGTTTGGGATTTGGCCGTGTTTGGATTGGTTTTGGGCAAGGAGCTCTAGGCTTCTCCTGAACGGGATCTGAAACTTTTCTTCGATTAAACTGGCGCCCAGAGATGAAATCATGCTGTCACGCGCCCAGGTAGCTTCGTAGCCGCCAGGAAGACCAGAGGCGTAAAATCCCGTGGGTTTGGCACACGACGCTAAAACTTCGATAGCTTTTTGGTGGGCTTGATCAATCAGTTTCATGTTTTAAATTATAGCATCGTTTAAAATGAAAAACCGTTCCAGTAATTACCGGAACGGTTAAGAGTTTTTGGAGGTTAGTCCCAATAGTGAGAAGCGAAGAAAACCACGATGAATAGCGCCCAGAGTGGACCGGCCGATTCCGTGACGATAACTCCAGCTGTGATAGCGACGCACATCGCCGCTACGCAGACACCCCCAACAATGTTTCGAGATCTGTCGGTGGTCAATTTAACCTCCTTTGAGTAGTGATGGTTAGTGTGCCTCTTTAAACTAAGAGAAGGATGGTTACAACCAGGAAAGATCCGGTGGTAGAACCGACAACGAAGCTCGTAACTGTAGACCACGACCCTCCCCGCGCTCGAATTTTATGAGCGACCAGGATTATGGCGAGCGGAATAAAAAACTCCATTTGCCCCCCCTGTTGTTGGTTTGCTAACTCAACTTATATTACCCTTCTCTGGTTTCGTCAAGCGCCAACCTGGCAAGTAGATACGAAATGGTGGATTCGGCACCTTGGTTTAAATTAATCGCGTATTCACCCACGCCGTCGTAGCAGCCGCCGGTGGCTTCATCGTAGACCATCTGGTTTAAGTGATTTTTGCCGAGGAACCAGTTGAAAACCCGGTAGGCGTCTTTTAGGTATTGCTTGTCTCCCGTTACCTTGTAGGCTGCCACTTTAGTCTCTACCATAGTTGAGGTCTCCTCAGGCTGTTGGTCAAAGTAGGCGCGTTTTTTGTTTCTAAAATACCAGCCGTTTTGGCCGATCGGAGAGTAGTGATCCTTTTCAAAGGTTATTTGTTTTAGGAAGTTTAAAGTTTTTTTGGCGACCAATAAGTATTCTGGATTTTTGGTTAAATCGTAGGCGTAGAAAAGAGATTCGGCGAGTTTGCTGTTGGAATAAGTGAGTTGATCTTCGAACCAGTGCCAGTCTTCGGAGGCGAACTCTTTATATTGAGCAACCTGGGCATCGGCCAATTTTTTGAAGACTTTCTGAAGTTTTACCGACGGTTCCTTTTTTAGGTAGTGGTAGAGACCGGTCATGGTAAAAGCGATGGCACGGGGACTTTTAAGTTTGAGGAAATGATTGAAGGTCTTGGCGAAGAGTTTTTTGGCCTGGTTTTTTAGGTTTTCGGGAATGTGGGTGCTTGAAGCGGTGTAACCCAGGGCCCAGATGGCTCGGCCCTGAACGTCCTCGTCGGTAGTGCCGTCTTTGATTTTCTGGCTGCTCACGATGTTGGCAAAGGTACCAGTCGGTCTTTGGGTGAACTTTATAAAATTGAGGTAGGTTTGAATAAGCTTTCCGAGGTTTGGGTCGGAGTCGTTTTTGTATTGTTTGGCTGAGACCAGGAGGGCTCTCGCGTTATCGTCTAAGCTGTAGCCGTAGCGGGTTTCGGGTTTTGAATACTTGGCAAAGTGGAGAATGCCAAAGTCGTCGGTTAGGCGGTGGAGGTGGTCGAGTTTTAGTTCTGGGAGCTTATCATCCTCGGCTTCGAGGTCACTTAGTTTTTCGTAAAGCTTGAAATAGGCGGTGGCGACGTTTGGCCAAGTCATAGGGCGAGTGTGCTCATAGGCTTCGCGGCCCAAGGCTTTGGTTTTCTTTTCGTCGGAGAGCAGTTCGAAAAGATTTCGGGCGATGGCGCCAGGATTACGAGACGGGACTAGGCGCCCGCAGTTTGGGGGCACCAAAAATTTAGCGTAAGAGGTTTGGGTCGAGATGACAGGCCGGCCACAACCGAGGGCATAAGAGAGCGTGCCACTTACGGATTGACTTTCGTCGATGGTGGGAGAGATGTAGATGTCGGTGGCCCGCAAAAAGTTTAGGAGTTCTTCGAGGTTGAGGTATTTGTTGTAAAACTTGACGTTGTTTTCGAGTCCGAGTTTTTGAGTTTCCTGAATCAAGAAATTTCTATAGGACTCGCCCTTGTCGCGAACGATATTAGGATGAGTGGCGCCGATGACGAGGTAAACTACGTTTGGATATTTTTTAATAACTTCCGGTAGGGATCGGATGGCGTGCTGAACGCCTTTGTTTGGACTTAAAAATCCGAAAGTTGATAAAACGGTTTTTCCTTGAAGTCCTAGTTCGGATTTATATTTATCGCTGGGTTCGAGAGCAACCTGGGGAATGCCATGCGGGATGATTGAAATTATTTCTGACCTGATCTGGTAGTCTAGGATCAGAATTTCTTTTGAGAGACTATTCATAACTACGAGTGCCGAAGCGCGGCTAGCAATCGTGGCGACGACATTTTTCAGTTCGTCGTCGGGATTTTCTAGGACCGAATGGAAAGTGATGACAGAAGGTTTTTCAAGAACCTGTAAAAACGGGATGATGTAGTCGCCCCAGTTGCCACCGAAGAGGCCAAATTCATGCTGAATATTTACCACCTTCACGTTTGGGTTGGCATTCAACTCTTTGGCCAGATTGACGTAAAAGCTAATCTCGTTCGCGTTAATTTCCCCAGCGACTTTTCTGGTGTTGTAGTTATAGATGCTCGTGGGATTGTCATTCAGGGCAACGATACGCGATTTAACAGAAGGGTTGAATTTTTGATCCAGGGCGTTTGTGATGTCTTCGGTGAAGGTGGCAATGCCACACTCGCGAGGCGGGAAGGAGCTTAGGTGAACCACGTACTTTGTGTTTTTTTCGTTCAGGTTCATTTAATTCATGTGAATCCTAGCTTTTTTGAGGATTTCCTTAATAAGACCGTTCAGGTTTACCTTAGCAACGGCGATATGCTTGTCGGCGGCCCCGTAGTAGATATAGAGATCTTTCCCGAATATAGCGGTGCCAGTTGGGAAGACCACATTTGCGACAAGGCCTTTCTTTTCATACTTTTCCTCTGGTGAAAAAAGCGGATAGTGCAGGCGAGCGACATATTTAGCTGGATCGCTTTTTTTAACCAGGGCGGCCGCGGCGTGGTAGGTTCGATTTTTGTTTATCTCCTCTACCGCGTGGTAGATGAGGAGCCAATATTTTTTTGTTTCAACAGGAGGTGCTCCCCCACCAATGTTTCGCGATTCGAACCAATATTTGTTTTCCATAACAACGTGTTTGGAAAGGTGCTTGAGGTATTTTACCCAGAAACGATTATTTCCAATCTGCTTAAAGCTTTTGAAGTTTACAATTTGAACATCTGGCAGGATGCGATGTAGCATCGCGAACTGTCCTTTAATTTTTTTCGGAAACAAGATGACATCTTTTTCCCAGAGGTAGACGTCTTTACCGGCGTATTCCTCGTAGAACGATTCGAACATAAAATAGCGATCCTTAAGCTTTTCTTTTCTAAAAAGCCTCCCGACATAATCGTAGGTGAGCCTTGGGGTGATGACGCCCTTTTTGTCGAACTTTTTTAAATCACGACTCACGGCGTAGGCGGTAACGGCATTTTTACCGTCATGAGCGACATACGTTAGATAAAAAAGGCCGCCAATTTTAACGATTCGAGGATCTTCACAACCTTTGCGTTCATAGGGGTATTCCCTCCTGATAATTGGCTTTTCCCATCTTTCTATGACTTTGGTTGGCCCTTTGAGTTTAGCGTAACCAATTGAGGAGTTATTTCTTTTGTCGACAGCTCGATAAAAAATATGAACGTAATCTTTGTCTTGAAAAACGCCCGGATTTAAAACCGCGCGATTTTCAAATCTATTTTTGGTTGGAGCAAGGATGACCCCTAGTTTTTTTACCTTGATTTCAGAATTTTTGAGACTTGTCTTTTTCACGAGTGTGAAACAAAAACCGAAACGGTGCCTCCGTCTCTATGTGCGAGAATTATATCATATCTTGAGCCGTATTTTCACAGTTGACCGATTTTTTGGAGGGAGGTAGATTTAGATGAGAACCTGGGAGGTGTGATGAGAGATGCTTTGGGAGTTTTGGCGATTACGATTACGGCTGGCGCGACTATCTTGGGGGTGCGTTTGACGATTTCAAATCCAAAATTGGCTTTCGGTGTTTGCGCGATCGGAACGCTTGCGTCTCTATTGATTGGCTTTCGATACCCATTCTCAAAACGATTCGTTGATGGACGTGACAAAGAGTCGGTGGATGCTGGGAGCGAATAAATTTATATACAGCCTCTTTGGGGCTGTTTTTATTGAATTTTTTTGGGTGGAATGGTATTATTTTTCACTAGTTAGAGTGGATTTATAGTTCCGATGCTCTGTGCGCCCATAGCTCAGTCCGGTAGAGCAGCTCCCTTTACCAAGGTTGAGTTTGGCGATTGGTTCTCTCGACAAAAATAAATGCCTCCTTAGCTCAGTTGGTAGAGCAGCTCCCTTTTAAGGAGATGGTCGCAGGTTCGATTCCTGCAGGAGGCACACAAAAGGCATTACTTTTGTCTCGTTGCCAATCGTAAGGAGATGGTCCTAGGTGTTCAAATCCTAGTGGGCGCACAGAGTACCGAGAGCTCAAAGTAGCTTCCTTTTTCCACCAGAGGTGGATCCGTCTCGGGCGGACAAATCCTAGTGAGGGTACAATAAGCAATAAGATCCAGCTATCCTTGCTCAAGGCCTTCGAGGAGTTTTTTTATTTCAGGATTAATCTTCTTGGGAGCCTTAATGACAAAACTCACTAGTAGGTCGCCTCGACCAAAATTGCCGATGCGGGGCATGCCTTCGCCTTTAATTTTAAGATCCTCTTTTAGGTTAAAGTGGGGGGGGATTTCGAGGTTGAGTTTGCCACCGGCAATGGTGGAAACTTCGATTTTTTTCCCAATTAACAAATCTAAGATATTTAATTCTTTTCTAATAACTAGGTCTTCGCCACGACGAAAGAAGGTGTCGTGAGGTTTAATTCTGATTCGGAAATAGAGATCCCCTACTCCAGCGCCACGTTCCCCGGCTTCACCCGAACCAGTGATTTTTATAAGCTGGTCGTTTTCGATGCCGGGTAAAATTTCTACGGTGACCTGTCTTTCGCCTTCCACTCGTCCGTTTCCCCGACAAACTCTACAAATTTTATTTGGAATTTGACCGGTGCCACGACACGGAACACAGTTTTTTACTTGATAGAAACTGCCAAAAAAGGTTCGGCTTTGCTCTTTGATTTCACCCTGACCGGCGCAAACCGAACAGGTTGTATATCCAGCCTTTTCATCGCCGCCCTTGCCTTTGCATTCTTCACAACGAGTTAGCGTTTTTATTTTCACATGCTTGATTGCTCCCCGGAAGGCTTCTTCGAGCGTTATTTCGATACCGACTTCGATGTCTGCGCCCCGGTGATACGTCTTTCTTCTCGGCTTAACACCCAACCCCTCAAAAAAATTGTCAAAAATTTCACTAAAATCACCGGCGTCCCCGTAGAATTGACCGTCCCAATTTACCCCCGGACCATTACCCGGAAAACCTCCCCAGCTTCCCCCAGGATTGCCACCGAAACCCTGGCCGTAGGAGTCAGCGGCACCAAACCGGTCGTAATTGGAACGTTTGTTCTTGTCCGATAAGATTTGGTAGGCCTCGTTGATTTCCTTAAACTTCTTTTCGTCACCGCCTTTTTTATCAGGATGATGTTCGTGAGCGAGTTTGCGGTAGGCTTTCTTAATTTCTTCTTCTGAGGCGCTTTTACTTACCCCTAAAGTTTTGTAGTAATCCTTTGGCATATTTTTGGTTATAGTTTGACAGTTTCTTTCATGCGATTTTCTCCGGCCATATGTAAGAAGTTGATGCCAAGGAGCAGTTGCATCACGGTGAAAGCCAAGAAAGACGCAACAAAGGAAACCAGGATGCCAACGCCCTTGGCGATGAGGAAGAAAATTAAGAGCCATCCGGCCAAAAACCAATTACCCATGCTGTTTTTCCATTTCTCGAGAGTGGCTATCATGAGTTTATAAAAAATTTCGTTGGTTGGGTTTTCACCACTTATCGCAGTCTGAAAGCGATTGCCCAGTTCCTTGATGAATTGACGGGCTTCGTTTTCAATGGAGCTTTCCTTGTCCTTGGGAGTGAGAGCTTTAAATTCCTCGAGGTTCTCCAGCTTGAAAACGGCAATATCTCTGGCCAGTTTTTCGATGGTTGAGTTAACATCAACTTCTGGATAGAGACGCTTAGTTATGCCGGAGCTCCAGGCGTAAACCGTCTGAAAGCCTTCGGGGGTGACGAATATATTTTGAATGTTGATATTGTCCACGTTTACTTTTGGGAGGTATAGGATAACGAACATGATGGCGAGTGCCGTAGCCATACTACTGATTTTTAAGCGCGAAGTTTTGTAAAATTTGATCTCTAAGCTGTTTGAGAGAAATTGACGACTGGTAATTTCGCCGATGGTTGATAAGAGAAGCATGAGTCCGCCAGTGACGAAAAGGACTCCATCGGCTCGATCATAGAAAAAAGAGAGGAGCGCGATTACTTCTAAAACCATGATCAGGGACCGACGTTGAAGGCTTGAGACAGCAAAAACTTCGACGGTGGTTAAAATTAAGAAAAGTAAAAGGCTAGCCGCGAGGATTCCGAAGCGGACGTTTCCAAGCAGGTAGGTTTTGTAGGAAAAACTTAAGAGAAGGGCCGAGGCGACCGTCAGAATATCCAGGACCAGTCCTTTATAAAAGCCGGGTGGACGAACAGGTGACGTGTCTAGCGGCACCTGTTTCATGAAGTTTTGTTGCTGAAATTGACCGTTCATAAGGCTCAAAAAATGAGAAGGGCCTCTTGACTCTACGACTGGGCGCTATTAAGAGGTTGGGGTTTCCGGGCTTTTAGGTTCTTCGGGGTTTGGGGGAATTGGTTCGTTTGGGCTAGCGTCTTTATTCTGCCCTTGATTTTGATTGTACATCATTTGGCCAATCTTTTGAATTTCAGCGGAGAGGTTGGCGGAGGCGGATTTTAAGGATTCCAGATCTCCGGTTTCTTTAATTTTTTTGAGCTCCTCGATTTTTTCCTCCACGGGCTTTTTCACGTCTTCGGAAATCTTATCCCCCGCGTCTCGAAGAGATTTTTCAGAAACGTAGATTAAACTTTCGGCCTGATTTTTGGCTTCCACCAGTTCTCTCTTTTTCCCATCTTCTGCCGCATTTTCAGCTGCCTCTCGTTTTAGTTTTTCCACTTCGTCTTTGGAGAGATTAGTTGAGGCCTCAATTTTTACGGATTGAGTTTTGCCACTAGCTTTATCTTTGGCTGATACGTTTAGAATGCCGTTCGCGTCGATATCAAAAGTAACTTCCACTTGAGGAACGCCTCGGGGTGACGGGGGGAGACCATCTAAAATAAAGCGAGCTAGGGTTTTATTGTCGGAGGCCAGGGGCCGTTCACCTTGTAGTACATGAATTTCAACTGAAGTTTGATTGTCTCCGGCAGTTGAAAAGATTTGAGTTTTAGCGGTGGGAACCGTGGTGTTTTTTTCGATCATCGGGGTAGCCACACTTCCAAGGGTTTCGATGCTTAACGTTAGCGGAGTAACATCGAGCAAAAGGATATCCTTGACGTCACCCTGGAGGATACCGCCTTGAGTGGCGGCTCCGAGCGCCACTACTTCATCGGGATTGATGCCTTTATGGGGTTCTTTTCCAAAGAGCTTTTTAACGGCATCGTTTATGGCCGGCATCCGAGTTTGGCCACCGACCAAGATAACCTCGTTGATTTCCTCCAGTTTGAAGCCAGCTCCTTTTGGCGCGACGGCGGTGACGGTTTCCCTGGTGAGTTTTATGGAATGTTCGATGTAGTCGTGAACTAGTTCCTCGAGCTTTGCTCGTGAAAGTTTCATAGCAAAGTGTTTGGGCCCGGAGGCGTCGGATGTTATGTATGGCAGGTTGATATCTGTCTCGGCGGCGGAAGAGAGTTCGTGTTTAGCGCGTTCTGCAACTTCCTTAAGACGTTGAAGGGCTAGCGCATCTTTTGATAGATCGATTCCCTCTTGTTTTTTATATTCCGCAACTAAATATTCATTGATTTTTTTGTCGAAGTCGTCTCCGCCTAAGTGGGTGTCCCCTCCGGTGGCTTTAACTTCGACTGTATTGTCGGCGATTTCGAGAACGGAGATATCAAAAGTTCCTCCACCAAAATCGTAAACGACAATTTTCTCATTTTTTTGCTTGTCTAAACCGTAGGCCAGAGCGGCGGCGGTGGGTTCGTTGATTATTCTTCTAACTTTTAAACCAGCAATTTCACCGGCATTTTTCGTGGCTTGTCTTTGAGAGTCATCGAAGTAAGCCGGGACAGTGATGACGGCCTCTTCGATTTTTTCACCCAGTTTAGCTTCGGCATCGCTTTTTAACTTGGTTAAGAGGGCCGCCGAAATTTCTTCAGGGACGTACCAACGGTCTCCCATTTTAACCTCGATGCCACCACTTCCAGATTCTTTGATTTCATATGGAAGCCAGGCTTTATCACGTTGTACTTCTGCGTCGGTCCACTTGCGACCAATTAATCTTTTGACCGAAAAAATTGTGTTTTTTGGATTGGTAACTGCTTGCCGTTTGGCGAGAGTGCCGACGATGCGGTCGGTGTTTTTGTTGACGGCGACAATCGAAGGGGTGGTTCGATTCCCTTCGGCGTTTTCAAGAATCTCGGCTTCACCACCTTTAACGACTGCAACGGCGGAGTTGGTTGTTCCAAGATCTATACCTAGAATTTTTGGCATATATTTTTAACTTATTATTATTAACTTTCGACTTGTTTTACTTGTTTTTTTGATATTTTTACTCGAGCGGCTCTTAGCATTTTCCCATTAAGCCTGTATCCGGGCTCTATGATTTCGACGATTGAGCCGGGTGGTCTGTCGGACTCAATTTCAGTGATGGCTTCAGCTGTGCCAGGATTAAAGGGGTCGCCAGCCGCGACTTCTATCTTTTCGAGACCACGCTTCTTGAGAATATCGGCAATTTGGGAACGGATCATGTAGATGCCTTTCTCAACCGGGCCGGATTTTTCAAGAGCCGCTAGGCCGAGATCGAAATTGTCCATGACTGTGACGAGTTCCCCAACTAAGTCTTCGAGACCATACTTGGCTATTTCTTCCAGGCGTTTCAGTTCCTCCTTCTTATAATTAATAAAATCAGCTTTGGCTCTTTGCCACCCCAAGAGGTATTCGTTCTTTTCCTTTTCGGCCTGCTCGAGCTTTTTCTCGAGTGATTCGCTATTTTTTTGATCTGCCTCGTCCATTTTTTATATCTTTTAATCCTTTAAATGTTTTGACGACTTTTTTGTAGTTCATTCTTTTTGGCCCTACGCCCGCAAGAATAATTGAATCTCCTCCGATATCGCAGCGCTCAATGATTACGGAAAGTTCCTGGCTGTCAGTAATGGGGCTCTGACCAATAAAAATTTGCATGGTGCCCGCTTTTTGCATGTTGTTTGTTGAAACTTTTCTAATTCTTGCGTCGATTTCTTCAAAATCTTTTATGACTCGACGAACCTCTTCGGTGGTCTCCCAACTGATTTGATCCAGAAGGGTTTCGAGGCCGCTTTTGTAAACGATGTCATCCGATTTTGGATCGATGACACTTAGAAGCCCGAGGTTCTTGGAAAGACTGGTTGAAAAGTTGGACCAGTCTGAGCTTATGAAGAAACCGACTATTTCCTGATCGAGAGCTGGTTCGAGCGCCTCATCTTCGAGAATCGTTTGAATGTAGAATTCGTACCCGCGATTGCTAGGAACCCGCCCCGCGGAATGGTGAGGTTGTTCTAAAAAACCAAGTTCAGTAAGCTCCTCGAGTTCGTGCCGGATCATGGCTGGTTTGATGTCAAAATTATAGTTGTTAAAAAGCCAGTTTGAGCTGACAGGCTCGCCGGTTTTTATAAAACTTTTAACAGTGGCTGCGAGGATGTTTTCTAGTCTGGGATTCATTGGTTGGTATTCTAACTTAATTGGCAATCGTGTCAAGAGAGTGCCAATTCCGCCATGGGCGGAATCGAATTATGAATACTGAATTAGGAATTATGGTATTTAGAAAATGAAAAAGGGGCGGATGGGTTCCGCCCCTCTTGTCTCGGGTCTATTTTTTCATTCGAAGAATGACACAGCGCGCAGGATCTTGTCGATTAAGGCTCTCGAGTCTTGCTTTTTTTCTTACCACCGGATTCCAGGCGCTGCAGTCTCGACAATTTTTGAGAGAAACTTGAATTTGATTACCGCAACAGTCACATTTCCAGCGATAAATTCTACCATCACTGCTCCCCTCTCTCATTTCAAGACCCTCCTCCTTTTTTAAAATAACTAGACCCCAAGTATCCGTCTCGGACGTTTCTTTGTCAAATAATCAGCCGAATATGTTAAAATCGTATGGATGAGCATAATTAAGGGGAAAATTAGCTGGGTTGATATTTTAAATCCTGATAAAAATAATCTTGAATGGTTGAGGAATGAATTTAAATTCAGCCACTTGGTTTTAGATCAACTGAAAGCTCCGTCGCCACTTTCAATAATCCAAGCCCACCACGATTATCTTTTTTTAATTTACTACTTCCCAATTTATGACCCGGAGGAAAAGGTTTCCCGCCGGGCCGAAATTGATTTTTTAATCACAAAGAAGGGAGTGGTGACCGTTAGGTATGACGAGATCGAGACTTTCACTCACCTACTCGCTTCTTTAAAACCAGAAAACAAGTATTTTGACGACTCTTTGGTTTTGGTTCACAAACTGATCAAATCCCTCCTTCAATTTCAAAATCGACAACTCGGTCACATACGAGAGAAGCTCGAAGTAATTAGCGGAGAGCTTTTCAAGGACTTGGAAAGAGAACGTGAGAGGGGGCTTTTAGAACGCATTTCTTTTGTAAAAAGGGATATTTCTCAGTATCGAATAATTGTGAGACCTCAGGCCCATATTCTAAAATCATTTTTTGAGGTAGGCTGCGGCTTTTTGGGCTCGGATTGCCGACTTTACTCAAGCGATCTACTGGGTGAACAAATGAAGATTATGGATCAACTGGAGGATTATCGGCAAGCGGTGGAGGATTCCGAAACAACCAACCTCCAGCTCATCAACCTTAAGAACAGCCAGGTGATTAAAACTTTTACCATTATGGCGTTCCTCACCTTCCCGATGGTTCTTTTCGCGACCTTATTCAGCATGAACACCGTAGACACCCCGATTGTGACCCAGCCGCACGGGTTCTGGATTGTTTTAGGGTTTATGTTGGTGGCAGTGGGCGGAATGGTTCTTTACTTTAAGAAGAAGGATTGGTTGTAGTTGAGGTTTTTTGTTTCGAGTGTTAGTTTTACCTAGATGGAAATCCAACTTTTTGATACTCTGAGCGGTAAAAAAGAATCGCTCGAGGAACATTCTAAAACCTTGCGGCTTTTTGTTTGTGGGCCAACTGTCAACGATGTTTCTCATATCGGGCATGGACGAACCTACCTGGTTTTCGACGCGTTGGTTAAATTCTTGAAAGCAGCTGGGAGACCCGTTTTGTATTTGCAAAATATCACTGACGTTGATGACAAGATCATTGCGCGAGCAAAGAAGGATGGAGTAACATCAAAAAGCGTAGCGGAAAAGTTTTTGAAAGAATACAAGCGAGACATGAGGTGTCTTGGTATTGATTCAGTTTCTAAATACGCCGAGGCGACTAAGTTTATCCCTCAGATTGTGCGTCAGGTAAAAAAGCTTATTCTAAAAGGTTTTGCATATGAAATTCCCGAAGATGGTTATTACTTCGATGTTTCAAAGTTTGCGGATTATGGAAAACTTTCACGAAGAACAGTGGCTCAGGCCGAAGATTCGGTGAGCCGAATTGACGATGGGATAAAAAAGAAAAATCGCGGAGATTTTGCCTTATGGAAATTTTCTAAACCCGATGAGCCGAAGTGGAAGACGTCGATTGGAGAGGGGCGTCCAGGATGGCACATTGAGGACACGGCCATATCGGAGCGATTTTTTGGTCCACAGTATGATTTGCACGGGGGTGGAATGGACTTAAAATTTCCACACCACGAGGCGGAGATAGCTCAACAGGAAGCGGCGTCTTCGAAAAAGCCTTTTGTGAAAATTTGGCTTCATACCGGGGCGCTCACGATCAATGGAACAAAGATGTCTAAGAGTTTAGGAAACTTTCTTACTATCCAGGACTTTCTAGCTAAATATTCTGCCGAGGTTTTGAGGTTGATGGTTTTAAGTTTTCATTATCGAACGCCATTTGATTACAGTGATGACGTGGCGGATGAGAACTCAAAAAAATGGAGTGGAATTCTAGAGTTTGTGTCTAAATTACGGGTTTCTCGGAAAGCACAGCGCAAGGATTCCGAGATTCTGGCTAGTGATCTCAAAAAACGTTTCCTAACTCCCCTTTGTGATGATTTTAACACCTCACTCGCCCTGGCCGAGCTTTTAAAATTTATTAGTGAAGTTCAACCCAGGATTTGGACTCTCTCGAGGGGAGAGGCTAAACGAATCGAAGCCCAGGTTTTGGAGGTTTTGAAGATTCTCGGCTTTAGAGTCAAATTGCCTAGAATTCCGACTAAAATTGTGAAATTAGCTAAGAATCGAGAGAAATCCCGAGGAAGTAAACAGTTTGCGCAGTCTGACGCCTTGAGAAAAAGAATAAATGCTTTAGGATATGGGCTAGACGACACGCCCCTTGGACCATTTTTATGGCCTAAGGAGTCGAGCTAGCTCTATGTCAAAAAAGGACAATCCTCTCAAATTACCTCCGAATAATGTTGAAGCCGAACAGTCTGTTTTGGGCGCTATTTTAATTGATAAAGACGCGATTATCCGCGTAGCGGATGTTTTGAGAGCGGAAGATTTTTACCTACCGATTCATGAGAAGATTTTTCGAGCGATGCTCGAACTCCATGGTAAAAACCAGCCGGTTGATATTTTAAGCTTAACCAGTCGACTTCGGGAACTTGGGGATCTAGAAGGAGTAGGTGGATCAAGCTATCTAGCCGATCTAACAAATCAGGTTCCGACGGCTTCGCATATCGCTAATTATGCGAAAATTGTTAAGGACAAAAAAATTCTCAGAGACCTAATTAAGGCTTCCGCTGAAATTACCGAGGATGCGCTTATGGAGTCGGACGATGTTGAGGATCTGATGGACTTGATTGAGCAAAAGATTTTATCCATTTCACAAAAATCTCTTTCCCAAAACTTTATTCACATCAAGGAGGAACTTAAGTCAGCTTATGATCGAATTGAAAAGCTTCACCGAGGTGATGGAGCCCTAAGAGGGACCCCTACCGGATTTAAGGGTTTAGACAACCTTCTTTCTGGATTGCAGAAGTCGGATCTCATCGTTTTGGGGGCTAGGCCATCTCTTGGAAAAACCGCTTTAGCACTCGACATCGTTCGGCACGCGGCGCTCAAAGGCAAAGCTTCGGTTGGTTTTTTCTCGCTCGAGATGTCTAGGGAACAGGTCATAGATCGGTTGATTTCCGCCGAATCGCAGGTACCACTTTGGAAACTCCGAACCGGAAGAATTACAGACGACAGCGAATTTGAAATGATTCAGTACTCTCTCGACAGGCTTTCGAATGCTTCGATTTTTATAGACGACACCCCCTCGCCGAATATTCTACAGATGCGTTCGATGGGGCGACGACTTCAGATGGAACATGGATTAGACTTACTTGTTGTGGATTATCTGCAACTTGTTATGCCTAGGACGAGCAACGAAAACTTAGTCCAACAAATAACTGAAATTTCGCGGGGTCTAAAAGCGTTAGCTAGGGAATTAAAGGTTCCGGTTTTGGCCCTTTCCCAACTTTCTCGTGGCGTAGAGCAGCGTGAGCAAAAACAACCTAGGCTTTCCGACCTAAGAGATTCGGGGAGTATTGAGCAAGACAGCGATGTAGTTCTCTTTATTTATCGAAAGGACCGAGATCGGAACGACCTGACCACCGAGGAGCAAAATACGGCTCAAATTATTGTGGCTAAGCATCGAAACGGTCCTTTGGGGTCAGTAATGCTAAAGTTTGATCAAGAGCGTGTAAGTTTCAGGGATATGGAGGAAAGATTTGGCGAGGAGCCGTTCTAGATCATGAATCGTGGATCTTTCCTCCGGAGGAGGATCCGCCTCGGGCGGAGAATCTTGAAATATGGAGCTTGAAACACGGTTTTTGCTTGACACTTAGTGCTCGATACAGGAAACTTCTAGGGATGATTTTGCCGGATAAGGTTAAAAGAATTATTGAAAGGTTATCTGAATGGCCATCCATTGGACCGCGACAGGCTACGCGGTTGGCTTTTTACTTAGTTGGGCGGGGCAATGGAAGTCTCAGGGAGGCGGTGGCGGATTTAAATTCTCTGCAGGATATTAAGCTTTGCGAAAACTGTTTTTTTGTGCACGAAAACAGTGGGGCTTTGTGTAATATTTGCGGAGATTCAAATCGGAAGACAAGTATTATTGCCGTCATAGAGAAGGAAACCGACTTAATTTCAATAGAAAACACGCGTAAATTTAATGGACGCTACTTTATAATCGGTCCCCTTTCGCGCTTAGGGGTTTTAGGTGTTTGGCAGAAGAACCGCTTGGATAAACTCAAAACTTTTATTCAAAGGGATTTAGACGGTAAAGCTGATGAGATTATATTGGCTCTTAATCCGACCACGGGGGGAGATTTTGGCGCCACTATATTGGTGAAGGAACTATCCCCTCTTGCCAATAGAATTACGCGTTTGGGACGAGGTTTGCCGATGGGAGGAGAGATTGAGTTTGCCGATGATGAGACGTTGAGCGAGGCGCTTGCAAAGAGGAATTGATTTGAATTTTCGGCTGTGATAAATTTTTAGTAGCCAATTATTGCTAAATACGACTTCCGAAAACTTACAGCTCAAAGGAGGATGTAATGCGGGATTTGATGGGACTTTTTGTAGCCTGGGCTTGCATTGCGAGCGGAGCTTTCCTGAACCATTATGTTCTAAAGCTGGGCCAAAAGGTGTATTTGGCAGATCTCTTGGTCGGAGCTGTCTTCGCGCTTCTCTTCGCAGTGTTTCTAGCTGCCCGAAGAGGTTGGTTGGGGCGTTAGTATTTTTTGGCGAGTGCATTGAATCGGTGACTGCGTATGCGATCGCCGATTTTTTTGTTTGACACGAGAAGTTATCCGTGGCGAATTACGACCACATCCCCGTCTTGCATAACGTATTCTTTGCCTTCTAAGCGAAGCTGACCTTTTTCGCGAGCTTTGGCCCAAGAACCAGCTTCTAGAAGTTTTTGCCAATTCACCACCTCAGCGCGGATAAATTTTTGTTCAAAGTCGGTGTGAATGGTACCGGCGGCTTCGGGAGCCTTACTGCCTTTTTTAATCGTCCAAGCACGCGTCTCATCTTCGCCGGTCGTGAGAAAACTGATTAGATTTAAAATTTCGTAAGATTTAACAATCAATTCGTTTAGATTTTCTGATTGAGATAAATCCATTACCACGTAATTAGCTCCTAGACCTTTAATCTTTTCTTTAAGCTCTCTCGACGCATCTTCTGCAGAGCCGTTTAGAATATAAAGTTGTTTTTTGGCTGTCAAAAGTTGAAGTTCCTTTACAATCCCATCTTCGGCGAACTTGATGGCCAGATTGTCTTTGAGGAGTTCCTGCTTCAGTTCTTTTAAAACTTCAAGGTTTTTTCCGGCTTGTTTTTGACCTGATTTTGCTTCTTTTTCTAGGCTTCCGATTCTTTTTTCCACAGTTTCTAGATCCTTAATAATCAGTTCGGTGTTAATGATCTCGAGGTCCCGAATTGGTTCAACGGAATTTTCGACGTGAATAATCTCTGAATTTTGAAAAGTTCGTAAGACGGTTACGATAGCTTGGGTTTCGTGAATGTGAGAAAGAAATTTATTGCCTAAACCCTCTCCGGTCGAGGCGCCCTTCACGAGACCGGCGATGTCATAAAACTCAACCACAGCTGGAATTTTCTTTTTTGAGTGGCTCAGTTCGGCTAGTTTATCAATCCGTTCATCGGGAACCAAAACCACGCCAATGTTTGGATCAATGGTGGCAAAGGGATAATTGGCCACAAGGATATTTTGTTTAGTGAGAATTTTAAACAGCGTGGATTTCCCGACGTTGGGTAATCCGACGATGCCGATTGAGAGTTTCATAAAATCTACTAATTACGAATTGTTTACGAATATACGAATGATACTTGTTTGGTAAAAAAAGAAAAGACCCCCACACTAAATCAAGAAATTTTTGTCGGCGATAGATGCCGTTTCTTGTTTAGTATGGGGGCGTGTTCTAGAGTTAGGAACTTCTGCCGTTGCGACGTTTTTTGATTTTTTTCAGCCCTTTCCAGTATTTTTTAAGCTCTTTGCCATTTTTGGCTGAGGCCCCCCTTAACTCTCCCAGGTATTTTTCCCATCCTTCGTCGGATATGCCCTGTGGACGACTATTTGCCATGACGGCAACGTCCATTGCGTCATCAGGTAGGAAAATTCCCTGTTCTGGTTTTTTACTCTTTGCCTTTTTCACTTTTCCTCCTCCTTGAACTTTTGTTAAATTAGCATTGTTTACTAATTTTGTCAAATATGAAAAAAGCCCGGTCGGATGATGGTATCCCGACCGGGCCTGTTGTGTGCTTCTTACGTGTTATTTTCTAGTTGTTTCGACTGACATGCGGGTGCGAGTGCCAAGTAGTTTCATCACACCTTCAAAAGGTGTGCCCCCAAAGAGTTGAGCCAGAATGTCGGCCGCACTCACACCGCTCATCGCCGCCATTGGCGCGAGGGCGGTTGCGATTTTTTCGACAAGAGCTTGGTCAGAGAAGGTGGTGAGCGCAACGGCAAGATTGGCATCAACTGCCTGGGCGCGTTTCACGATCTCTTCTGTTTCGCCCTTCATGCGATCAATCTCGGCTCCAATTTCAGCTTTCTTGGCAGCGATTTCCTGATCGAACACGGCCTGCTTGCGAGCAAGATCGGCTGCATTCAAGCTGGTGAGAGTCTCTTGATCCGCTTGTTGATTAGCAAGACGTTTGGTTGCTGCCTGCGCTTCGGCCTCGATACGAGCCAGATTCGTTGTGAGCTTGGACTGAATCTGGGATTGCTCGATCTCTTCCAAGCTTTTTGCGGTTTCCGCCACAGCGCCGGCTTTGCCGCGCTTGATCTCTTCTGAGCGCCTGGTGATTTCGAGATCGCGCTCGTCGTTCGAAATGCGGAGCGCCGCTTGAAGGGACTCGATTTGGGCGGTGGTGAGAAGTCGAGCGACTTCGGGATTGCCGATTTTCACATCGAGAACCTCGACGTCGTAGACACGCATGCCGTTTTCGGCCATGGCTCGTCCCGCCCGCTTACCGCCTTCATCCGGTGTTCCGAGAACGGCATCCCGAATGATATCGATCGCTTGGGCGTAGAACTCTTCAATACCGTGATGCTTGGCGGTGTTTCGAATGAGCGAGCGCAGGTGGTCGACTAAGAAACGAACATAGTTTTCCACCGCGAACCAATGTTCTGGTTCGTCGCCCTCGAAATTAACGCGATAGGAGAGACTGACGTCCACTTGGACGAGGTCCTGCGTTTCGACTCGAACCACATCTGAAACTTTGTTGTTTTTGACACGGAGATAGGCTGTGCCCAACAACCGGTCATCTGTTTTGGGAGTGCCGGTCGAGAGCTCCATCGACATGAGAGTTTCGTCGTACTGAAGAAGGATTGTTTCTGGTCCTTGGACAACGCGGCGAGTGCCCATTTTGCTTACCACGAGCACAGCGTAGCCAGTCCAGACGTCAATGGCCACAGCACCTTCATACTTAGTATCAAGAATGACCGTGCGCGGCGGTGTGAACGTGGTGCCACGACGGAACGTGTCTCCCATGACTGAATCTTCCGGACCCTTGCTGCGAGATACCGCCGCGATGCTTCTACGCATCACGTCAGTTTGGAGATATTCTCCGGGTGGGAGGCTATTGCTCAGTGTGGCAAGCTCCTCGTTCACCTGGAGAGAGCGCTGATTCCCCGGATACCAAAGCTCGACCGTTTTAAGATCGAGAACACGGCGAATGATAACTTCCTTGCGGGGATCTGGGAGAAGCATGATGGGTCCTGTGACCAATCGAACTTCGCCTTTCTTGCGATCGAGGAGGTAGCGACCCTCGCCGGAAGGCACGGCTACGGCGTAGTGAATGGTTTGATCGCCGTACCGGATGATGCTGTGTTCCTCTCGTGGGAAGTAGATAGCCTGATCCTTGCCAGTGACGAAGAGTTCGTCGCCCACCTTGTGGGTTACTTCTTCCTCTGTGTAGTCAGCAATGACTTTGAGGTAAATGCCGCTGTTTTCGTTCAGCTCAATCGCGCGAAACTTCCGATTACCGTCTTTTGTAACAAACGTTTCCGTTGGCTCCGGAAAGACAACATCCGGACCTTGCTTGTAGCGCTTGTTACCATCCTCGTCGAGGAGGATGCAATACTCAAGGCGTTCAAGGGTGACCGCTTCGCGAACATAGGTTTCGGCACTTCCGACTTTCTCGGGAATGACTTCGACACCTGTGGGCGGAATGAAGAATGCTACCTCAGTTCCTTTAATCACCATCAACTGGCCCATGGTGAAGGTCGGTGGAGATACCGCTGTGTTAGGTGTGGCGGGCGGAGTGTCTGTGGTTGTTCCAGGCGCCGGTGTTTTATCTCCGGCTGTTCCGGTTGGTGGCGTTTGTGGTTTTACTACCGCTTGAGCCCAGTTGAGTCGGGCCTCTTCGTCGTTGTAGACGCGAACCACGAGGTACTGATTTGAGCGGAGATGGTGCCCTTCGATCACTTTGGCTGTTTGACCGGGCCAGAGTGGAAAGTGGGTTGGCCCAGGAATGTTTACCCGGCGTCCCATCTTGAGGTTGGCCATTACGGTTGAGGCGGCTTCGCGAGGATGTTCGTCTTTACCAGCATCAACTGGATTGGTGAGGACGAGATAGAAACCTTCTGGCGCGTTCGGATAAGCTTGGGCGGCTTCTTCAGAACCGCACCGACTGAAACGACGTTCTTTGGGATCCCATTGGACCGGCTGGTCCGTGTCGGACATGCTAGTTTTGTTGGGACCCACAATGACGTTGACGAGTCCTTTGGTCGTGTCGAGGACAAAGGCGAATTCACCGGGGGCAAGGACTAGATCGCGACCTCGCCCTAGACTGTCTTGTGCCATGCACCACTCCTTTTGATCTGCTGGCTATCCAGCGTTAGTTGTTAAAGAACCCTTTGTTCCTTGAGAGAACAGCTCTCATTTGAACCAACTAGTTATAGCTTGTTTTTGCGAATTGTCAATATTTTAACAAGTAAAAAAGGCCTAAATAATCAAAAACCCCTTTCGGGGTTTTTGATTGCGTTTTTCACGCTTTTCTTTTCTCTTGTTGACTTAGGCAGAGTTCGGATTGTCGGTGTGTGTTCCTTCACCACTAAGGAGAATCGCTTCTCCCGTCGTTGAGGTAACAGCTCCGCTCACTCCAGGGTTTTTTGTTTCCTCTTCTTTCCGGTGTTTCCAGAAAAATAAGAAGAAGATCCAAAGCAGGAGGAGAAGAATCAGGAAGGCTAATAGACCAAGTTGCCAGCCTGTAAACTGTGCGAATAATCCGGCTAAAAGGTTTCCGAAGGGAGTGCCATCGCCAGTTTCGATGGAACCAACTGCGGTTGAGGTTTCATTTGAGATTGGAGTTTCCACCTTGGGCGTTTCCTCGTGAGGAATGCTGGGTGGAGTTGTAGTTTCAATTTCCTCGTTAGGAATTGAAGAAGGTGCTAGGGGAACAATCGGATTACTTACACTTAGTTTATAGCTAACGCTTGAGCTATTTTGATTATCCTTTGCTTCAACGGTGATCTCGAATTCCCTACCCGCATCAGATTCGCTCGGAATCCAAAGAATGATTCCATTTTGGTTACCAATCAACATTCCGGGTGGAGCTGATTTCAGGGAGTAGACGATCGGGTCGTTTTCCGGATCGATAGCTTCGGTGTCGTAAAGGTGCATCTGACCTGACACAACTTGAGTGGGAGGATTAAAATTGATGAACTGGGGTGGGAGATTAATACCTCCACCCGAAGTTCCGCCCCCTCCCCCGCCACCGGTTAAAATCACGGTTGTACCTCCCCCACCACTCGGTGGAGTGACTACTGGAGGAGCTGGTTTCGGAGAAACCAGGATGGTGTAGGTCTGACTCGATGTGCTCGTGCCATCGGAAATTTGAACGGTAACCGTATAAGGCGTGCTAGTTGCCTGATCCTCGGTTGGTGTCCATTCAATTAGTCCCGTTGAACTAGAGATAGTCATACCGACTGGATATGAGGGTAGGCTGAAGGTTATCGGGCTACCATCTGGATCATTGGCGTTTACGTCATAGTTGTAAGCCTCTGTCGCAGTTGCAGTTGTCGGTGGGTTAAAAGCTTCAAAAATAGGAAGCTGATTTTCACCACAGGTTGGAGCGGATGCTCCACGGTTGACGTGATTTACCATCGTGACCACATCGATTACGTCCACCACACCGTCACCGTTTAAGTCTGGTTTGGCTAGAGGATGAGGCAGGCCATTTTCGAAGGCGATCAGAGTTATCAGATCAAGATCAAGTTGGTTGATCAGTCCATCACCATTTAGATCGCCACACTTAAAGGCATTGGTTGGTAGGGAAACGAGGAGCGAGAAGATTTCGCTGACTTCGTTTTCTCCGTCGGTTACGCTAATCGTAACTGTGTACGGGGTGCTCGTGGCGTCAAAGACAGTCGGTGTCCATTCAATCAATCCGGTTGAACTCGAGATGGTCATGCCGACTGGCGAGGCCGTAAGCGAGAAAACCAAGGGTTGATTCTCGGGATCCGTCGCTTCCACATCGTAACTGTAGTATTCGGTCGCTAGTGTCGAGGTGGGTGGATTAAAATCGCCGAAAATTGGCGATTGATCAGAGTGCTCATCGTTTTCCGTGCACTCTTCGGGGAGTTGGCCTCGATTAACATAGTTTACGAGGATGACTATATCGACGATGTTGGGAGCTCCATCACCGTTCAAATCGTAATTTGATCCGGGGATGGCTTCGCCGCCTTCGAAAATATAGTTTTGGGCTAACTCCAGATCATTTCCATCCACAACGTTATTCTGATCAATATCTCCACAGTGACTAGGTAGTAACCCGCTCTCTGGGGTTAGAGAAGACTCGATCAAAAGACCAGAAACCATTATTTCCAATCCTTCTTCATTAGAGTTCTCCCCCGCTCCCTCTTCCGAGGAGGTTGAGGTTGGCTCATTCTCTAGGCTGGCCGGAATTTCTGGATCTGTAGCTTCGACTGCTACGGCTGGTTCGATAACGACCGTTTCACCTTCGATAGTTTCCGCTCGCGATCCTTGCGGCAATAAAATCAAAGCAAGAGAAAAGAATACTAAAAGTATTCTTTTCATAATTTTTTATTTTTTGGACTCTAACTGGTTGTTCCAATCTCAAACTTATTTTAAGTTTTAAAGGTGCTTTTGATGTGGTACGACTGTACTCTAAATTTGCTACCTCGTCAACGGACGAAAATGGGTGAATTTTATCAGTTTTGAATCATCTCTCGTAAATACCTATGAGTTCGGTTTTTTCAATGAGGTAGGGCTCGAGGGCGAGTTCCAGCTCCTCTTTAGAGGAGCTCGGTGGTATTTTTAGGTTATCACTCAAGGCGTAAAGCTTGAAAAAGTATCTATGAGGTTTACCGTCTGGGGGGCAGGGGCCGGTATAACCGATTTTTTGCCGGCCGTTTAGGCCTTCAATGGCAAAGGGTGGCCGACTCTCTTGCTTAATAGTTTGGGTTTTGGGACCAATGTTCCAGGCTAACCAATGCGTAAAGTTGCCAGCTGGAGCATCGGGATCATCCACGATGAGGGCCAAACTTACGGTTTTGGCGGGAACGTTTTGAATGATTAGTTCTGGATTGACGTTGCCGCCGTCACAGGTGAATTTCTGTGGTATTTTTTCGTTATGGTTAAAAGATGGACTAGTTAGAAGCATAAAATTATTGGATTTTTTGACGTAGTATCATCTTAGCACTAGCCAAAAATTAAAAAAGAGGCGCCAGATTGATTGACGCCTCAAAATTTTTTTTAGTGGCTCTTCTCCTTGAGTGGTCCGGATGGAAAGCATGCGGAGATGCTTGCTGGTCGAAACTGATCTTCGTGAGAAACTTTTACTCCACACATTTGGGCCTTGCCAAGGGTTCTTTGTTGAATCCCTTTTCCGTTTCTTTTTTTCTTCTTTTTTCTCCCGTCTTCTTTTGAGGTGGAGTTTGTTGCGTTGCTTGTTTGAACCGCAGTCTTGACCCTCACTCAAACCCTCCTTTGAAATGTGTTTAGAGCTGATGCTGATTCTAGCAGTTTGATAGGGTTTTGCAATACTCCTTACTCGCTCACTGACTCGTCGTAAACTTTTTTGAGGATATCCCGGGTGATATCGCTTCTGGGTTTTGTCACACCTGGGTATCGCCAAGCGGATATAATCTTACGTTTGGTTTTCCCTTCCTCCAGCATGACCCAGAGCTCGTAGGGATGCTTCCCGCTTCCAGCCCGTTGCATCATGGCGATTGTTTCGGGAGCAACCCCCTCTTCAATTCGTTGCGGCGTATGGATGATTCTTCTAACTCTCGCTTCAGAGAGACCATAATAACGCATCTTAGACCGGCTGTGCGAGGTCCAGTGAAGTTTTTTTAGAGGTTTTATTTCAGGCATCTTGCATTAGATTATAATAGAAAAGCCCCCGTGATTGCAGGGGCTTTGGAGTTAGGGAAGGTTTTGGCGCATGAAATTTAGCAGATTGAGGCCCAAGATGTTTTGAGCCGAAGTCTCCGGGAGGAACTCTCTGATTTTTTCCGAAATGACTGTCATTCGGTCGGCTGAGTTTAGTTGGAGGGGTTGTTCTGGCCATCGGTGATTCCAGGAATCACCGTTTTTACACAGCCTGGATTTCAACTCGGCAGTCGCGGTTTGCCATTCGGATGGATCAAGGTTTTTGTACCAACCGTCGCTACCGATGCAGACTGCCCTCGACCCGGCGATTAAGAGAGAGTGTCGGATGTGATCAAAAAATGGTTCCAGGCCATTGTCGACTTCATCGAGAATGAAGGTTAGGGACGGGATGCCGATGATGCCGCCCATTCTAGCAACCGCAAAAATAATGTCGTCGGGAGCGTTTCGGAGATGCTTAAAAACACTGTAGCAACCGCTATGGCTTAACATCACACGCGGCTTCCCACTCTTTCCATCAAGAAAGTCTAGAGTGTCGCGCGCACTCCGATGACCAAGGTGGGACAGGTCAACAATCATTCCAACCCTTAAGCAATCGTCAAGGATGCGCCGGCCGGCTTTCGTAAGGGGCTTTTCGGGCTCGTTGAATCCGGAGCCGAAAATTCCATGACTATCGTAAGAAAGACAGACGATTCTTACGCCGATGTGAAAAAGAGTTTCGATTGAGGCATTATCGGGAAGATGCTGTAAGCCCAGGATGACTTGGGTTTTTCCATTCATAGAGAGATCACTCGCGCGACGAATAACTTTCAGGTTTTGAGATTCTAGTCTGGAGGCAAAGGTTCGATGTTCTTGAATGACCTCCCCCATCGAAACAAATGTCGGCGCGCACGAGGTAGCGTGAACGAGATTTAGTTTTAGATCTGGATCCGCGACCGGCGGCTTTCCTGGAAAATCCAGAAACCCGAGTGAATCGGCAAAAAAATCTGACATTTACCCCTCCCCTCACTTCTGGTGAATTATTTCAAAATTTTCAGCTGTTAAAGAACAATAGCGGAGTAAATTTTATCACTAGGGGCAGTAATCGTCAAACTGTGGTGGCCTTCACGGCATTTTTTCTGTAGCTACAATACTCACATTCAGCCGAAGGATCGGGGGCTTTATCCGCCTCGCTAATTTTTTTGGCGTTTAGAATAGCCGCTTCAACCCAGGAGTTGTCACCAGTATAGGCTTCAACAAAAAGATCAAAAGCTAGTGCGGCTTTCCCGAAACCAAAACCTTCCGCCTTGTTGGCTTTAGCAAAAACAAAGTAGCCAGTTTTTGAAACTTTGTGCTTATTTTGCTCTAGGAGCCACTGATAGATTTCCATTTGGCGGCCGTATGAATCGTAGATTTTATGATTTTGAGCACCAGTAGCTTTATAGTCAACCACCATCAGTTCCCCCTTTGGGTTTTGCCAAATATCATCGACGGCTCCAAAGACAAGAAGTTCGCTTGGTTTATGGTGAAATTGAATTCCGGTAAAGTTGTGACGCCAAGTATTGATTTCGGGATGATCAAAAGGTACCGCCTCTATCATATGAGTGACCATAACTGGGTGGGGAGTTTTTTGCTCACGGTGCTGATCAAATTCCTGTTTCAGTAGATAGTCTACGGCGTTATTCAGGGTGAACGGAAAACCTGGTGGTCGTTTAACCCCTTTTGCTACATCTAACCAAAAACAGCGAGGACATTCTAGTGAAAGTTCTATTTTTGAGCGGGATATTTTTTGCATAGTTAGAATTATACCCTAGAAAAAACACAAAGCGATACCATCGCGATCGTTCTTGTCTTAGTTACCGTACTGATAATGATTTTGGGAACCTTATTTGGCCTAAAAAAATTGACAAACGATTTACAGTATGATATACTGGCAAATAGAAGGAGGTGGTGGAAATGCCAGGAGCATTTCTCTTTGGACACGAAAAGGACGGCTCGTCGAAGATTGTGGCCGTTGTGACGCCGGGAGGTAGTTATCCTTGGATAAAGCGTTTCCCGGAAAAGAAAAAAGTGTCAAAATTAAAGAAGTAGCTCAAATAAGCTCATCGGACGAGCTTATTTTTTTAGGTTTTTTAGATAAGCCAGTCCCCCATAAAGACCACCGAAATCGCCTAAGGAGGCTTTTCTGATTAAGGGTAGGACTGGGAACGCGGTGTGAATTTTCTTCAGATAGAACTCGACACGTGGAACGGAGATGCCGACTTTCTTCATCATGGAGCCTCCTAAGACAACCACGTCTGGCGACCAATGAACGATGGTGTTGTTGACTCCGTAAGCCAAAAGTTCAGCTAATTTCTCCCAAAATTTAGAATCGGTTATTTCGTACGGTTTCTTACCGAACTGTTTTTCAATTGCTCGGCCGGATACCAAGTTTTCAAGGTCAAGCGGTTTACGATTTTTACAGTCGATGATTTGTTTGCCGGGTTCGAAACCTAAGGAATTTTCGTCAATTCCGCCATTTATGATTCTGGCTCCACCGACGCCGGTGCCGGTTGTGATGTAAGCGACAATCTTTTTGCCCTTGCCAGCGCCAAAAGTGGCCTCACCCAGACCGGCCATAGCCGAATCATTTTCAAGATAGATTTCAGCATCAATAAATTTAGAGAGTTCCTTCATAAGCGGCATATTGTTCCAACCAGGAAGATTGGCCGCATTGGCGATCTGAGTTCTGTCCCTGTTAAATGGCCCTGGAACACCTCCGGCGGCGGCTTTGATTTTTTTACCCTCGGTTAGTTCGGAGACCATGCGACCGAATTGATGAATTCCATCACCAAAATTCTGAGGAGTTGGTTCAACCCGGAGTTCCGCGATGTCTTTTCCGTCTTTGGAGACGGCAACACGCATTTTAGTGCCGCCCATGTCGAACAAGAGGTACATGTGAGTATTATAGCATTAGTTTTACTTTATGAGTCGTTTGAATTCCTCTACCATCGGGACTTCGGTACTTTCAGTGCCGTAATACTTAGCCGCATTTATCGCTGCCCAGTCGGCGGTTATTAAGTTTTGGAAAATTTTATGCCAGACAGTCACGTTTTGTAGTTCAACGATCTCGCTTAAAAATCCCCTCTTTCGGTAGAGGTTTTTAGTAATGAGCATTCTTTTTTGCGTTTTGGGATCGTCTTCGGGATCTTTTATGAAAATAAAGTGAAATTTATGGCTTAAAATTCGAGTAGTTTTGATCACGTCGAAGCCAGTCATTTCATTATGGTTCAACTCTGGAAATACGTTACAGAAGGCTGGAATTTTACCGGTTTCGTTGAATTTTATTTTCCAGTTGTACGCGATGGCAAAGTTATTAGTTGAGGCGTAAATGATGGGAATTTTATCCCAGAGTTTTTCGGCTATACTTCGCCCAAGTTTCTCGGCTTTTGCGGTATCGAGGGTCCTAGCTAGCTTCGAGGCCTTTTTTATTTCTCTCTCTTCGCCGATTAGTTTCAGTAGTGCGAGCAAGTTGAAGCCGAGAGAAATTCGTGGTTGAATTTCCGATTCGCTAATTCTTACGTAAGGAATCTTATATTTTTTTGCTAAGCCTAGAAGTTTTCCTCCCGCGGTTATGACTGCCAGAGAGTTCCCCTGCTTTCTGGCTTTCTCAAAAGAACTTACGGTTTCGGCAGTGTTACCCGAGTAAGAGCTGGCGATAACGAGAATATCTTTAGTAATATTCTGGGGCAGATCATACGATTTGAACGTCGATAGGTTAAGGTCTGGTCGGCCACACTTTAGAATTTCAGCCGCCAAGGCTGACCCCCCCATTCCCGAGACCAGAATTTTGCTGGCCCGGACCAACTTTTTAGAGTTTTCTATTTTCGGTTTAAAAGAAAACTGACTCGGAAATTTTTTTACTGAAATCTCGATATTCATTTTTTTAAGCTGTGACCACCAAATTGGTTTCTTAAGGCGGAGAGGACTTGACCTGTGTAGCTGGGTTTATTTTTTGAACGCAGTCTAAATTTTAAGGATTCTTCGATAATTGGCACCGAAATCTTTAGTTTTTTGGCAGTTTGAACAGTCCAGAGGCCTTCTCCGCTTTGTGAGACCGACCCTGAGAGTGATTTTAGCCCGACGCCATGTTCTTTAAAGGCTTTTTCTAGCCAACCAACAAGGTGCGATTCGATGACGCTTCCCCGGTTATAGACTCGTGCAACTTCTTTTAAGTCTAGATTAAATTTGGACTTTCTCATAACGGCAAAACCTTCGCCCAAACTTTGCATCATGCCATATTCAATTCCATTATGAATCATCTTAGTGAAGTGTCCCGCCCCGGAGGAACCGAGATAGGCGTAACCGTTTTTGGCTGCTAGATCCTTAAAGAGAAATTCACATTTTTTAAAAACGTTTCTTTTTCCACCAACCATAAGCGAGGCACCATTTTTAGCGCCGCTCGGGCCACCGCTCACGCCAACATCAAGAAAATTAATACCCCTTTTTTTGAAAGCTCTGGCGCGTTCTTCGGATTTCCAGTAAGGAGAGTTGCCTCCGTCAATTACTGTGTCCCCTTTTCTTAAAAATGGTTGTAGTTCTTTGATAACCGAAGCAACCACTTTATGTGGAACCATAAGCCAGAACAGACGGGGCGGTTTGGTTTTCTCGGCCAGTTTTTGAAGTGAGGAAGCTGGGTCGCCACCTAATTTTTGAATTTTTTTCGTTGCGTGTTTGCTGATGTCATAGACCGAAACCCGATATTTTTTTCCCAAAAGCCTAGCGACCATATTGAAACCCATTTTACCAAGACCGATGTAGGCGATGTTTTTGTGCTTAGAAGTCATAATACGTTGCAAAGACGGGCTAAATTGGAAGGTTTACTTTTGGACCGGCGGATCCTTTTTTGTAAGTATGGAGTTTGCTCCGATGCCAGGATTCCAGGATCGGGGTTATGAATTCCCAAGAGGCGCGAACTTCTTCAGTCGAGGCGAAGAGAGTTTGGTCACCGCGAATACAGTCATAGAGGATTCTTTCGTAGGCATCTGGGATTTTGTCCTTTATTTTAGAGTGTCCGTAAGAGAAGGAAAGAATCTGAGGTTTTAGATTAAATGAAAAACCTGGTTCTTTGGCCCAAAACTTTACAGTTATCCCCTCCTTTGGTTGAATGTTAAATTTTAAAATGTTTTGATGTTTTTCGTCGGAATTGGGCGGGCAGAGACAGGTTTTAGTTTTTTTAAAATAAACAGCTATTTCCGCCAAACTCTCCTTTAGCGCTTTACCGGATTCAAGGATGAAGGGGACGTTTTTCCATCGACTATTTTCAACAAAAAGTTTTATCAAAAAATAGGTTTCAACTCTTGAGTGGGGAGAAACCCCTTTTTCTTTACGAAAACCCTGGTACTGTCCTCTTGCGGTGTAGAGGTCGACGTCTTTTCCGCGAATGGGTTTAATAGCCTTCAGGATTTTGGTTCGCTCATTGCGCAGGCTGGAGGAGGAGAGACTCTCGGGATTCTCAATGGTAATGGCCGCTAACATCTGAAGAAGATGATTTTGACCAACGTCGCGCAAGGCCCCGATTTCTTCATAGAACTCGCCGCGTTTCGAGGCGTCATTTTTTTCAAGGAATTTAAGCTCAACTTTTTCGATAGATTGTGCGTTCCAGATTGGCTCAAAAAGAACGTTGGAAAATCTAAAGGTAAGAATATTTTGAATAGTTTCTTTGGCGAGATAATGGTCAATGCGAAAAATTTGAGTTTCATCAAAAAGCCTCCCCAGGATTTTTTCTAATTTGGAGGCATTTTTCAAATCGTTCCCAAAAGGTTTTTCAACTAAAATGCGGGTCCACCCCCCCTCCCCGGCGCAAGGTATCGTGAGTCCGGTTTTAGCGAGCTTTTTAAAAATTTTTTCGTAATGGGCGGGAGGAACGGCTAGGTAAAATAACTTGTTGGAACACTCCCCAAACTCTTCGTCGAATTTGAGGAATTTTTCACCGACGGCGCTATAACTCTTGGTTTGGTCGAAGTAACCTGATAGATAACTTAGGGTTCTTAGAAACTCAGTGAGGTCCTCTTCCTTGGCTCCCGGCCTTTTAACCCGAATCGCTTCCTTGGTGAAATTTTTGAATTCCTCATCAGTTAATTCTCGCCTAGAGAGTCCTAATATTTTGAGTTTGGGTGGGGTAAGGTTTTTTAAATAGAGATCAAAAATAGCGGGAAGAAGTTTCTTCTCGCTTAAATCGCCGGTTGCTCCGAAAATGATTAAACTCGTTGGGATACGAGTTGCCTTTTCCATTCGGTATTTTTACTTTACGCCAGAAAGCTCAGTGAGGGCGGACTTATCGAAACCGACCACTATTTGACCCCCGATGTCGATCACCGGAACGCCAAGTTGGCCTGATTTTTCGACCATAGTTTTTCTAGCTTCGAGGTCGCTTGCGACATCTTTTTCTTCGTAAGCTAGGCTGTGCTCTTTAAAAAAAGCCTTGGCCATTTTGCAGTAAACGCAGGTGGGGGTGGTGTAGATAATAATTTTTGGCATAAGGATTTAATTTGTTTTGTTAGTTTTTCCCCCGGTACTAATTAGGACTCAAGACTAGACTTTATTCGTCTCTTCAAACCACCCAAAGTTCTGCCCCACGTCTTTAACATTTTCTCTCGTTTTTCAGCATCCAAGTGCGATCTATAGGCTTCGTAATAAACTAGATCTAGTGGGGTCCTGTAGCTTGTTGATTTTGTCTCACCTGAATTATGTTCTTTCAGTCTTCGATTTAAATCAGCGGTAAAGCCAATATAAATACTCCCCTCTTTCTGACTCTTAAGTATATACACATAGAACATAATTCAAAGGCCTAATTAGTTCCGGGGTTCGACCTTACTTGAGTCTTTTATTTGCAATTTCGACGGCAATTTCTCTTGGGTTTCGATTTTTCATTAAGGCTTCCTTCAGGATGAGGGTGGTATTCTTGGATATCTTTTCCCGCACTAACTGAAACATCTTATTTTGGTTGAACCCTTTGTATTCGGCATAGGACGATATGACTCCTCCTGAATTAGCAATAATATCTGGAACAATTATCACCTTCCTGCGCCAGAGAATTCTTTCATAGCTTTCGGGAATTGGAATATTAGCTCCTTCCACAATTATTTTGGCTCTAACCTTGCGGTGATTGCTTTTGTTAATTACGTCTGGGCCGGCCGCAGGAATCAAGATGTCGACCGGTAATTCATAGAGTTTCTCGGGAGCGATAATCTTGCCGCTACCTAAACCAACCACAGACTTCCCATCGCCTTTAATCTTAGCAAGTCTGTCAATAGAGAGGCCACTTTCGTTTGATACAGCACCCTTTGAGTCCGAAACAGCCACGATTTTTGCTCCCATTTTTGCGAGATGCTTAGCCGCAAAAATACCAACATTTCCGAATCCGGCGATGGCCACCGTAGCATTTTTTAGGTCGAGTTTGGCTAGTTTTGTAGCTACTTTGGCGGCTTCGGCCACACCAAAACCAGTGCTACCAAGCTCGTGTGGGAGCCCACATTTTTTTACACCGTTTACGAGCCGGCAGTAGTTAGTTGGCTTGCCGGTCGACGAATCCCAAATTTTTGTGGTTTGAGCAATCCATTGCATCTCTTGTTCTGTCGTGTTGATGTCCGGGCCGGCAATGTAAAATCTTGGAACAAAAGGGAGGAGGTATTTGGCAAAACTCTCGATTATTTTTCGTTTAGCGACTTTGGATATTTGTTTTGGGTTGATCGCAATGCCGGCTTTAGCGCCACCAAAAGGGAGGTCAGCGAGCGCATTTTTTAAGGTCATGGCACGAGCCAGTCTTTTAACTTCCGTCATGGAAACCCCCGCGGTCATTCGGATACCGCCCTTACCTAGCCCGAGCTTCAAACTATCAATTACGAGAAAAGCTTTATACTTTAAGTCCGGATCAAAGAATTCAACTGAATACTCCGGGTTTTCTGATAAATTAGTTACTTCCATGATATTTAAAGAGTGGCGCCGAGAACCTTACCCACAGTGATTCCAACGGCGATAGCGATTCCCCCGACTAAAAGCATTCTCATCGCTACCCGAAAAGAGTTCACGTTCGCCATTTTAGCACTAATCAGGCTAAGTAGAAAAAGTGCGAAGAGCGAGGCGATGATCGAAACGATAAATCCAAGTGATGTTTCAAAAATTAGGTACGGCAATAAAGGAATGAAGCCGGAGAGAAAATAAGAGAGAAACATGGCGAGACTACCCCTTAGGGATCGTCTATTGACCCCGGATTTTTCACGGAGGTAATCCTCAACCGAGTGTTCGGTTAAAAAACTTCCAGCGGCCATGGAAAAAGCCTCCACAAAAATCAAAACAGTCCCAGTCAGAAGAATAGTGGCTCGGGGAGTGTTTACGGCGGCAATGCCGGAGAGCAAACCCACGGTCGAGACGAGGCTATCCTCAACCCCAAAGACAAAGTTTCTCAAATAAATCGTTTTCTGCTCCGATTTTTCCATGACTTAATTATCGCATTAGGTCTCGAAGCCCGCAATATTTACAGTCTTTTTTATTACAGCGAGTGTTCCAGAATTCAAGGTTTCGTATTGAGTAGACTGCCTTTTGGATAATTTCCTTCAATTCATCCACCTCACTTTTTTGGATTTCGAAAAACTCCCGCTTAAAAGTGCCTCTTGGATTTGGTTCTATAAAATCAATTACTCCAGCGTCCATCTCCCAAGTTTTTTCTGGTTTAAGTTCTAGTAGAAGTTTGTAAAAAACCAACTGCCTCTTGTAATCGCCAGTTGAGTTTTTAGTCAACCCGAGAATTTGGTTTCTTGACCCAGGTTCTTTGGTTTTGTAATCCACCACGATGACATGCTTAGGATTTTCTGTAATTTCAATTTTATCGAGTTTGCCAGTCAATTTAATGTTTTCAAGCATAACGCCCTTAATGGCGAACTCGTTCACGGTGTTGTAGTTCCAGGAATTTTGATAAAAATTATAATATTTTTCTAGAATTTTCTTTCCATAACTTAAGGTTTCCTCAAAATCGGTCTTTGTTAGCGGTTCACGACTTAGGGCGTTCTCAAAGCTGAGCAGAATAGAGGGTGCGTCAACTAGCTTCCCTCCTCTTTTAGCGTCAAAAAAGTTTTTGAGAGCAAAGTGAACCGCCGTACCAAACATCTGTGATTTATTTTTTGATCGGGGAATTCTAAGTAGGTTGAGATAAAAATATTTCCAAGGGCAAGCAAGGTAGTTATTCAACGCACTCACCGATAAACCTCGTTTTTCAAAGATCTGTATAAATAATTCTTGATTATCTGAAGTTACATTTTTCACCTTTGATGTATCGAAGAGAACCGCCCGATTTTCTAAGAACTTTCTGTCGAAATCACCACCCAAAATCTCTGTTTTCAGTTCTGCTCTAATTTCTCCCAGGAATTGACTGGGAATTTGATCTCGACCCTCTTCATTTTTAGTGGAATAGGTTATGAAGACGTGTCTTTTGGCTCTAGTTAGGCACATGTAAAAAAGCCTCCGCTCATCCTCGTTTTTTTCAGTTTCATCTATATTAACGCTAGTTTTGAAAGGGATTTTGAATTTATCGAAATGACGCTTATTTCCCCAATGACCATCAACGGCTTTGGTGAGAAAAACTGTGGAAAATTCTAGACCTTTAGCTCGATGAGCTGTCATTAATCGAACAGCGTTTCGAGTTGTGGCCGATTTTGACTGAAGAGAAAGGCCGTGGGTTTTTAAGATGTCGAGATGTTCTAAGTACTCTCTAAGAGAATAGGCTCGATGATCGTCGGTCGCTTTTCGAATTTCTCTGAAAAGCGAACTCAACTTGTCAATTTTTTGAAGATACTCCCCGTGTTGAATGATGTGGCTTAGGAATCCGGATTCGTTTAAAACTGCCTCGAAAAACTTTATAAAATCATCGTTACGACTTTTTTTACTCCACTTTTTAAAAAGCTGGTAGATCTTGCTCAGTTGAACCGAGTTACTGATTTCTAGATTCCTTAGGATTACTGGATCATCAAGGATTTTGTGCAAAGATCGTTTTTCTCTAATCGTGGCAACTGAAAGTTGGTAGATATCAAGCGGGTCGATGTTTAGAAAATCAATGTGCAAGACTTCCAGGAGTTTTTCATCATTACCGAACTCATTGATGGCGCTAAATATTAGATTGAGTTTTTTAATATCGGGATCGTCTAGAATATTAGACTCGGATTCAATTACATAAGCTAGGCCGGCTTTGTTTAGAAAATCAGCAATAAGTTTCGCATCTCTATTTTCTCGATACAGAATGGCGATTTGTTCCGGTTTTATTTCGTTGTCTAGTAAGAGCTTAATTTCTTCGACAATAAACATTCCCTCTCCCTCAGGGGTTTCGAAGGCGTAAACTTTTATCTTCTCGCCGACATCTTTAGTGGTGGCTCGGAGAGGAGAAAATATGGTGGTTCGATTTTTTTCAATTAAATCCTGCGCAGAGTCGAGAATGGTTTGAGTAGAACGGTAACTATCTTCTAAATTAATGAGTTTAACGCTAGGATATTTTTTCTGAAAATAAAGAAAATTGTCTAGATTAGCACCTTGAAACCGAAAAATCGCCTGTTTTTCGTCGCCAACCACGAAAAGATTGGGATTTGGATAAAAGTCACAAATTAGCTCTAGGATTCGATTTTGAGCCCCGTTGGTGTCCTGGTGTTCATCGATTAAGAGATATTGAAACTTCTCCTGAACTTCTCTCAAAAATTCCGCTTTTGTTTCAAAGGCCTTAATGGTCTCGAGGATCATATCCTCAAAATCATAGAACCTTTTGTCTCGTAAAATCTCCTGATACTTTTTGTAGACCCTCCCCAGTTCCGAATTTTTTTGACTATCCTTTAGCTGTTTTTGATACTCTCCTTTGATTTTACCGGCGTGAGCGCCGGTTAGATGATACTTGTCTGCTCGCTTTTCTAAGCTGGCAGCTTCTTCCTTAGCGATTTCGATAAAGGCCTTTGCTGAAATCCCTTCGTTTTTCAGATTTTTAATCGAAGCTAAGATATCTCTAACGTAAAAATATTTATCACCGAAAGGCTTGATGTGATCGTAGGGTTCTAGGTCGAGGATTTCTCTAATGATGGAAATTCGACTAACTTCTGTCGTGTTTTTGCCACCAATCAATTCTTCGTAATTTTCAGGATATTCTTGAATTAGGGTGTTGCAAAAACTATGAAAGGTGCCGATTGTGACGTAATAACCCCGTGAACCAATGAGATTAACAAGCCGTCTCCGCATATTGGCCGCCGCTGATTCAGTAAATGTCAGGGCGAGGATGGAGTCAGCTGGAGTGTCGCTTTTTGCAAGGATGTTTGCAATTCGGAGGGTTAAAATCTGGGTTTTACCCGTCCCTGGACCGGCAATAACCATCACGGGGCCATCAATGGTTTCAACCGCCTCTCTTTGCTTTGGGTTAAGGTTTGCTAGGGTTTTAGCAAAATTAGCTTCAGTTATCATGCTTTAGAATTATAAACTGGTTTGTTCTAGTAAAAAACGCCCTGATTTTAGGGCGTTTTGAAGGTTTCGTTATCGAATTGAAGAAAAGAAAGGCGTAAAGTGCTCATCAAAGACTTTTCGGAAGGATTCACCGATGTTGTCATTGGAGGCCGCGAGGGTGGCAATTTCCTTGACCAGGTGGATAGTGACGTACTCTTCGAGGGCTCTTACGCCAGCGGTATCGCAGGCGATCCAATCCTTGTGGGAGATATTGAAGATGATGACGCCGTTTTGAACTCGGGTTCGCCAGTGAAAACCGTGCGCCGTGGAACCCTCTTCGTAGTCAGCCGTGAGACCGAACTGCGACTTGATAATTCGTCGTTCCCGACCGGCAGGGTGGGCAACCGAGCTGTGAACTTTACTAACTTGCTCGTGTTTCGGTGGCCCTTTGTGGCGATTTTTTTCCACCTCCGCTTTTTGCAGGAGAACTCGTTCTTTACTTTCTTTGAGAGTTGGGGCTCGGAGACGAAATTTTTTCGAGGTAGGATTTGCTTCGGCGGCCCTGATGTGTTCTTCCGAGACAAATCCCGAGAGTCGTCCAGCGAGACGCATGGCCGGATGCTCCTTGAAAAAGCGATCCATCTTAAAAACTGCTAATTCGATAGCTTCCGAGTAACGGGCTAGACGATGCTCGCTTTTTAATTCGGCAAAGTTGGGTCGAACTTCCTCTTCGACGAATTTTCTGATAGTCGCGCAAAAAACATTTTCGTCATCATCGCGAGCGAATCCCTCGCGATCAGCCCGAATCGTGCAGAAATCCACTCGAATGTAGCCTTGGTAGTGACCGGAGCCGAGGAGCTCTCTTACCTCTCGCCAGAGCATGGGCATTTTGTGGAGAGGAAACTCCTGCATATCGCGGTGAACGACGATGATTTTTGGAGATGATATGGGCTTGATCAGGACGTAAAAGTCAAAATCGACGGTACCACGCTGGGTTTTGATTGTAACCCTCTCGCATCTGGTGCCGTCAAATTCGACGGGTTTTACTGAGACGCGTTTTTCGCTGCCCGTTTCCGACTTGAAGATGATTTGCACATCAACTTTTTTCTTCTTGATCTGTTCACCCCAAGCTTCGGAAATGCGATCGGCGATCTCTTCAATACGCGAAAGTTCTCGCATAGAACTTTGATCGATCTTAGCGAAAGCGACTAAGGTGGTGGGTTTAAAGGAAATACCGCCCGAGAGCGAGTGGTTAGCGTCTTCGTCGCGAATGCTTAATTCCGGATTCGCGTTTTCTGCGAGCTCTTCGCGGTTAATCCAGGCGGTAAAATATCTGGTCTTGAGACTGTCTCCCGGGCGAGTCGTAATCGAGAGACGCTTGGCGATAGCTAGACCAGAGAAACGACCAATCCCCTTTTCGCCACCTTTTTTCTTATCACCCTTCTTGACCGAAACGCCAACGTTTTGCCAGAGAAATCTTATCTCCTCTTTGCCAGCGCCAGTGCCGTTGTCGTAACAGTGCAAGCTTGATCTGGCTTGGTTAATTACAACATGAATGTTTCGGGCGCCTTGATCGAGCGAGTTTTGAATCAACTCCACCACGGCGTTGGTAGCATCCTTATAGGTTTGGGCTAGATAGGAAATGGTGTTTCCGACGTGAACTTGGATTCCAACCTTTTCAACTTTTGGCTCTGGTTTTGTTAGGACTGCCAAATCAACCACCTCCCTTTATTTTGTCGAGCATGTGATCTCTCTCGAGAACCTGATAGGTTGCGTCACTTGAGAGAGCGCGAACGGATGTCAGAAAGTTATCAAAGGTTTCGACACCGATCTTTTTCTTGGCTTTCCGACGAATTTCGACCGGACTCTTTAGTAAGGTTTGCAGATCCGGAAGCATAACTTGGATAAGTAGTGTGAGACGCTCGATAGCTACGTCGTTGATTTTCTCCGAAGTTTCTTCGAGTCTTCCGTCGCTTCCGCTCTCTCCCAGTTGTTCTTTTACAAACTTTCGATCAGCTTCTGTTGGGGGTGAAGCGGCTTGCCGGATCTTCGGGGCGGTTAACTCACCGCTGAATATTGCGTGGGGGATGAGTTCGAATAGTCTTTTGCGATCCACAGCTCTTCTCGGCTGACTTCTTCCATTCCACCAGTCCCACACGGTGCTCCCTGGAAATTGGAAATGCTTGGCAAATCGATACGAACCGCTTAGTCCGTGAATGTTGGCAAGGCTTTGGATGAGATAACTAATTAGAGTCACATTTCCTCCTTCCCCGAATTAGCGGCTGATTTTGTGTGAGTTAATAATGTCGCGTGAGTTGCCTGGTTCCCACTTCACTCGGGTGAGCTTTGTAATTTCGCGGTCGATGGCGTTCGGTGAGAGACCGCTTTGATATCTTTCGGTGATATAGGCGATAAGACCCACACCTTTCTTCGCTTCTAGGCGCTCATTGATTTTTTGCCTCTTGCTTCCTTCACGAAAGACAACTTTGGAAGATTTTTGAGGAATCCCCTTCTTTCGCCTTGCAGGCTTAGAAGAGGTTTTCGATTTGTCTTCGAGCTGGCTTGTTGAAAATCCCAAGACGCGAATTCCGAAAATTCGGCCCGCAGCGACAAGCCAACGGGAAAGTGCCTGAAGTTCATAGCTTAAATCTAGAAAGGCCGAAAATCTGTCTTTTTTCTTGGTGCTGAATTCCTTGGGATCCGGAAAGCCATTGGCCTCAAGCATGGCGGTTTTGATTTCGCCGTGATTCCTGGCGGCGGCTAGAACATTGATTAACCAAGGGTGAATTCGAACGTAGCTCAGGAAAGCAGCGGGTTCGAGCGTGGCGTCAAGATTGGCGCCAACAGCGGTAACGAGCAGGGCGTTGACCTTAGTTCCATCGATTTTTTGCATTCCTTTCTCCTTACTAGAGTGATAAGTGAGTGAGTCTGCTTCTGAGTTTCTTCAATTTCGATTGTGAAATGACTGGTTTTCTTATATAGGAAAGTGGCAATTTTGTCAATTTAGAGTTTTGGTGGCGAGAAATTAAAAGGCCCAATAATTACTTATTGGGCCAAGTTTTGTTTTTAAGAGCTAAACGCTAGTCTCCTTACGCGGTACCGATAGCAGGGTAGATTTTGTTTGGTGGCGATTCGGTGGCCACCATTGCCGTTGCTTATGATGATCGGAATACCAAACCGATCGTTGCAAGCAGTTCGGAGAACGCCTAGGGCTTTGGTGTGGATTTGAGAGGTTCGACTCTCGCTTATCTTCAGAATCCTACCGATTTCACGCAGAACCTTGTCTTCCCAGTAGTAGAGATAGATGACAGTGTACTCCTGAAGAGTGAGATACTCCTTGATTCCGACGCGAAGAAATTCGTACATGTCCTCTCTCGCACACGCCTCCTCTGGATTCAAGAAGGCGTGTGACTCGATGTTATCGATCAGTTCATAGGGTTTGTCTTCGCTTGGATCAAAGAGCTGTTCAAATATCGACTTAATATTGCCAGTGTTTTCGTTTTCGTAAAGTTCCAGAATGGTTTCAGCGGAAAGTCCAGTTTCCTCCGATAGTTCTTCGAGAAACGGTTCCCGACCAAGCTTGTGTTGAAGCTTCATAAGGGCAAGATTTTTTTGGCGAGAACCCGTCCTTACGCTCCTCGGAACCCAGTCGGAGCTTCGTAGGGAATCTAAGATTGCTCCCCGGATACGATAAACCGAAAAGGTCTCGAATTTGATTCCCCGAGCAGGATCAAAACCGTCGATAGCTTCCAAGAGGCCGACTAATCCTTCGGCGTAGAGATCATCCGCGTCAACGTTTTTTGGAAATTTAAGGGACATTCGACCGGCGACAAGTTTAACTTGACCAAGATAGCGAAGCACATAGGCTTCCCTGACGAGATTTCTTAATCTCGATTGCTTGGGAAGTTTCTGGAATCTGGCCCAACCTTTGGTTGGGGGAAGAAATTCCTTAACTTGAGCAGTGAGCGTACCCTCTTCGATCGAGACCACTTTCTTACCTGAAATTTCTTCGGCGGTGCGCATGAACCGATAGAGGTTGATGGCAAGCATTAAAGCCTCGGGGCGGGTAACCGGTTCTCTATAATTGCCGGGAAGGAGCTCAATTAAGCTTCCCCACAAAACGGCCACCCTGGTTTGATCAAAAAGATCAATTGCCTTCGCAGCCCAAACGTGATCCGCAACATATTTCCAGAATTCGTTTTGAGTGAAAAGTTTGAACTCGGCGATTATCTTCGTGAAGTCGTGGTCGGTGGTTAGGCTCAGATATTCAGGATGCCGGAAAACAAATTTCCAAAATGATCGCTCCTCCAGGACAGAAATATCCTGGAGGAGTTGGCCAGTGACTACAAGCGCGGACGGCTTGGACACGGAACTCCTCCAGGATTTGAGTTAGAGGTTTGGCGCGTGGATGACATTTTGGCGAAGACGGATGTACTCGGCAGGCTGAATGCCCAACTGCGAGGCGGCAAAGGGAATTTCCGAGGCGTCCTTATCAATGAAATTTAGAAGCTCCGCAAGGTTCTTCGGTTCTCGGCCATTGCACTCTCCAATCAAGGCTTTCAGTTTGGCTTTGACCGAAGGACTAACCTGAAGACCTTTGATCTGGTCAAATATGTCAGGCCCTCCATCGGTTTCTAGACTCGCGGTGGTTCTTTCTGGCACGGGCGGTGTGGCGGCATCTTTTTTCGGAACACGACGAGAATGAACTCGTGTGGTCTTAAGCCCATTCTTTTTTCGTCCGGCATCATAGACAATGTCATAAGCTTTAGCCCAGTTTTGGATGTCGCCGCAGGTCACGGTTGTACCGGTGGTCGCGGAAATTTTAATGGCGGTGGCGTTCGCTGATAGTTGGTCGGTAACGAGAAGACGCGTGAGAACCTGTTTCAGGGATGATTGTTGTTCGAGAAAGAATTTATTTATCGCTTCTCTCTTGAACGGTACGCGACCTCCGGGCTTTTTGCGAGTGGGCTTTTGAGATCCCACTGTTTCAGGGAGCTTCTTAACCCGACTTTTCCTGGTTTTCTTGCTCTTTTTCGAGCGAGTCATTTTGGATGTTTCGCTTGCGATGTTTTCAAGTTTCAAGCGATAGCTTTTCCCTAGATAGACTAGAAAAAGTGCCAGCTCGGCAAGTTTTTTCAATTGCGCGGTGGGTTCGCGAGCTTCCATCCAGATTTGATCAAGAGTGGCAGGGTCAATTTCATAAAGCCTTATCGTGCCGGAATCCCGCCATTTTCTTACGAGTGGCGAAAGAACTGGGTTGGCCATTAGATAGTTTAGGGCCTCTTCGGCTGTCAACTCTCGCTTGGCCTGGGTGGTAAATCTGTGGATGAGATCGGTAATGGCTTTCGACATCTTACCCCTCCTTGGTGTGTTTTGATTATTAAATATCTGACCGCAGTCTAGGTAATTTAACGCTTGTTGTCAATCAACTTATTCCTGGAGGAAGGTGAAGAAAAAGCCCTCCGACTTTACGTCGAAGGGCTTTGGGGGGTGTAGGAACTATTGCTGTCGGAGTTGCCAGATTTCGGCACCGGTAAATTCAACGCCGGTTTTGGTTTTGATGGCTTGGGCGATCGCGTTGTCACCGGCACCGCTTTTCTTTTGGCTTTCGACAAAAGACAAGAGGGTGCCGAGGCCTTTCCGATGGAGAGTGAGGTCGGCTTTGCGTCGCTTGGAACCTTTTCGAAACGTAGATTCAAACGGCGGCTTGATTGATTCAGGAGTTGTGTCCGTTTGGCGACCAGCCGGAGATGCCGACAAATCGGTTTGGCCAATATTCAGCACCTTCAATGCGGCGGCGAGCCAGGTATCGACTCCTTTCTGCACCGCCTGTCTCACGTGGGGAACAACTTCGGGGTGATCGTTCAGGAAAGTGATGAACTTAGCATCACTCATGGCGGGATTCACGCAACCCAGTAATCCCGAAATTATCTGAGTTGGATTGTTGGAACTCATGTAACCTCCTTTTGCTTTTGGGTGTGAAGTGCACGATCTTCAATTTCTTTCCGAATTTTCGCATTGAACTTAGCGAGCAGTCTCAACTTTCTTACGCAATAACCAATGTTTAAGAGAGAAAAAAGTCCGACAGGAACGGAAAAAATCAACCATTCCTCTCTTAAAAGCTCGAGAGTGATAACTAGAAAAATCGCTCCTACGATCACCTGACTGTCGTTTTCGGAGAGATTTTGGGACACCTCCTTTAGACCCGTCAAGTTTTTTTGCAAGTTCTTTTTAACAAGAATCCACGATATCATGAAGGTGGTGATGCCGACGATGGTCAGGAAATTGGCTAGATTATCAACCGCAAAGATGGAACAGGCGTAATAGGTGACGGCAAAAATCACTGTTGCTTCAAGCAAACTCCAGATGATGAGTGGTTTTATCGGTTGAATCAGGGTCGCGTTTATTTCATCGGTGTGGCTCAAGAAACCTCCTTTTTAAACTACTGCCATCCTTTTACTGCACTTTTTGGTTTCTGTCAATAGAAAAACCCCGTTTTGTGACGAGGTTTTGAAATATTCATTGTCCTTCCGACGATTACTTTTTGGGTTTGGATTCTGGCCAGCCGAGGGGCAACCCGATTCCGAAACTAGCTGAGAAACCGGGTTCGATTTGACCCGATCTCCAGTCCAAAAAAGGTGTGAGTTGCAACCGAACTACGGCGGGAGTTTCCTTTTTTCCGATCGGGTGTAAGTAGCCGAGGCCAAGACCGAAACGGGCGCGGTTGTTACGATTTTTGCGGAAAGCCGAGCCGCCTTCGAAAGCTAGAAAGTAGGCTCGCTCGCGCACCATGGTGAAGCGACTCGTGTGAATATTGAAGAAAACTCTCAAGTTTCCTCCGGCGCCATGAAAGCCGTTTAGCGCCCCCTTAATGCCTACCTGAAAGTTTCGACTGCCAAATCCAATGGCTCCGGCTGGAAAATTAGAGAGCGGGGTGTATTTGCTTAAAACCAGTTCGTAGGCTACCGGAAAAAAGAGCTCGAATGGTTTTTCATTCTCATAAGTTGAGTCGAAAACAACTTCGAGGCGATCAGTGTCAGTCGGTGGAGTTAGATTAAGAATCTCTCCTTTTCGTTGTCCATATGCTTTTTCTGAAACGAGGATGAACAGAAAAATCAAGACGACTCTACGTAGCATCTAGGGCTCCTTTCGAGGCTGTAAAGTTCTTCTCCGAACATACTACTTCCTAGTAGTTATGTCAATTTCTGATCTAAAATTTCAGAAATTTTTCCCAGTACTTATAAAGTTCACCGGTGGCGATTAAATCGCCAACATTGTATTTGGCGATTTCAAGACACTTACCCGCCTTAAACAGTTGTCCGACTTCGTCGCCGGAGACGCCATCGCTTTTAGGACTTTTAATACTGAAGGCGCGACTCCACAGGTGAAGATTGCCTTTTCGCCTAGAGGCGCCGTAGAAAGTGAGTTGGTCGAGAAGGTCGATGTGCCTAGTTGATCTTTGTTGATAAAGATAGCGACCTTCCATCAGATCGCGCGTGGGCCGGATTTTATGAATGGCCGAACGAACAGTCAGAAACGGCACATCGAAAGCTCGGCCGTTAAAACTGATAAACTCGGTGTAATTTTTGGCTCCTTGCCAAAAACTTTCAAGCATCTCTTTTTCGGTGGTTGGCTTGAGACTAAAATTATTAAATTTTGCTTCCTTGGCTTTGCCACTCGGGTCGCTGAAATAGACTACACCCTGATCTTTTTCTAAATCTAAAACACCAATCGCGACAATCTCTCCGGTTAATGGCGAAAAACCAAGGCCGTTTTTTAAGTCTTCAAGAGCAGTTTCATACTCGCTTTCGCCCGAAGATTCTTTTTTGATCCAACGGGTTAGGCTTTCCTTGGTCGTGTCATCCAGAGTGTCAAAGTTCTCGCCAATAGTTTCGATGTCGAAAACGAGTTTGGGCATATTTTTGGTATTATAGCTTATTTGACTTATGTTTTGTTTTAGGGTAGAATGTGTCGGTTCGAATCGATATTTGCTAATTGAAACTTTAATCAAAGGAGGAGTAGTGCGATCCAAGCTGACTGCCATTGGCGTCATCACTCTATTTCTTGCCATCGGAATGACTTCTCAGGTCTCGGCGCAAGAAGAACTACAACGCCTTTCAATCTCGGGAGCCGTAGGCGTTTACTCGAAGTACATAGTGGAGAATGGCGCCCTTTGGCACAAAGACCCTGTGTTCCAAGGTAATGTAACGTTGAAATTCAATCGGTGTGGAGGCTACTTGGACGTTTGGGCATCCAAGGATTTCGACAACATCGGAAACTACGGCGAGGAGGTTGATTACACGGTCGGGTGGACCCTCAAAGATATGAACGTTGGCTTGTCGTTTCTTGACTATGCCACAGTCTTCGGCACCCAAGAACCGGATTTCTTTCGCCCATTCGCAGAGATTCCCCTGCCCCCGATCCAGTTTCCAGGACACAGGATCCAATTGTACTCACGATTTGAGTATTATGCCGCCACCCATGACTTTGATTTAAATTCGGGTGGCTGGGTGATGCTCGGTATCCGTCACTGCTACGAGATTTCGAAGAGGTGGGCGTTTCGTCATCAAGCCAAGATGGTTTACGATGGCGGCGTGTTTGGATCAATGCCGGGATTTCTTGGGATGTATGACGCCGGAGTGGACTACGCTCTTGGCTCAATGACCTGGAACATCCTGTCGGTGAAGCAATCGATGATCTCCGCCTCAATGACGGATCGGGAAAATCTCACGATTGTCAGCACCAGCGTGAGCGCTCCGATCTATTAGCTATTTTGTTTTGTAAATTTAAGCCCCGTTCTTGCGAGCGGGGCTTTTTTGTACTTCGCACTGGTGTGCTCAGCATTTTGTCGCCTTCGCCCCCTCGAAGGCCCTTCGAGTGATGACGAAAATAATAAGGAAATCCTTCGACTTACTCAGGATAATTGAATCGCTAAACTCGCAAACTCATTAATTGTAATCCCTCACATTCGTTCGGGATGATTGATTTTCTAAACTTGCGTGACTAACGGGCTTCGTTAAGAAAATCTAATCAAAAAAGGGGCGACATTGCTGTCGCCCCTTGAAGAGCTAAATTTATCCCTTTCTTTCGGGTGAGTTCACCTGACCGCGTCGCCACACGATGATGACGATCCAGGCGATAAGCGCAGTGACAAGCACCGCCATCACGGCTCTCACGAGCCAGAAGGTGGCAATGAAGACTGCGCTTACTATCGGTTGCACAAGAAGCAAACCGACCAGGATGCAGATGGCCCAGAAAATAATGGTGCCTGTTTTCAACTCCGACCTCCTTTTAGAGTGTTCTGAAACGAAGTTTAACTTCGCGGACAAGATCATGGAAGGCCGGCATGGCTTGAATGTCGGGATGCCAGGCCAGATCCATATCGATGAGATTGTAGGTATCCTGAATCCTGGCGCCGGGAATGATGGCGCCACTCGCATCGTGATCCCGACCCATGAGCCACAAGGTGTCGGAGACACTGATGGCGGCCGAGACATCGTGAGTGACGACCACAATTGTCATATGTTCATCAAGAGCTGAAACCTCATTGATGAGTTTCGCAACTTGATCCACCATGACGGGATCGAGACCAGAGAAGGGTTCATCCATGAGTAAGACGGTGGTGGAGCAGAGCAGTTGTTGCGCGATGGCTACACGCTGGCGCTGACCGCCGGAGAGTTGACAGGGGTAAAAACTGGCTCTGTCCCGGAGACCGAAACGCTCAAGCAGAGCCACGCATTCCACCTTTGCCTCTTGCTTGGTGTAGCCACCTTTTCGAGCCGCAACCATGAGATTGCTCAACACCGTTCGATGTTCGAAGAGACGATAGTCTTGGGCGACCACTCCAGCCAATCCGCGTTTTACGGGAACCAGCTGGTCGGATCCGGAAACTGCGACCAGAATTTCGCCGCTCACTTTTGCATCCTTAGCGGCTGGATCTAGCCCGGCCATCAGATTAAAGAGTTGGGTTTTGCCAACTCCCGATGGCCCCAGAAAACCAACCACCTGTCCCTGGGTTAGCCCGGGTCGCGTGATGTTTCGAACTTCGGCGTTGACACCGGCAAGGATCTGCTTCCCCCCTAGTTGCAAGTGAACATCTTTCACCTGCAGGAGGGGCTCTGCCAAGTCATATTGGAATGGCATTCCTACCTCCTATCCAGGGTTAGTCCTGCATGTGGGCACGCGAGATTTTTCAATCCGCCCCAGCCGTAGTCTTGAATGAGACCAACGGTGATGATTATAAACTGAATGGCGAAGACCGCGCCTAGATTGAGATGCTTGTTTTCGTCCAAGAGCAGTTTACCAATACCACCGCCAGAGCGCACCAAACCTTCGACCATGGTGAGCATCATCCAGCCAATAGCAGCGTTGTCACGAATGACATCAAACGCTTTGTCGAGAGTGCCACGAACGTGGACCTCCCAGACTACTTCCCACTCACTCATGCGAAGGGTGCGAGCGTGGTCCTTTTGGTTCTTGGTGATTCGTTCGAGAACGTTCGACATGTTGGCGATGTTGAAAGCGCTCATGCCAAATGTCATCAGTGCAAGTTTTAAAGAATGTCCACCTGCAAAGACGCTCATGAAAATCACTAAAAGGCCGGTGAGACCCAAGAACCTCGCCTTTGAAAGCGCTTCGGCGACTGGCCGCATAATGGGCATAGCCGTGGAGTAGCAAATCAAAAGCGAAAGAACTGTTGAGAGCGCGACCACTTGAAAGTTAGTCATTAAGCTCTTCCAAAGCTCAAAGGCCAGGCCTTCGTTTTGGTAGAGACTTATGAACGACTGGAAAACCTCCAAGGGCCGAGGGATGATGTCTGGTGCCCAGTAGATCCAAATCAGGAAAGCGCAAGCAATCCAGAACGTGATGAAAATTCCCAGGGTCCTTTTGGAGATGGCCCTGTTCGGAGCGAAGGCGTTTTTTAATTCAAACCAAACGCCGTTTCCGTTTCCGTTCATTTCTTCTCCTTTCTTTCTGCTAGTTGCTGATATGAAATTGTTAAATGGCAGGAATTTCTCCCAGCCTCCCTTTATCGCTAAAGAGAAGCTCGGAAAAATGCCCAACTCATAAATCATAAAGACTTTATGAGTTGGGCGGTGTTGCTAGACAATTACGGCGGAACTTTCGTTACCGCTGGGGTGTGCCCATCACGATCTGAACGCGACGATTTTCAGCCAAAGCGGCCGAAGTGTTCGCGTGATTGATCGGATCGAGTTCGCCGTGCGGAACGATCTGAATACGGCCTTGTGGGAAGGTGGTCGAGCCTCTCGACTCAAGCCACGACTTCACCGCGCGGGCGCGCTTGTCAGACAGGAGCAAGTTGGTCTCGTCAGTGCCGACGCTGTCGGTGTGACCGTGAATAACCAACTGGAGATCACCAGCCACAACAGCCGAGTTGTTGATCGCCTCCAAGATTGGGTAGGCGTCAGCCATGAATTCGGCCGAACCGCTTCGGAAGTTGATGGTGTAATCTCTACTGGAAACCATCTGCTTCAAAGAAGTCGTGGTGCCGGCAAACGAAGGCACTTCCGCTTTACCGACCGTCTTTACGAGGCGTTGAGCCGCGAGTATGTACTGCGGATCAAAGACTTCGGAGATCGGAGGATAAGATGGAACCAGGTTCGGATACTGCTGGACGACGATATCGCCGAAGACCTTGTAGGTCGCGGCATAGATATTCGGTCCACCAGCTAATCCGAAGAGGTGCAAGTTGTCGGCCAAGTTATTGACCTTCGAACCGCCAAGCTCCACTCGTAAGCCCTGGATGTCGGTTTCGGTAACGCCATGGAAGTAGCGTTCCCAGTAGGCCGGACCTGTTTCGGCTTCGTTGTAGAGAATGTCAGAAATCTCGGCGGCTTTCCGAAGAGCACGAGGATAGGTTTTCACCTGATCGCCACCCTCGAAGATACCGGCCAACATATTGGCGACGATTTCTTTGTTCTCACTGCACCAGCGCTTGATGCCGACGATAGTGTTTGGCATTTGGTAACTGTACTCCTTGGTCGAAACAATAGAGACAATGCCACCACGTTGCCGAGCCACGATGACATCACCGGGAGTCCACGTTACCACTCCCTGAACGGTGATGGTGGTATCGCGACCAGTTTTCTTGCCGGCAATGACGATTGGACGAGTTTCGCTGTAGCCCTGCACATAGAGCAGAGCCGCATGCTTGTAGTCGTCCGCGGCCACCCAGTTAAGAGCGGTCGGATCGTAGGTGGTAACATCGGGATTGTTTGGAATCCCATTGTCCCCGCACCACTTGATCGCGATGTTCCAGTCGCCGTCAGTTAGGTAACCAGCAACGACACCACCGCGAGCCTTTTGAGCGATGCGTTTCCACTCTTCGGGGCCCATGAACTTGTCTTCGCCACGTGAATATCCGTGACTACCAACAATCACAGCAGTGTATTCTGGGCCGAGCTTGATCAAGGACTTGTTGACTCCGGCGATAAAAGCTGGAGCTCCATCACCCATGATCGAAACAAAGGCACAGGTGGTGGCTGGATCTGGGTAGGGGTTACCGTCCTTTACGGCTTGGGCGAAATTGAGCAGCTCAAGCTTCATCTTGTCGGCGTTGTCTTCTCGCCGATAATTCAGGTTGACACTGCGTTCCGCCATGATTGATCCCTTGGTAGGAGCCAGCCCACCGTTGGCGAGCGCTCCTCCCATTTGAGAGTTCCAAGCCCAAATGAGCGTGGTGAAGGGCGGTGTGCTTAGATAGGCTGGTTCGATCGAAGGCAAAGGGCGCTCCGGAATGTTTGAGGCACTCGGGGCGCTCGGATCCTGACCCTGGGGCAGATTGGCCTTTTGAGGCACGATCGCCTGCTTGATCTTGGCCTTGGGCAAACTGATGAAATCAAGTTGCACGGCGGCGAAGAACAACCCTCCAACAACCACGGCAATGATGAGGAAACGCGAGAACCCCGTCAAGTTTTTCCAGAAAGACATTGTGTTGCTCCTTTCTCGTTTCTTGCTGCTGGTTTGCTTTCACAAACTGATTGCTTTTAGAGCTTCTCGAACTAGTTGCCGAGGAGACGACGATTACGAGCCTGACCAGAACTTGATTGAGCACCGGCCTGTCTCAGTAAGCTTCCAACCTGTTCAGGTTTAGCGGTGGCTATTGCCTGACCCTCAATGGCGCTTTGAGCTGCGAGCTGAGCCGTATGCTGCTTTTTCTCGCGGATCCTTTGCAGTAATTCCCGCGAGGCAGATGCGTCTTTGAGCTTGCGGACAGCAGTGACGTCTTTGACCATCGACATGACGGATTCTACTTCGCCCATGGACTGGTGAATGCGTCGCCGCATAAAGTCCATAGACATTTCGTACATTTCCTTCATGCTGTCTCCACCGATAACGTCACCAACCTGACGGGCGAGCTTTGCGGTTCTTTTCGCCGCTTCATATTGGCTGATGAGTTTTTGAGTGAAGAACTTCATGGTCTGAAGCTCGTTTTTCAAAAACTGTTCGAGCTCCTTTAGGACGTCTCGCCAACCCTCGAGAAGCTCTCGATGGCTGCTAATCGCCGGAGCAGTTTCCTTACAGAAGGCTAACTGCTGGGCGAGCGAATTGAAAAGCATCTCGTCTTCGCTGCTTGCCCAAACATCGTTGGGGCATGAGCGATGAACAAGCTCTTCAATCATGCGCTCGAATTCCGCAATCTGCTTATTGTTTTTCTCCTCCTCCGCGATAGCCATCTCAAGTTCTCCGTTGGCTGCAGATTTTGCTGCAACCGCACTTTGAAGCTTGGGCTGAACGTGATCGGAGACGTAGCTCTGAGAGACTTCCTGTGGAAGCGCCTGAGCGATTGTTTTGGCGGCCATTCTAGCGAATACATTAAAAAGCGTTCGCCCGATGGCCCAGGTTTGTTTTTGCGATAGGACAAAGAGAACGATGATCGTCGTCACTGCCAAGCCGATAAAAGCAAGCAGGGCGCCGAACATGTCTGTCGCACGCGTGAAGAGTTCCGTTAGCCAGGGAAGGGCTTTGTAAAGAGCCGTCCCCCCGACCGCGAAAACTCCCAAGGTGCCGAGAAACCCCCAGAACTTTTGTTCTTTCGTGAAAATATCTGGGAGCTTGAACTGCACTCCTGTTTCCATTGGTGCTCCTTCCTTTCTGCTCTTAGAGTTAGATGTGTGCCGAGATGGCGCTGGCCAAATCTGACAACCGCCCCGAGATGACGTCGTAGGCACTCTTGATTCGAGTTCCCACGGCTTCTTTCTCGGTATCAATGCGCCCGACTTCGTTCTGGAGATTGGCCTCTTCAGTTTTCAAGGCTGCGATCTCCTCTTGAAGTTCGCGGATGGATTGCTCGTGAGCAGTGACCTCTTTCGAGATCGCGTTCAAGCGAGCATTCTTATCCTGAGCGTTTCCACGAGCTTCGGTTTCCAGCTGGGTGCCGAAATCCTGATTCAAGTTTTCGACAATCTGGATACACTCGCGAACAGAAGCCAGAATCTCGTTTGGCCTTACACCGTGCACGCTGTTTAAAGCCGCCGGAATCAGCTTGTCTTCTTCGGTGATATAGACACCGAGAGTCGTTTTCTGCTGAAGGAACTCCGCGTAACCTCGTTTGGTCACTCCTTTGAGTGCGTCTTCGAAATCACGCAGGAACTCTGGATCCGGCGTCGCGACACTTAATTTGGCTGTTGCCAAACCCGTTCTTGCCGACGGAGGCGGGACCACCGTTTTCGACGGTGTTCCACCGGCCAAAAATGTTCGGCGGGTTCGCGCGGGGGGCATTGTGGATGGAGCAATATTCGACGATCGTGGCGGAGCTTCCGGAGTACCAGAGCCCACGTCCGACTCGGTGCTTTTCACGAACAGATCCTTGAAAGCCATACCGCTTCTCCTTTCTTGCTGCTAGTTGCTCTGGTTTACTAAGCTTTTTTCCCTGGGGGTCGAACGAACTTTGCGTTGTGAGCTCGCCAACCGGCGGCTTTTCCACGAATATCGCTAAGTTCGACTTTCGATCCACACTCGGGTTCGGCCACTTCTTTCCAGACACTTTTGTCCAGAGAAAAAGTAACTGAACCACCTTCCAGTTGATCAGATCGCGCCACGGCGTATTTGCCGTGAGGCCCATCGATGACTTCCTGGACAATGCCTATGAATGCTTGGTTACGCTTAGCCACATTCTCCCTCCTTCTCCTGTGGGTTTTTGGGTTAGCGTTTTCAAAGGAAAACCATTGCCTCCTTTCTTGGTTTCTTCCGTTATTTGTCTAGCTTTTATTTCAAAGAGCTAAACTATCTTTGAACCCAATGAGGGTTCTAGACAATTCGACTAATATATTACACGATTTATTTAAATTTGTCAAGTAATGCCGGGGTAGCTGAATTTGACATTTCTATTGTTTAATGTTATATTTCCAGACAGTTTTTTCACTCGTTAACACAGGAGGTCTTATATGAAAAAAGTGGAGAAGCCCCAAGAATCTATTCTTGCCGGCTTTGCTCGTGAAACTGGGGAAATGATTGGCCGAATTCAGAGCATGCTTGAACCGAAGGAGGCAACTTTTACCCGAAAGCCTGGGGATGAATCATTACCAGTCGATCGGGAGGTAATCGAAGCTCAGCTTGACTTGCTTGGAGAACACCAAAAAATGCTTTCACAGATCGGTGAATCCCCGAGAATCTTGGCCACCGTGCTTGAGGTTTTGAGAACGGATGGCGAGGAAGCGAAAGTCATTATTTTTTCGAGTGGGCGGAAACTAAGCGTCCCCCTTCTGGAGGGTCTTGAGGATCGCCAAGGCAAACTTCAAGCCGGTGATCTCGTAGAAGTTTCTCTCGATACGGAACAGATCATCCAAAAGGCGAATTTCTTACCGAGAGGCGACGTGGTGACAGTAAAAAACATCATATCCCCTTCTCTCATTGAAGTTCAACACGGAGACACTCCGAAGGTCGTCTATCGAGGCAGGTTTTCTGACAATGGTCAGGCAATCGAAGCCGGAGACAGGGCATACCTAGACGAAGGTGGAATGATCGTCGTTGCAAATCTCGGAAAAGATGAAAGTCGATTCCGGGTTACTGATTTCCGTCGAGTGGAATGGGACGAGATTGTTGGGCTTGACCGCGTTAAGCAGGAACTAATGGACGCGGTCATCTACCCAGCCCTTCACCCCGAACTCTATCGACGTTACCGTCAGACCTTTGGTCGCGGAGTGGTTCTGCTTGGACCTCCCGGATGCGGAAAGAGTATGCTCGCAAGAGCCGTCATCACCGAGATCGCGAATCGATATGGTCCCGAAGGACTAGCTTCTGGAGCGATCTTTCTCAAAGGTCCCGAATTTCTAACAAAATACGTCGGGGATTCCGAGGAGATCATTCGCTCGATTTTCGAGAGGACCAGGCGCCACAAGAAGAAGTTTGGTTGGCCAGCGATCGTGGTGGTGGATGAAGCGGAGGCGGCCTTTCGCAAACGCGGAAGTGGTAAGAGTTCCGACGTTGAAATTACCACAACCACAACCTGGAACGCGGAAATGGACGGCATGGAGGAGTCTGGCGCGTTTTTTATCCTAGCGACCAACAGAGTTGATCTCATTGACGGGGCAATCCTGCGAGATGGGCGAGTTGATTTGAAAATCACAATCGACCGGCCGAACCAGGAGAGCGTTCGAGGAATCTTTGAGAAAAACTTCACCGGCCTTCCTCTTCAGGAGACAGCAGCCGAACTCGCAGCTTTCGCGGCGCATGAATTTTTCTCTGACCAATTCCCACTTTTCGAGATTAAGCGAATCTCCGTTCCGGAGCCACTCAAGTTTTCACTTCGTGACATCGTAAACGGAGCGATGATTGTGGCCATCGCGAGTGCGGCGGCCAAGGTCTCGATTCGTCGAGAACGTGAAACCGGAAAGGAATCGGCGATTACCCGAGAGGACGTCCGGCGGGCCATTGCCGACAAGCAAGCAGAGTGTTTGCGTCTCGACTGGAGTGACGAATTGGCTGACTTTACCCACGATTTTAACCTGGATGTCATTGACATCAGCAAGGTTGTCCAGGGTCAAACTACGAAGTAACTTTAAGCCCCGTGCATTACGCGCGGGGCTTTTTCTATCCCCACCAACAAATAGCGAAAAACAAAAAGCCCCACTTAACGGGGCTTGTTCTTTTTGCTGCGTGGGAAACTGGGAATAATGGCTCGAATGCCGTTGATCAGGTCATTAACGATTCTCACGAACCGATCCGGAGAGTTAATAGCTTGAAGTGAAAGCGGGGTCCAATAAGTTTTAATAGGATCTCTTCCCGTGGCAGGAACTTCGTTTTTGCTGGTTTTACTTTCCGTTGGTTCTGGTACGGTTTCCTGACCCTCCATAGTCAACCCACCTTGATAAGGGTGATCTGTCTGCTTGGTGAACTAAATCCAGCTTAATACTCTCGGGAATAAATTTCAACTATTCAACTCGATTTTTCTTCTCTGCCAACGAAGTTAAATAGGATTTTTTGAAGTTCTTAAATTCACCGAATTTAATGGAATCTCGGACTTGACTCATCAGATGGTTAAAGAAGTAGATGTTGTGAATGCTCGCGTATCTCGGGGCTCGGGGATCACGATCTTTAAAAAACTGGTAGATGTCTTTTTTGGTGATGTTCTTTTCGTCACAGACCGGACAGGAGCAATCGATGACCAAAGGACTTTCGTCGTGCATGTATTTTCCCTTCACGACGTCAAAACGACCTGAGCTGCCCCAAATTGAGCCGTGGCGACCCTCTCGGGTGGGAATAACACAATCCATCGTGTCCACTCCTCTTTCCACGGCTTCAAAGATGTCATCAATTCGGCCAATCCCCAAAAGATGGCGGGGCTTATTTTTTGGTAAAAATTGATTAACCCATTCAAGTTCCACAAAGGTGTCGTTTTTTTGACTGCCAAAGGAGGATCCGAATGCGCCACCGATGGCGAACCCGTCAAATGGCATGGCGCCAATCACCTTAGCGCTTTCTTTCCGCAAGTCCTCGAAAGCACCCCCTTGAACAATTCCGTAGATAAATTGCTTGGAGATTTTGGCGTCAAGCGAACGAGTGGCCCAGGCGTGGGTTCTTTCCATGGCTTTTTTGGTGTATTCGTAGTCGTGCAGGGGCGAACTGGGCTCATCAAAAGCCAACACGATATCGGCCCCAAGTTGCTCCTGGATTCGAAGCGAAAGTTCGGCGTCCAAGTAAATCTCTTCACCAGTTTCAGCGGTAAAATAAACTCCGGAATCAGTAACCCGAACCAAATTTTTGTCTTTCATTTCTTTCCCCGCGTTTTCCGCTTTAGCAATTTTGCCGGAGCCTAGCTCTCTCGCATAGCCCATGCTAAAAACCTGAAAACCACCACTATCGGTCATGATTGGTCCGTCCCACTCCATAAATTCGTGGAGGCCGGGAAAAGCGTTCAACCCCTCCTCGCCAAGTGACCGCCAGAGGTGGTAGGTGTTTGATATGACAATTTGCGTGCCGCTCGGCTTAACATCTTCTGGTTCTAGACAACGAATGTGACCGTCAGTACCCACCACAACGTAACTAGGGGTTTCAACCTGACCGTGTTTGGTTTTAATAACTCCAAGACGAGCTTGGCCGTCTTCCTTTAGGAGATCAAAAATCATGAATTAGGAAAGGTGAGGGTAGCTCAGAAAATTAACTTTTTATAAGGATGGCCCGCACCGGTGAAGCTTCTCCTCCGACTATCTTTAGGGGTAGTCCAAAAAAATAGTACAATCCCGCCTTAACATTTCGGAGAAAAAGGCCTTCGTAAATTAACACTCCCCTCTTTAAAAGAAGTGGGTGAACGGTGTCGGGTCGAAGCCCAAATTTTCTGATGGAAGGCCCATCAATACCTACAGCCTTGACACCACTCTTAATTAGGGCTTTGGCGGCTGATTCGTTGAGATGGACAAATTTTTTATCGAATTTTTTAGAATGCCGTGAAGAGTTCCTGGTTTTGATAAGGAGAATTTCGTCTACTTTGGGTTTGATTCGGTTGATTTCTTTAGCGGAAATTTCTGTTTTAACTTTGCTCATATCTACCACTCTCGCCCAACCAAAGCATTTTTCTAGATTAATTTTTTCAGCCGAGAGCGCGCTTTTAGAGTAGTGGGGTGGGAGATCTAGGTGCGAGGCGGTGTGAAGG
>VMFW01000007.1 GCA_007376265.1 Parcubacteria group bacterium Gr01-1014_20
AGTCATCGGGATTATCGGAATCCTATCGACCGTAGTTCTTCTTACCCTTAACCCCACCGAACTCTTGAAACAATCCCGAGATTCAACGAGAATCGCGGAATTAACCTCGCTCGACAAAGCCATTGGTTTTGCCTCATCCCAAAACCCAGATTTGGTTTTGGGGACGGCTAATACGGTGTACCTTTCGCTATCTGACAACGATGGGACGCCGGATTGTGATGATTATTTGGCTTCTTTGCCTCCCATTGTTTCGCCGTGGCAATATCGATGTGTGGCGGAATCTAACTTACGAAAGATTGATGGCAGTGGTTGGTTACCAGTAGATTTCACCTCCCTCACAATCGTGCCTATTGATACTCTGGCAGTTGATCGGGTGAATACAGCAATTTCAGGTTTGTATTACAGCTATGTGGTTGGTAATGGAACTTGGGAATTAAACGCACAGATGGAATCTAAAAAATATCAGTGGCAAGGGCAGGCAGACGTGGAGAGTACAGATGGGGGAAACACCATAGTTCTTTTTGAGAAGGGGAATAATCTTAATATTATGCCGAAGGAGGCGAATGCACGGTTTACGACTATTCTACGGATTCCCACTGCCGTTGGTGACTGTGAAAATATTAACCCCCAGACCGGTGTTCAATTCAATGCTTATTTTCCGAGGTGGACCATACCAGGTTCGAAGAGGGTGGCGGTGACTAACTTGTGGCATTGGCAGTGGGACAGCAGTTTGGGTGTGGGCGAGACTTTAACCATGGCCCTTTATAAAGACAATAATCCAAAAAAGAGGATGTCTGACTTTGTGACGATCAATGGCAATGGAATAGCTCAGAGTTGGATGTCTGGCACTTTGTCTTCTCCAGTAGAAGTTAACTTGGGTTCAACTTATATTTTTGGAATTGGAAATGATGAGGGTGGGCAGGCCTATAGTTTATCGGTGGAGGCCGGCGGGCTTGGTGGGTGTTCTAACTATCCTCCGAATACGACTACCACGACTGGGTACGTAGATGGCAATACAGCAGTACTTTCCGATACTGTGACGGGTACTGGTTTTGGCGGCGCTCAAATTGGAATTGTTGGTATCAGTTACGCTGAGAATTAATAATTTTGGACTTGAATTTATTTAGGATTGATTGTAAGTTTTTACGGTGTCCGACCGCTTATCGTTTACAGACAATTATTTTCCCGTCACCAAGGTTTTACCGATCCATTTGGCGGGCAGATAGTCGCAGTGCCACCTTAGCTCAGTTGGTAGAGCAATGCTTTCGTAAAGCAAAGGTCCGCGGTTCGAATCCGCGAGGTGGCTCATGGATTACAAAGAACAGTTAGAAAAGGATCGGGTTTTGGCGGATCAAAAAATCAAGGAATTGGGTGAGTTGAATGATTTGGTTAATCGTTTTTATGAAGTAGATAGAGAGATTTTACAGTTAAGTTCCTGCGATTTCGCTATGGGCGAATCCTTCACTCAATCAGAGGATTGGCGAGCCAGGTTTTTTGAAGTGAGGCGGAAATTCAGACAGTTGGAGATTCGGGAGATTTTTAAAGGGCCATACGATAAGCGGTCGGCGGTTTTGGGTTTTTACCCTGGGGCCGGCGGGGAAGATGCCGGAGATTGGACCAAGATGCTTTTTTCCATGTATTCCAAATACGCGGAGCGGCAGGGTTGGCGGGTGAATGTTTTGGATGATAATCCGAACCGAGTGACGACGGAGGTGAGGGGCGAGTATGCTTACGGGTATTTAAAAGGCGAGGCTGGGGTTCACCGGCTGGTTCGAACCTCTCCCTTTTCCGCCAAACAACTTCGGCACACTTCTTTCGCTTTGGTTGAGGTTTTACCGGATTTACCGGAGCTAGAAGAATCAAAGTTTCAGATTCCCGAAGGCGATTTAAAGTTTGAGTTTTTTCGATCTTCTGGTCCGGGAGGACAAAACGTAAATAAGGTGGAAACGGCGGTGAGAGTAATCCACATTCCAACGGGACTGACGACTAGTTCGCAGGTGGAACGGTCGCAGGTGGCAAACAGGGAAAAAGCGTTGAAAGTTTTGAAGGCGAAGCTGTTTGATTTGATGGAAAAGCAAAAAGTGAAGGAGTTGGGTGAGCTTCGTACAAAAGTTAAGCCCGAATGGGGGAGTCAGATTCGGTCATACGTTTTGAATCCTTACAAACTAGTTAAAGATCATAGGACTGAAGTTGAGACGAGTAATGTGGATAGGGTTCTAGAAGGTGATTTAGAAATGTTTATCGAGGCTGAGGTTGAATGGGGAAATAAAAAGGTTTAGTTTTTGCGTTTGCGGTCATTTTTGATTATTTCTGGTAAATGTTAGAATTAACGCTCGGGTATTTTGATATAAATCATCAATGATTGCCTTCCAAAACGTTTTTAAAATTTACAATAGCCATTCAGTGGCGCTTGAGGATATTGCTTTTCAGGTGAGTCCGGGGGAGTTTATATCGCTCGTGGGTAGATCTGGGGCCGGGAAGTCGACTGTGATTAGGCTGCTTATTGGAGAGGAAAAACCAACCAAGGGGAGGATATTTTTTGGTCAATATGAGGTTAACAAGTTAACCGATAGGGAATTGCCGGCGTTTCGGCGTCATGTAGGAGTGGTTTTCCAAGATTTTAGGCTTTTACCCATGAAAAGCGCCTATGAGAATGTAGCTTTCGCACTTGAAGTGGCTGGGCGACCCCAAAGGGAGATCAGCGATTTGGTGCCACAGGTACTAGATATGGTTGGGCTGGGAGATAAGGGTAAAAACTTTCCTCATGAGCTCTCCGGCGGAGAGAAGCAAAGGGTGGCGATTGCGAGAGCTATGGTGCACCGACCGGAGGTTATTATCGCGGATGAGCCGACCGGAAACCTAGACCCATTTCATACGATGGAAATTATTAATTTATTGCTTAAAATCAATCAATTGGGAACAACCCTGGTTTTAGCCACGCATAATAAGGACATTGTGAACGGTCTGAATAAGAGGGTAATAACTTTGGACCACGGGCGTATAATAAGGGACGAGGAGAAGGGGAAGTACATACTAGTATGAGACATGAAGCGTGTAGTATGAAACATGTAACACAAATAAGGAAATGATCACGAAACTTTCACGAATAATACATTTTGGACTTCAGAATTTTTGGCGAAACGGCTTGCTTTCGACCGGAACGGTGGCGATTACGCTCTTGGCGCTGATGGTTTCTTTGGGTTTACTTCTTTTCGGCGTGGTGACGGACGCGGCGATCGCTTCGGTACAGGATAAAATTGACATCAGTGTTTACTTTAAAACCAGCACTTCTGAAGATCAGGTTTTGAGCATCAAACAGGTACTAGAGGCGCTGCCGGAGGTTAAAAACGTGGATTACGTTTCGCGAGACCAAGCAATGGAAATTTTCAAAACGGAACACCAGGGAGACGAATCTATTTCACAAGCCATCAATATTTTAGGAAGCAACCCACTTGAAGCTTATTTAAACATTCGAGCCCATCGGCCGGATCAGTATGCGCTTATCGATGAGAATTTGAAAAACCCAAGTATCGGCCAGTATGTTAGTAGTAGGAGTTATAGTGAGAATCAGTTGGTAATCGATCGGCTTTCAAGGATTATCTCAAATGTGAACTTGGGAGGATTTGCGTTAACAATAATTCTCGCGCTAGTAGCCGGACTGATTGTTTACAACACGATTCGTTTGGCAATTTATTCTGGTCGGGATGAGATTGGGATAATGAGGGCGGTGGGCGCTTCTAACTTCTTAGTTCGAGGGCCCTTTATGGTAGATGGGATTCTCACCGGAACACTGGCGGCGGTTTTGAGCTTGATTATTGCCGCGCCGGTCTTGAGTTTCTTGTCCTCTAAATTGGGCGGTTTTGTCCCCGGCTTGAATATTTTTCAGTATTTTTATACGCATATTTTTGGTTTATTGGGATTGCAATTATTGTTTGGAGTTGGAGTTTGCACGATTTCGAGTTTTCTGGCAGCTCGGCGGTATCTAAAAAATTAGGGCGGTGAGTTGGGGTTTTGAGGGAAATTGGGCTGGGTTTAAATCTGATTAACTATGGTTAAAAAAATTTTGTTTTGGTTGATTTTTTTGGGAGCGCTGATCGGGCTTGTTCTTATTTTGTCGAAGAACACTACTAATTTACCAGAGAAAGTTTTAGATCCGGAAGACGCGACTTATTTAATTGACGAAACCCCGATAACCCTTACGGACGGTCTTTTTGAGGGTCTGGTGGCGGTGGATTCAGCGGCCGTTGAGCGGTGGCAGATTTCTAAAAAAATTGAGGGCGATTTGAATGGAGACACGAAGAGTGACTGGGCTGTGGTTTTGTACGGAAACACTGGGGGGACGGGAACTTTTTACTATCTAGCGGCTGTAGTGGGTAGCGGCGAGAGTATCCCGGCGGTTTTTGTGGGTGATCGGATTTCGATAAGTTCTTTAATGATAGAGGATGGGATCGTCAAGTTGGTCTACGAGGATCGAAACGAGGGAGAGCCTTTAGCGACAGAGCCGACAGTCGAGAAAAAGCTTTTGTACCGGCTTGAAAATGGAGAACTTGTTTTAGAGGGATAGGGGCGGGAATGGTGCCGAGGGAAGTGGAGTTTTGAACTTTTTGTTTTTTTGTTACAATTACCCCTCAAAGGTCAAAAACAACAAAAAGAAAAACTATGAATAAAAATTTAATTGTGGGATTGGTGGTTGTGGTTTTAGTCGTACTTGGCGTTGCTTTTTTCTCGACTAATAAAACGGAGGCTCCAGGAGATGAAGTTGGCACTTCGACTGAAGGGACAATGATGGGGGACAAAGAGGATGGCGCTATGATGGATGATAAGGAGAAGATGATGGGTGAAGGGGAGATGATGGCGAGCGTTAAAGAGTTTACGGTTGAAGCGCGAAGTTTTAAGTTTTCGGTTTCAGAGATGAGGGTGAAGAGTGGCGACACGGTTCGAGTGGTTTTTAAAAACGCCGAAGGATTTCATGATTGGAAGTTAGATGAGTTTGGCGTTAAGACCAAACAGCTTCAGGCTGGTCAAGAAGAGACGGTTGAGTTTAAGGTTGATAAAACTGGAACGTTTGAGTACTACTGTTCGGTTGGTCAACACAGAGCGAATGGAATGAAGGGGAGATTGATTGTTGAGTAGTTTTTTTTAAAATTCCCCATGGGGTGATTTTCTAGAATTGAACAATGGAGCCGTTGGCCGGATCCATGTAAATGGTGGTTTTGGCTGATTTTTTTATTCCCGTGATTTCCCAGAAGAGTGGTCCGTTTTTGCTTACGAGCTCGATTGAGAGAACTTTTTCAAGAGAGCTGCCGGAGATCGCGATTTCGATAGCGCGGGTGGCAGGAGTGGCAAGCCCGGTTTCACTTAGCTCCACTCGGCCGATTTTAAAGATGTCGCCAATAAGCTCGATTTGCGTGGCCGATCGGAAGGAAAAGCCCTCTTGAACATCGCCGTTTTCGTCCATACCAATTTCGCGACTAATGTAGTCGACGCCACTGCTCATAAGTATCTGGCCACCACTTCGAATTTGGGCGATGATGTTGGATTGACTCGATATTTCGAGAAATGGGAAGAAGATATAGCTTCCATTCCCGCTAACGTGGAGGGATTTATCAACATCGAAATCAAACGTGATCGCCATGGTGTCGCCAGCGTTGACTTTCACCTGGAGGGGAAACCGAATGGTGTCGGAGGGCAGTTTGGCGCCGCCGGTCGTGCCATCGAATTTAACAACAGCCACATCTTTAATCGTGAGCCAGATTTGGTCGTAGGTTTCTTTTGCTAAATTGCCCTCAGTTAAGAAGGCTAACGAAGCCGACCGTCTTAGTTCAAGTAAGTCTAACTTTTTTAATACCACCGGAACGCTCAACCAACCCTTGGTCGGACTGTGCATTTTTACCTCAGAGATTGTGACAAAGATGGATTTGATGTCGGCCGTATTTACGGCGGCATCTGTAACGGCAAAGATGACTCGACCAGTTGAGGCGGAGGGTTTGGATGGGGTTATGGTTGTTTTGGGTGGGGTGGGGGTGGCTTTTGGCTGTTCCTCGTCGATTGTCACAGCCCCAGTGCTAGTTGATTCCTGGGGTTCTTGGTCTAACCCTGGGTTTTCCGGCCGATTAATAAAAGACAGGCCCAATAAGAAAATGACGACTATTACTAGTCCGCCGATAATTAGATTGTTTTTGTTCATGGGGATATTATAGCATTTTGCCACTTTTGCTGATGCCGAGTTTTAGTTTATAATTTAACTAGTATTTATGAACGAGCTCCTTTTTTTTCTGGCGGTTTTTATAGATTTTTGTTTTGTGTTTCTCTTTTTCCACCTTGGCGTCAAAGTGGGACGCCGGCTTTTTGTTGGTATTATTATTAACCTAATTTTGGTGGCCGTTTTTGGTGGCAAGCTCATCTCGCTTTTTGGGTTTACCACCAATGTCGGTAATATTTTCTATGCGGCGGTTTTTTTGGGTGTGCAGCTTACACTCGAGTACTACGGGCGGAAAGACGCTATTCGAAGTGTTTGGGTTAGTTTCTTTGCGGTTAACTTTTTTGTTCTGATGGGACAAGTTGTTCTTGGGTTTCAGGTTGAACCGATGAGCGGTGAACTTGCAAGTGCGCTCAGGGTTGTTTTCGGAGTTGTTCCTCGGGTTACGATTGCTTCGCTTTTTGGTCTCATTTTGTCTCAATACGCAAACATTTACATCTATGATTTTGTTCGTCGGAGGGTTGGCGAGGCACGGTTATGGCTTAGGTCACTTACGGCTGTGTTAGTGGGCCAACTGGTGGACAGTTTAGTGTTTTTCTCGATTGCTTTTTTAGGGGCTCTGGAATTTGGCACGGTTCTACAGGTAATGATTGTCGGTTTTGTAATAAAGGTGTTGATTGGGGTGATGGCGCTCCCATTTTTGCATATGAGTCGACTGTACGCGCCAGTGATTGAAGCGGAGAGGGGGGGGATTAGCTGACCATCCATGCTTTTTGGGTTTGGCATCGACAGACGTTCGGCCGGTTTTTTGGTTGACGCTCTGCGTCTTTTTTTGATACTCTTTGGTTGGAAAAAGACAGCTGTTTGAAAATTAATCCTTGGAATGAGGAGGGTAGAAATGGGTCTTTTCGGTTTTGGCCGAACAAGAGATGCCGAGATTCGGAAGATTTTTCGGGATCACATTGTGAATACCAGAAAATGCGCCTACGAACTTAGGACAATTTTTGGCGCTTCGGCTACAGATTTTCAGTTAACCCCCGAGCGTATTAGTCGGATCGAGGAGATGGAGCATGAAGGCGATCGACTGACTCATCAGCTTAACCTTATTATGAACGATGCTTTCATTACGTGGATTGAAAAAGATGACATCCATCACCTCATAATTGAGCTAGATGAGGTGGTGGATAATATCAAGAAGGTCGTTTTGCACGTTCGCGCCTATGGGATTAGCGCCGGTCGGCAGGAGGCTTCTGATTTTTGCGGAATTATTACGAGAATGACGGAACTTCTGACCGTGCTTGTCGAAATGCTCGATAAGCCAAACATTCTCCACGCCCAGGTGGGATATTGTCGGCAAAGTCGTCTTTGCCTGGGTCCTAACCTTTCCCGTTTGCGGGGGGATTGCTTTTCTAATTTCGTATTTAATCAAGCAACTTATGTAGAAACTAAAACGAGCTCACAGGAGAGCTCGTTTTTTAGTAATTGGCGATTAGAGTATAATGAAGCTATGACTAGCGATAGGAGAGAAATCGTAGTCTTTGGGGGAGGATGTTTTTGGTGCACGGAGGCGGTATTTCAGGGGCTAAAAGGGGTAATTTCGGTAATGCCTGGATATGCTGGGGGCCCCTCGACGGGCGATCCGCCAGTTAGTGGACCAACTTACGACGAGGTGTGTTCGGGCAAGACTGGGCATGCCGAAGTTATAAAAATTGAGTTTAATCCAAGTGAGATTTCTTATAAAGATCTTTTGACTGTATTCTTTGCGACTCATGATCCAACTACGCCCAATCGGCAAGGCAACGATGTGGGAACGCAGTATCGATCGGTTATTTTTTACACCAATGACAATCAGAGACGACAGGCCGAGGATTTTATAGCAGGACTTAATAGTCCGCATTTGACGGGAGAAAGAATTGTGACGGAGATAAAACCGCTCAATAAATTTTACGAAGCGGAAGCAGATCACCGCGACTACTACAAAAAAAATTCGGCGGCGCCGTACTGTCAGGTGGTCATAAATCCAAAGCTCCAAAAGATGCAGGAAAAATTTTATCGTTTAGTTAAGAAGTCTAAAGAAAAAGGGGCTGGTGGGGGGATTTTGGGCTAGGGCGGGGAATTAGGAAGGGTAGGAGATATCTGCTATACTTGACGTATTGATGAATAATTCTTCTGGATTTACTGGATTAGGGATTGCTCCCGGGATTTTAGCGGTTTTGGCGCGGCATAAATTTGTTCAACCGACGCCGATTCAGGCCAGATCCATTCCTGTTGCGCTTGAAGGCAAAGATTTGGTGGGGATTGCTCAAACGGGAACGGGGAAGACTCTGGCTTTTGGCATTCCGATGGTTCAGAGGATTTTACAGAAACAGGGAACGGGGCTAATTGTTTTGCCAACAAGAGAATTGGCGATGCAGGTGAGGGATGCTTTGCAGATGGTGGGCGGATCGTTAGGCATTAAGACCGCACTTTTAATTGGGGGCGCGCCGATGGGTCGACAGGTGGCAGAGATTAGGCGCCGACCAGAAATTGTGATCGGCACGCCAGGAAGGATTAACGATCACCTAGAACAGAAGACACTGACGCTTTCGAGTGTGAAAATCTTGGTGCTGGATGAGGCGGACAGGATGCTCGATATGGGTTTTGCGCCGCAGTTGAAGCGAATCATGAAGTTTGTTCCGACTGAACGACAGACCGTGCTTTTTTCGGCGACGATGCCGCCGGAAATTATGAATATGGCACGGATGTTTATGAAGCTCCCTGTGCAGATTGAAATTGCGCCACCCGGAACGGCGGCCGCGAATGTCACTCACGAGGTTTTTGTCCTCGGTCGTGATCAGAAACCAGCGCTTCTCAACAAGTTGCTTTCAGACTATAGAGGATCGGTTTTGGTTTTTACTCGCACTAAATTCGCTGCTCGGAAGGTGGCGCTCGCCGTACGAAACTTTGGCCACACCGCGAACGAATTGCATTCGAATCGATCGTTAAGCCAGCGGCGAGAGGCGCTTGAGGGTTTTAAGAACGGTCGGTATCGGGTTTTAGTAGCGACTGATATCGCCGCTCGGGGCATTGATGTGACGGGGATTGAGCTCGTGGTTAATTATGATTTGCCAGATCAGGCGGAGGATTATGTCCACCGGATTGGCCGGACGGGCCGGGCCGGAGCTTCTGGCCACGCCATCTCTTTTGCCACGCCCGACCAGAGGGGCGACTTACATTCAATTGAGAGATTACTTAAAAAATCTTTGCCGCTCGCAAGACTGCCGGATTCTTTGCCGAGGGTAGCTTTCGAGCCGAGGCGACCCTTCGAAAACAAACCGAGAAGCTTTCAGTCACGATCACAGGGTCCTAGCCGATCATCAAGTCAGTCTAGATCACGTGGTTATCATTCAAGCGGTCGGGGTGAGGGGAGCAGCTTTTCGAGTCGACCTCCGAGACGGAGTGGTTTTTCTGGGCGGAGATTTGGAGGCAGATAGGTTCCTCTTGCGATTCAAAGATATTAGTGGTATTATATTTTTGCTTCAATAAGCGCCCTTTCGGGCATTTTTATTTATCTAAATGGAGTTAAGGAACATAGCTATAATTGCGCAAGTAGACGTCGTCCCGTCGGAACGAGACTCCTTAAAACCCAGCGGTTTTAATATTTCCGCTACGGGAAAACTCCCGTTTTCCCGACCCCTTTCCCGTCAACGTGCGCTAAAATTTATTTAAAAAATGGAACTTAGAAATATTGCAATTATTGCTCACGTTGACCACGGCAAGACCACTTTGGTTGATGCGCTCTTGAAGCAGTCGGAAAATTTTAAGATCAAGTCCGACGGTTTAAAGGAGCTCATTATGGATTCAAACGATCTTGAAAGAGAGCGGGGGATTACGATTTTTTCCAAAAACGCTTCTATTCATTATAAGGATGTGAAGATTAATATCGTGGACACTCCCGGTCACGCGGATTTTGGGGGCGAGGTGGAACGAATAATGAGAATGGTGGACGGAGTTTTGATACTGGTTGACGCGAAAGAAGGGCCGATGCCGCAGACAAAGTTTGTGCTACGAAAAGCAATTCAAGCCGGACACAAGATTATTTTAGTGATTAACAAGATTGATAAACCTCACGCGAGGCCGGAGTGGGTACTAAATGCTATGTACGATTTGTTTTTAGAATTGGGCGCGAGTGAAGCCCAGATTGAATTTCCAATTATTTACGCCTCGGCGATTCAGGGGAAAGCCGGGATGACAGCGAATTTGGCCGAGATGGAAAACGTGGAAACGATTTTTCAGCAAATCGTGAGTTTTTTCTCTCCGCCAGTGATTGATGAAGCTAAGCCGCTTCAGATGCTCACCGTGAACTTGGCCTACGATAACTATAAGGGCAAGTTGGCGGTGGGCCGACTTTACGCGGGGACTATTAAAAAAGGCATGGTGGTCGCGCACATTAATCGAGCGGGAGAAATTAAAAAAGGAGAAATTAGTTCGGTAATGATTTTTGAGGGTTTGAATCGGGTGGATGTTTTAGAGGCTAGGCCTGGAGACATTGTGGCGGTGGGAGGAATTTCTGACATTTCCATCGGTGAGACGATTGCGGACATCAAAAATCCGATTGCCTTGCCAATTATCGAAATTGACGAGCCGACGATCAAGATGACATTTGGGGTGAATACCTCGCCTTTTAAGGGGAGAGAGGGAGAGTTTACGACTTCAAGAAAGATCAAGGAACGACTAGATAGGGAACTCGAGACGGATGTGGCCCTTACTATTCTCTCGACCGGTTCGGCGGACCGATGGGTTTTGGCTGGCCGCGGCGAACTTCATTTGGCGATTTTGATTGAAAAGATGAGACGAGAGGGGTACGAGATCGAGGTTTCGAAACCCCAGGTGATTTTTAAGGAAGTCGACGGGAAGAAGATGGAGCCGATGGAGCTCACCTCAATCGAGGCGCCGGAGAAGTATTCTGGGATAATAATCGAAATGATGGGCAAGCGGGCGGCGACGATGAAAGATATGCACGTGGATGGAGGTAACGTGTATATGGATTTTATGGCGCCAATGAGAGCGCTCATCGGTTCGCGCGGTGAATTTTTAACTAACACCAAAGGCACGTGTATTATGAACAGTATTTTTTTGGGTTATGAGGAGTACAAGGGAGAGATCGGCGGGGAGGCGCGCGGTTCCCTCGTCTCAACCGAAACCGGAGTTTCCAATAATTACGGATTAGTAAACGCGCAAGGCCGGGGCAAGCTTTTTATGGGCGATGGCGTTCAAGTTTATGAAGGTATGGTGGTGGGGCAGAATGCCAAGGCGGGAGATATCGCGGTCAATATTTGTAAAACCAAACAACTCACAAATTTCCGAGGAAAAAACGAGGGGCTTCAAGATCAACTGGAAGTGCCGCTGACGTTAACCTTAGAAGATGCCTTGTCTTATATCGGTGATGATGAGATGGTGGAAGTGACGCCGAAGAGTGTTAGGATTCGGAAAATTTTTCTCACTGAAAACGAAAGGAAGAATTCTAAGAGACAGAGTCAATGATTTCTGTCCGTAGAGTCTAGCGAGTAAGGGACCAAATGGAGCGGTTTTTTTGCGCTAATTTGGAATGTTTTTGTTTTGACACAATCCATTTGTTTCTGTAATATTCCAAACATATTACGCGGGTCTTTTGCCCCCACAACATGATTGCCTCCCACACTCAAAAAGAGCTTGAACAGGGCCCACAGCTATCAATAATTAAGTTTGTTGGTTGCTTGCTTGAGGATGCCTATCATTTGCGGGCATCGGACATCCACCTCGATCCCGAAGACGAGGAGGTTAAGGTGCGTTTTCGCATTGACGGAGTCCTCTACGATACCAACTCTTTTAACCGAACGATGTATTCCGAGGTTCTTTCACGCATTAAAATTATCGCTCACTTGCGTACTGATGAGCATCAGGCCCCACAGGATGGCCGGTTTCGTTACTTTTTACAAAAGGACGGCCGGCCAATCGATGTGCGGGTTTCTATCGTCCCCACTTTTTATGAAGAAAACGCGGTCATGCGCTTGCTCGTGGATCAAGCCGAAGAATTTTCTTTGAAAAGCCTTGGTTTTAGCGAAGACAATCAGAAAAAAATTCTTCGCGCGATTCAGAAACCTCACGGCATGATTCTTGCGACTGGCCCAACTGGTTCCGGAAAAACCACCACTCTCTACACGCTCATCAAGATTTTAAACACCCGAAGGGCTTCGATCATCACGATCGAGGACCCGGTAGAGTACTCAATTCGGGGTATCAATCAAATTCAGGCTAATCCGAAAGCCGGACTCACTTTTGCGAACGGCCTGCGTTCGATTCTTCGACAGGACCCTAATATCATTATGGTAGGTGAAATTCGAGATTCGGAAACAGCGGGGATCGCTGTAAATACGGCTTTAACCGGGCATTTACTACTTTCAACCCTGCACACCAACGACGCGATTACGACCCTCCCGCGTCTCATCGATATGAAAATTGAGCCTTACCTCATCGTTTCAACGGTGAACGTTGCGATTGGTCAGCGGTTAGTAAGAAAGATATGCCCCGATTGTAAAGAGGAGAGGAAGATTACGCCGGCGGAAGCCAAAAGCTTAGCCGAAGTTTTTCCAACCGGTATTAACCCCACGCAAAGCCAAATATTTTACGCTGGAAAGGGGTGCGAAAATTGCGTGGAGAGCGGCTATCGGGGCCGGATCGGAGTTCACGAAGTTTTACAGGTGGACGCAAATATTCGCGAGGCGGTGCTTCGAAAAGCCAATGCGGATGAAATTCGTAAGATCGCGGTAAAACAGGGAATGACCACAATGTTTGAGGATGGTTTACAAAAAGCTAAGGCGGGCGTTACTACCATAGAGGAGGTGTTACGGTTACTGCATGAATAAACTTTTCCAGCGACTTTCAACCCAGGAAAGGGTGATGTTCGCGAAGCGACTTTCGATTCTAGTTAAAGCCGGCATCCCCTTGCTCGAAGGCGTGAAGATGTTGAAGAATTCGGCAACTTCTCGGGCGGCGATTGCAATTTACTCCCAGATCGTTTCGGATGTAGAGCGCGGGAAATTTTTAGCCTCGAGCTTAGAGTCCCTTAAGCATGTTTTTGGTGACTTTGCCGTGAATGTGATTCGGGTGGGAGAGATGAGTGGCACCCTGGAGGGGAATTTGAATTATCTGGCCGAGGAGTTAAAAAAGAAGCAAGAGTTGAAACGGAAGGTGGTGGGGGCGCTCATCTATCCGGCCATTGTGGTTACGGCTACGATTGCTTTAAGCATACTTCTAACGGCTTTTATTTTTCCCAAAATTATGCCGATTTTTGATAGTTTCAAATTCGAATTGCCGTTTACTACGAGAGCGCTTATTTTTGTGAGCGGCGTTTTTTTGAAGTACGGAATTTATATCCTTTTGGGTTTTGTCGCGCTGGTTGTCCTCTTTATTTTCCTGCATCGGTTGCCCAAGTTTAGAATGGCGATTGATGGATTCATTTTAAAAATTCCAATTTTTGGTCGGCTGGCGCAAAGTATCATATGGCCAATTTTTGCCGCACGTTGGGACTCCTTCTCAAAAGCCAAATCTTGGTGGTTGAGGCGGCGAGGATTACCGGTAATACTATCAGCAACCGCGTTTACAGGCGAGAGGTTCATGCGCTCTCGAAAAGCCTTCTAAGGGGTGAAAAGATCTCTACTCACCTGGAACGCCATAAAAAGATTTTCCCGCCCATTTTGATTCAAATGGTGGCCGTGGGGGAGAAGACCGGGAACTTAAGCGAGACCCTGCTTTTTGTGTCGGAACTGTATGAAAATGACGTGGATATGCTTACCAAGAATTTATCGACTAGCCTGGAGCCAATTCTTATGATTATCATGGGGGCAGTGGTGGGTTTTATCGCCGTTTCAATTATCACCCCAATTTATGAAGTCACCCAACATATTAACCCTTAGGTTGGAATAAGGAATCATGAATTAGGAATAGTGAATAAAAACGGTATGAAGCTCAATTTGAAAACTATAATTCATAATTCGAAATTCAGTATTCAGGGTCGGGGAGGTTTTACCCTGATTGAGATAATCGTTGTGATCACGATTGTGGTAATTCTCGCCGGTTTGGGTCTTTGGGTTGGCATGGATGCTTATCGGGGCTATTCCTACCGCTCCGAACGTGATGTTTTAGTGAGTGTTTTGCAAAAAGCGCGGTTGGCTTCTATGGTAAACATTAACGAGGCCAAGCACGGTGTGCACGTAGAATCAAACCGATACACCGTTTTTCAGGGAGAAACCTATCTTACCCGCGACGCTAATTTTGACCAGATTATAACCCCGGGTGGCGCTGTATGGTTAGACAGCCCATTTCCCCTACCACAAGACGTAATTTTTGATCAGTTGAGCGGTGTTTCTTCACCTATTACATTAACAATCACAGACAGTATAAAGAGTAGCGATATACAAATAAACAATGAAGGTCAAATTAGCTGGTAAAAATAGAGGGGGGCAGGCCCTCCTTCGTCACAGGGCTACGGACGGGCAGGCGGCGCTCGAAATGTTAATCGCGCTCGGGGTTTTAGTTTTCGTCACTTCGGCTGCGATTACAGTGACTTTCGGGAGTCAGTCAACATCGGTTGATACAGAGACAAATAGCGAAGGGCTTCTCATTGCTCAGAAAACGCTCGAGGATGTCCGCGCTGTTTCTAAACAAGATTTTAACTTAGTGAACCCGACGTTGTCGTCGCAAGTCAATGGTCCCTTAACGTACACGATTTCATTGGGTGTGGAACAAATAGACCCTTTTACAAAAGTGGTCACGAGTACGGTTACCTGGCCTGTGGGAGGGCGGACGCAAAATGTGCAACTAACCACTTTATTTACTAACCCGAGCGCGTTGGGAGGAGGTGATACCTGCGGCTCTGTTTTATCAGGAGACTGGACACATCCTCAAAAAATAGAATACGAATTTGGAGCTCAAATTTTAAATGATACGTCAAGCGGTTTTCCTGTTACTTCAATACAGACATTCAATAAAAAAATGTACGTAACGGTTAATAATGATAATGGAAATAATGATGACACCTTTTTCATATTAGATATCCAAGATCCAACAATAATGCCGCCGGTCTTAGGTCAGCTGGACAATAGTCCTGCCCCAAACGATATAAGTGAAGGTTTAAACGCAGTTGCGGTTGATGGCGGAGATTATGCGTATGTTGCAAATGCCTACGATAGTTCGCCCGAAAGTTGTTTAGAAGATGATAATTGCGCTCAACTACAAGTAATCGATATCAATGACTCCGCGAACCCATTTATCGCTAAAAATTTTAAAATTCAAAGCGTCACAACGGGTAATAAACTAGCATCGGGCCAAAGTATTTTTTACAAAGACGGTATTGTGTATTTGGGATTAGCGAAAGCGGGTAATGGAAATGACGAATTTTTTGTCATAGACGTCGGTGGGGGACCAGGTGGCGGGAGTCCCACGAATCCAGTTATTTTAGATAGTGAAAAAATAGACAACGGAGTTAATTCAGTTTTTGTAAGGGGAAATTATGCCTATGTTGCATCTCCAAATGACGAAGAGCTAAAAATTTTTAAAATTAGTGGGTCTGGCTCAATAACACAAGTTGGCGGTTTTGACGCGCCAGGAGGCGGAGGTAATAACGGAAACGGCAAGAGTCTATATTTAGTTGGCACTAAATTGTATTTCGGAAGAACTTTATTAAATGGTGATGAGTTGTACGTTTTAAATAATACTGATCCAGAAACGGCAGATTTGCCAATTTTCGGTTCCAAAAACATTCAGGACGGAGATGATGGTCAGCCACCCGCTCCCGACAACACTACTGTAAATGGTGTAATTGTCAGAGATTATCTGGGATTTTTAATAACCAACGGGGAGTTCCAAATTTGGAAAGTTGACGATCCCGTAAATATTGCAAGATACGCAACCCCGCTTATTTTGCCACCCGGATCTGGAAATCTACAAGGTACGGCTACAGACTGCGAGGGAAATTATATTTATGTAGGATCAATGGGTTCAAATGATAAAGGATATATTTCTGTGATTACGGGACAATGATAAATCGACAAGGTTACACCCTAATTGAAATAATTATATACATGGCGCTCTTCTCTTTCGTGATCGGTGGGTTTCTTTTGACTACTTATTCCATCATTGAGAGCAGTGGCCATCTCCAGAGCAGGGCAATAATTGATGAGGAGGGGACTTTCCTATTGAGGAAAATTGACTGGGCCCTGAATGGCGCCACTCAAGTTGTGATACCTTGCACGAACACTCTAACCATCACTAACCCCACTTTACCCCCATTAGAGAACCCGCTTCTTTTTACGTTTAGTTCTCCGAATATAACCCTGGCTCGGGGTGGTGGAAGCCCGGTAAGGGTTAATAGCGATAGCATAGCTGTTACCAACCTCCTTTTTACCTGCACTGCTCCTTCGGCTGGTAAACCCGCTAAGGTGCAGGCGCTCTTCACCCTTTCAAGTTTGGGGAGAAGTCTAGAATTTGATAGCACCAAGTACTTGAGGCAATGAGCATAACTTCCAAAGATGGCTTTATCGCCCTAACTTCGGCCGTGGTCATCGCGGTTCTCTTGCTTGCCATCACTCTTTCCTTAGGCCTCACGGGTTTTTTTGCTCGTTTCAACATCCTTGCAGCAGAATACAAAGAACGAAGTTTGTCGCTGGCTGAAGGCTGTGCGGCGAGCGCTCTTTTAAAACTTGAGGTTGATTCAACTTACACTGGAAACGAAACTATTACGGTAGCAAATTCAACCTGCGATATCCTTACTATCATTCCAACTGCTAATCCAATCGTAGTTAGAGCCAGAGCCACGTTTCCCCAAAATACTGTCGAAAAGACGTTTACCAACCTGGTGGTCACGGTTAGCAATCCTGACTTGGATATTATTTCTTGGAAGGAAGTACCAAATCATTAGCTCTTGCAACAAATATGATAAAATGCTAAAAAAGCACTTATTGCTGAAAGGTCGAGAGGATGAATAGAAAATGATAATAAGGACGGAGTTTAGGTAATCCCTCGTCGCCGAGGCTTCTTGGGACGATAGATTTTCTAAATTTATCCTTCATAATAAAATCTAATCGAATGAATAAAATCAATAAAAGAGGGGGCTTTACCCTTATCGAAATCTTGGTGGTTATCGGCATTATCGCTGTGTTAGCGGCTGTGGTCTTGATCGCTATCAATCCAGCTCGTCAATTTGCACAAGCACGGGATTCGCAGCGCACGAGCAATGTTAATGCGATCTTGAATGCAATAGGTCAGAGAATAGCTGATAACAGAGGTACCTTTGGTGGTACTTTTGCGGGCTTAGCTTGCCCTGCACTTCCAGTTCCTGGCCTTGCAGATGTCACACTTAGTATTCTTACTGATACTAGTGCAGCGGACGCAGACTCTGTGGGTTTAGGCTGTCTGGCCCCAACCTATATGTCTGCTATCCCTACTGACCCTACGGCTTTTGCAACTCCGGACACTGGGTACGATTTGAGAATTGAAACTATTGCTGAGGGTGGCAGACTTACACTTATTGCTCCCGCTAATGAAGTAGATACGACAACTGACATATCCGTCACACGGTAAATTCCGGTTTCACTAACAAAAAACTCCCGTGATGGGAGTTTTTTTTCTTTAAGAAATTGGACGAGTTGGGGGGGTTGGGTAACTAAATCTAGGTTGAATATCCATAGAAAATACAGACAAAGATTAGGATGGCGATAAGGATCATGAAACCAACGGTGTAGATGGCGAGCTTCACGGCCTCTGGTTTTTTACCGTCCAGATACCACACGAGTGGCCGGCCGAAGATGATAATTCCCATCGCGGCGGCGGAGACGACAAAGAGGGTCAAAAAGGCAATTATGGGGAGAGCGCTATCGCTACCCTCGCTTGGGCCGAGGATCCGCTCGATGTTAGACATGACGGTGGCGACTAGGGCGATGTAGGCAGTAGCTCCGAGTGCGTTTATTAGGGCGTATTTGAATATTTCTTTTTTCATTCCTCAATTATTAACCCTGATGGTCTAGGAGTCAAATTTTTGAACATTCTAACATTCTTGAGAACGTTAGAATGTCGCTATTCGCGTCTTTTTTTGTCGAGCCAGCCTGGAGTCGGGATAAAAGTTATTTCTTGCCAGTCGTCGATTTCTTCTTCGGTGACGTCGAAGTGTTTGATGTAGACAGTTTCAACGCTTCCGTGTTCGGCGTTTTTCCAGTCAAACCCCAGCTTTTGAGTTACGCCTTTCACCTCGTTTTCGGTGGGAGCTTCGATTTCGATGAAAGGTGGTACCCAGGGCCAGGTGTCGATTGTGATTTCAGTATTTCCAAGCTGCCATTTTTCTCGCTTGGTTTCTTGATAGGCGACGAATTTGAGTTTAGCGTTTTCGAGAATGCCGCAGGTTTTATCAAAATCACTGACGTCAACCGATATTTCTTTGGTTCCATGGAGGGTGCGATCGATAAGTCTTTTGTAGCTTAGGGTGATTTTGTCGCCCTCATCTCGCACGCGGATCCAATCGTTTTGTTTTTCTGTCGGATGTTCAAAAACTTTCCGTCGCATCAGACGTTCGGGGTGGATAAGTTTAGCTCCGACTTCTTCGAGTTTCTTCCTGACGTTTTCTTTATCAATATCCAAGAACTTGGCTTCGATTTCGGTTTCCATTTTATTTCTTCGCGATTTTTTTTGTTTTTATGGCGTTGAGGATTTTCTTGACGGCATCAATAGATTTGTCATCGAGGATCGAGATGGCGATGGCGTTTTTCTGGATTTTTTTCAAAACGGTCAATTTTTTCTTTATCTCAGCGGGAGTGGCCACGTCGCTTTTGGATAAGAAAAGGTACTCTGGTTTTTTGAGAAGCGCCTTATTGAAGAGCCCCAGTTCCTTACGGATGGTTTTGTAATCTTTGGCCGGACTCTCGGACTCCGCGGAGATGAAGTGAAAAATAATTTTGGTGCGCTCGATGTGGCGCAGAAATTTGATGCCGAGGCCTTTGCCGACAGAGGAGCCTTCGATTAACCCGGGAATGTCAGCCAAGATTAGTTCGTAGTAAACGCCGAGGTTAGGCTCAAGAGTGGTGAAGGGATAGTTGGCCACTTTGCTTTGGGCCTTGGTTAGTTCATTCAGAAGACTCGATTTGCCAATGTTTGGAAAGCCCACGAAGCCGATGTCGGCTATGAGTTTTAACTCTAGGCGAAATTCAAACTCCTCGCCGGGAAGGCCGGGTTGGAATTGGGTGGGGCTAGTGTTTGTCGGTGAGCGAAAATGAAAGTTACCCTTACCGCCGTGGCCGCCTTTGGCCAAGACTACTCTCTCGCCGATTTGGGTGATCTCCTCTACTTCGGCGTTTGTTAAATTGTGAATGACGGTGCCAACGGGAACTTTGAGGATTAAATCTTTGCCGTCGTGACCGTCGCGGAACTGGTCGCGCCCGTAAAGACCATCTTCGGCTTCGAACTCTTTTTTATGGCGGAATTGGTTTAGAGCGCTCAAATCAGAAACACCCGTGACGATAACACTCCCGCCGTTGCCGCCACTACCGCCCACCGGCCCTAAACTCATCATGGTCTTATTAAAAGACACCGAGCCCCGTCCGCCGTGGCCGGCTTTGACTTTGATTTTGACGTCGTCGATTAACATAAACTTTGGTTCTATATTAACTCAATTTTTGATTATTCGTAACTGTTGTTTCTTGACTATTCTTGCCAAAAAAGGTAGACTGTTGCCTGATAGTCGGATCGGAACACTTGAAAATTTAACATTGGATTGATTTCAATAACCCTTAGGAGGGAGTCCGATATGACAACCAGGGAGTTGGCGGCTCGACGTTACGAAATGTTTAATCGTTTAGCTGGGGACCTATATCCCGGGCGATATACCGAGGAATCGTGCCTGGTTCTCGCCGAACTCGAAATCGAGATTCGGAGATTGGCCGAGGAGAAGCACTCGCTCATCGTCGCCCACAATTACCTTCTTCCTGAAGTTCAGGAGGCGGCAGACAAGGTGGGTGATTCGCTGGGCTTAAGTTTCCACGTGAGAGACTCGGGCGCGGAAAGGGTGGACTTTGAGAGCGTGTTTTTCATGGGCGCTACCGCGAAAATTATTGCCGGAGACAAAACGCGGGTCTTCGTGCCCGACAAGCCGGAGGTTATCTCCTGCTCTTTGGTTTTGGGTACGGACTATGAGGTTTTGCACGCCTGGAAGAGAGCCAATCCGGATGGACTTTTGGTCACGTACATCAATAGCGACGCCTATACGAAGTCGATCAGTGACTTTATCACCACCTCGCGTAACACCGACAAGATCATCGCGCATGCCTTGAGGGAATATCCTGGGCGGAAGATCTTGGTTCTCCCGGATAAGTATCTGGGTTTCGTCATGAAGATAAGAGCGCTCAGGATCTTGAAAAATCAGGGAATCAAGGTTGATCCGGATTTGATCGAGATCTACACTCACGAAAAGTTTCCGTTTCACGCTTCCTGCTACGTGCATGAGAAGATTGGTGAGATGGGGCTTGAGGTGGCGCTTTCGAAACATCCGGAGGCGGAAGTAATGATTCATCCAGAGTGCGGATGCGCTTCTTCGTGTTTGATGAAGCTTGAGGCGGGAATTGTGCCGCGGGACAGGTTTTACTTCTTGTCGACTGAACAGATGGTGGAGCAGGCAAAAGAATCTCCGGCCGAAGAGTTTATTGTGGCCACCGAAATGGGGATGATCTACCGGCTTCGAAAAGAAGTGCCCGAAAAGAGATTCTTGCCGGTTTCAAATGGAGCCGTATGCGATTTCATGAAGGAGTGCACCCTGCCTAAGCTCGCGCGTTCGCTTCGCGAGAATCGGTTGGAAATCATTTTGTGCGATGACTGCTGTGACCCGCAAAGTCCGTATCAGGATGAGAGCGTGGTTCACATTCAGAAATCAGTCGCCGAAAAGGCCAAACTTGGCATCGAGAGAATGCTTTCGATCCAGTAGCATCAGCAACTTTATGTTTTTAAAACCCCAGGCTTTGAGTCTGGGGTTTTTTGTTTTTTCCGGTTTGCGAGCGCGCTATTCCTCCCAGTGGGCTTTGAAGTTTTTAATCTCTTCCACTAGTTTTTCGGCGGACTGGCCTTTGTAGCAGATGGCTCGATCATCAACATACACATAGGCGATGGGTTTCCCAGGGTTTTCGCCCTCTCTTTCTGGGTTGCGGTTGAAGTAATCAACGGGGATGTCATGCTCGGCGCAGTATTTTTGGATGAGTTCGTTGCCGCGAGTGGAGTAGATAAGAATTCTGTGACCTTCGGACTTCAGCACACGGATGGCTTTGACTACCTCATCATTCGGTTTTTCGGTGTGGCTGACACCTTTGAAACCATGGTATCCGGCGATTACTCCATCGAAGTCGAAGGCGTAGACACGCTTTTTTTCGCCCTCTTTTTCCACGTTAGACATTGTTTGATTTAATTTTTACCGTCGTTATTGAACTCGTCCCAGAAGGCTGGGTCAATATCGCCGTCGGCTTTGAAGAAATAAACGCCTTTAAGGTTGTATTTTTTGGCGAGGTTGATTTTGTCCTTCATTGAGGAGGCGTCGCTAAACGAAACTAATCGCATGACGGCCGCGGGATTGGTTTGAGCAGCCAAAACGGCGGGCTTTGTGGACGAGATGGTAAAAGTAAGACCCTGGGAGACGGTGTAGGAGGTGCTCGTCACATACACAAAACTTAACTCACCGGCGCTGTTTCGGGCTGAGGTGGCGCCGACTTTTTGGGCGAGCTCGATGGCTTTGGGGTACGTGGTTGCGCCCACTCGTTTGTAGGTGGTCACGCCGTCTTTCCAAGAAATTTCAAAAATATAGCCGTAGGTGGGGATGCCCAAAATCACTTTTTTAGCGCTGATAGTGGGGATGGTTTGGTTGATAACTTTTTCCACCCACTCGGGATCGGCCACTGGCATATAGAGATCCGAACCGCCTTTTTTGGCGTTAAGATCAAGGTCGATTCGGCCTTGGTCATAAGCCATAATCTTTACCTCATCACAAAATTCGTTGATCTTCGCGTAGTTGTTAGCGTAGGCTAAATCTTTCGGGATGACCCGAAATTGAGACGCCCTAGGAGTGCGGCCTTCGATGGTGCAGCTAAGTTTTTTGCCGAAGGCGTGCAGTTTGTAGGCAAGGCCCTCGATGAATAAAGAAAAATAGGGTTCGGTTTCGGCATCTTTATCTTCGTAGTCGATGTCGATGCCGTCGTAATTTTTAGTTTTGGCGAGGTTCGCGATGTTTGTGGCATGCTGGCGTCTCCGGGTGGTGTTCGATAGGAGTTTGTGGATAGCGGTGCCGTCAAGCAAAGCGACACTTGGCACGATTTTGACTTTGATGGCCCGGACCACGTTTAGCCAATCGGGCCAGAAGCCACTTTCCATTTTCATTTTGTCAATTAGCGTGCCGTCCGCGTTAACTTCGTATGAAAAAGGGCTGATGGCGGTAAATTTTGGCAAGCGAAGAGAGAGTTCCATCGCACCCTCGGCTTTTTTCCAGAATGGAAGCCAGGCGCCATAAGTGAGCGGGGGATTGGTGGCGGCGAGGAGTGAGTCCGGAAGGATAAGGGCTGCAAGAATTAGGCCAAGAAGGATAAGCTTATAGGTTTTTTTTAGGTGTTTAGTAAACATAGATCAATGACCATATATTAACGTAAAAAAGCATTATTGACAAGTGTATTTTTTTGTGATATAATCCCGAAAGACCCTTGAAAGGAGGTGTGACGTGGAGAAGGAAACGTTTGGTTTTCTTTCGGGAGCGATTGTGGTTGCGAGTATCGTGCCTTATGCCGTGCGAGCCTATCAGGGAAAGGTTAAGCCCAACCCGATGACGTGGCTCTTGTGGACCATGATTGGTTTTTCGCTTTTGGTTACCTATCGTGACTCGGGAGCGGAAGCGAATATCTGGCCGGCGGTGTTCGGTTTTACCAATCCGTTTTTGATCGTGGTCTTCCTCATCAAGAATCGCTCGCAGTGGAAGAAGTTCGAAAAGTTTGAGTACTTTTGTTTGTTTTTCGGACTGGTTTCACTTGCGATGTGGATTTACATGCGGGAAGAAAGAGCGTTCGTGCAGTACGCGCTCTTTATGGCAATCGTAGCAGATGCATTTGCGGCGATTCCGACGATTGTTTTTGTCTGGCGGTTCCCGGCGGAAGAGAGGCCTTTCGCTTGGGGAATGTACGCGGTTGGTTATGGCTTGGGAGTGTTCGCCATTTCCGAGCACACAGCCTCCAACTACATTCTGCCGATCTACATGTTCTTCGGTGCTCTCTCGATTGCTCTACCGCAAGTGATTTACCGCTTGCGAAAGCGTTCACCTCTTACCGAGTGGATATGAAGCCGTTCCGATTTTCTGGGGCGGCTTTTTTAGTTTCAGTTTTTATGGATTTTAAGATATGATTACACTATGAAAAAAGAGCAAAATTTAGCGGGAATTGATAGTTCTAGCGCTTGGGATGTGCCACCGCTTCGGGAAGCAGTGATTGACTCAGATGGTTCTGCGTGGGATAGGAAAACCGAAGAAATTATCGAGAAATACAAACGAATTATTGTTTTAAGGGGGGCGGGCTCTGTGAATGGCATTGACAAAAAAGCTGCCGACGAGCTTTTGGAGAAAGATTTGCTTCCGAGGATAAAGCGCGAATTGGAATCTGGAGCGGTAGCGATTATGTTTGATGGAGATTCGGATAGCCCTGATAAGCCAGACGTAGGATATATAATGGGACGCTTAAGGGATGAGCTGAGGCAGGAGTTGGATGACAGCGTATTGTTTGCAACTGCCCAAAAGAAAAGCTGGTATTATCCGGCCGAACCGGGCACGAATTTGGCAAATACTCACGGACTTCAGTACGAAACCTACGTTTTTGAAGACGGGAAATTCCCGGGTGAGCATAATAGGTTTACACAATCAGAAAGGCTCGTAAACGCCGACGGTTATGAGCAGTGGTATATTGGTGCTTCTGGCCCCATTGCTTCGGAACAGCTTCAAGACTACAATGCAAAAATTGAGGGTGATAAAAAACATCGGGTAGTAGTATTTCGTGCCCCGTTGAATGAAGCCCTAAGTGACGATATTGCGAAAAAACTTGAGGCGGCTAAGGTTTCTCAAGATCAAAGCAAAATTACGAAACTTGAAGGAGCGTTGGAGCAACGGAAACACAAGTATGGGGTGCCCTGGGATGATAGTGGTAACCCGATAGTGGATGCTAGTAAGTATCCCCACTTGGAGTTTGAGTTTGTGACTAAATAACCATTCGGTGATTGTATTTAAAAACCTCCTTGGGTTTTTGCCAAAAGGAAGAGTTTTGTTTTTCTATTGAAAAAACAAGCAAATACAAGTAGATTTAGAAGGTTAAATTATTGCCGGATCATCTAATGGTAGGATAGCGGACTCTGAATCCGTTCATCTTGGTTCGAATCCAAGTCCGGCAGCATTGCTCGCAAATCGGTGAAGTATACTATCAAGATATGGAAGAAGTTAAAAGTGGATTCTATCGGGTAAGTATTAAAGGGCTCATTCTTGATGAGACTGGTAAAAAGTTTGCCGTGATTCTTGAAGATAATGGCTTGTGGGAATTGCCTGGCGGGGGACTGGATTGGGGAGAATCGATCGAGACGTGCCTGAAACGGGAAATTTACGAAGAGATGGGCTTGGAGGTGACGGAGGTTAACCCAACGCCGTTATACTACCTAACCGGCCAAAACATGAAAGGCCGGTGGACTTTTAATTTAGTGTTTGAGACAAGGGTGAAGGACTTTAACTTTACTCCTTCGGAAGAGTGCCGCGAGTTGAGGTTCATATCGCCAGAGGAGGTGGATTCCATTAACGCTTTTAGAACAGTTAAGGAGCTGGCGGTGTTGTTTGGGAATAGAGGTAAGCATGAATAAAATGGAAATAGACAAAACCAATCAAGAAAAAAGATTTAAGGCGGTGGTGTTTGATTTTGGCGGGGTGATTGAGATTAATGATGGGGAAGACATTTTAAGTTCGGTGGCCGGGATGCTTGGTTTGTCGATCGAGCAGTTGAAGAAAACTTACTTTGAACACAACCACCTTTCGAATGTGAAGAATATGAACTGGGTGGATATGCTCATGGAGGTGGTAAGGGAGTTTGATAAAACTAAAGAGACCGAGGACAAGGTGAGAGAAGCAGTGAGAGACCATATGGCGAAGGGCACGACTAATACCGAGCTTTTGTCTTTCCTCCCGAAACTTCGGAGTAGGGGCTTTAAGACGGCAATTTTTAGCAACAACACTTCCGAGCTTAGAGATAAGTTGGCCGAGATGGGGATAGTTGAAATGTTTGATGAGGTCGTGGTTTCAGCCGAGATCGGTTTTCAAAAACCCCACAAGGCGGCGTTTGATGTTTTGTTTGAAAAGTTGGGGTTGACTCCCCAAGAAGTGATTTTTATAGATGATTCAGCGAAAAGCTTGGAGAAGGCGGCGGAGATCGGTTACTTTCCGATTCGTTTTGAAAGTAATGAGCAACTTAAGAGTGAGTTTAAAAAGCTTGGGATTTTTGTGTAGATGAAAAAAAATAAAATTAGAGTTGGGATACTTTTTGGAGGTAAGTCAGCCGAACACGAAGTTTCTCTTCAGTCGGCAAAAAATGTTGTTGACGCAATTGATAAGGAAAAATATGAAGTGGTTTTGATCGGGATTGATAAGTTTGGAAAGTGGCTTCTTCCAAACAAAGCCCAGTTTCTTTTAAACGCAAGTGACCCTAAGCTCATAAAACTAAATAAAGAAAATGTGGAAAGCGTGGCGCTCGTGCCGCAGAGCGGTGGGGAGCTAACTAATCTATCGAGTGAGGGAACGGTGGCCGGAGTGGATGTGGTTTTTCCGATTTTACACGGTCCCTTTGGAGAAGATGGTACGGTTCAGGGTTTGCTTAAACTAGCGGGGGTGCCATTTGTTGGCGCTGGCGTGCTTGGTTCAGCGGTCGGAATGGATAAGGATGTAATGAAGCGACTTTTGCGTGACGCCGGTCTTCCAATTGCAAACTTTCTTGTTTTCAAACAAGGAGATAACTTGGACTTTGAGGAGGTATCAATTAAACTCGGGCTGCCCTTTTTTGTGAAGCCGGCGAATTTGGGTTCATCAGTGGGCATTAGCAAGGTGCGGAATCGGGAAGATTTTAGAAAAGCGATTGACGAGGCATTTCAGTATGATATTAAGATTGTTATTGAAGAGTTCGTGGATGGTCGAGAACTTGAGTGCGCGGTGCTTGGAAACGAGAAGCCGATGGCTTCGGGAGTGGGAGAGATAATCCCAAACCATGAGTTTTATTCCTATGAAGCTAAATATGTTGATGAAAATGGGGCACGGTTGGAAGTGCCGGCAAAAATTCCTTCGGAAATTAACGAGCGGGTGCATGAGCTCGCCGTAAAGAGTTTCAGGGTTTTGGAATGCGAGGGGTTGGGCCGGGTGGATTTTTTCCTGAAAAAGGATGGCGATTTGGTGGTTAGTGAAATTAACACAATCCCGGGTTTTACTAAGATCAGCATGTACCCGCGACTATGGGAGGCGAGTGGCGTTTCCTATACAGAGCTCATTAGCAGTTTGATTGAGCTGGCTATTGAACGGTTTCAAAGGGAGCAAAAGTTGAGGTTTTCGAATGGCTAGGGCGGTTTGGCGCAATGATAAAACCGACTTGCGTTTATGGTGGGTGAGTTTTAGTATCTAGGAGAATGGAAATAGATTCATCGGAATTGGAAAAATACGTCAGGTCTTCAGTTGTTGCGATAAGTAACGGTGTTAGGGGTACTGACTTTAAGGTAATCAAGCCAATACTTTTTGATTTGGCAGTCATCAACACGATAGAGGGGGCTGGGGAGTTTAAGATTTTTATTGCGAAAGCTGATGGCAGGTTAAAATCAGATGAGACTAGCCGTATAAGATTTGAGGTACAACCTATTTCAGAGGTCCGCCCGTATAAACCCAGTCGCCCCAAAGAAAACCCTGCCCTATAAATTTATGGAAGACGTCAAAAAGCAAGACAAGCGTAGTTTGCCTGTATATTGGTCTGATTTCCTTATGGAGGAATTTTCCAAAGAGACAGATCGTGCCGCTGTAATTCTAACAGTTTCGCTATTTGAAAATGCCCTATCTTCTTTGCTGAAAGCGTATTTAGCCCCAATAAATAGCAGTAGTGACGAGTTATTTGATGGGCCGACGGCGCCGTTATCTGAATTTAGTTCAAAAATTCAGATATCATATAGGCTAGGACTGATCAGTCAGAAATTTGCTCAAGATCTCCATGTGATTAGAAAAATTCGGAATGAGTTTGCGCATAATGTGCACGGCTCGAGCTTGAAGGAGGGAAGAGTTAAGGATCTTTTAACTAATCTTGTTTGTTCTTCTGATATTGTTAAAAATGAAAGGACTAATGGTAATAGTGTTTACCCAAAAGGACCGCGAGGAGAGTTTTTAACCGTGGCAAATATAGCGCTTTTTTATTTGAATCAGCAGGTTGAAGGTATATCTACTAGGCAGATTCGAGAGAAAGAAATCGAGTGGATATATTTTTGGAAACCAGAAAAACAGGAGAAGAAGACTGGTTAGCTCGGATTAAGATACTTTTTTTTCTTGTACTACCTTTATATAATTCAATGCGAAGATGGGAATTTATACACCGGCATCACCACAGACGTTCGGAGGAGGTTTTTAGAACACAAAAAAGGTTTGGGCGGGCACTACACGCGAGCCCATAAGGTGAAGAAAGTTCTTTATGCCGAAAAAGTTGGCACGCGAAGCCAGGCTTTGAAGCGCGAGGCCGAGATTAAGAGCTGGCGTCGCGAGAAGAAACTGGGATTAACTAGAAAATGAAAAGCCAGATAGTATCGTTGTCCCCGTCCGTAGCCTTAGCGAAGGCTGGGGCGATGTGTCCAGGGAAAAAAACCACCGATCTATTTCTACGATGACATGCGTTCTTTTTAGCAATCACCCTAGAGCTTCAGTAAGTAGTGATTGGTGGGATGGTACACAAATCCGGCACTTCGATACAAATGGTTTGCTACCTCTCTATGTTGGCCACTCGTTAGTTCGATAACTTCTACGCCCTGTTTTTTAGCCCAGTGAATCAGCTCGTTTAATATGGCTCGCCCGATGCCCCGACCTCGGTGCTTTGTATCAACAACCATATCTTCGATGACGGCTTGCTTTCTCAAGAGTGTCTGCCGAACGAATATCCATCCCATGCCCACAAGTTTTTTCCTGCGACGAATGCTTACAATATGGCCATTCAGAATGGCGTGGTAGAGGGCGTATTCTCCTACGTAAGCGGAGGGGTCGAGTTGTCGGACCAACCCCCGCAACTCTTCTATGTCAAACTTTCCAAATTGCGCTTTGATAAATCTGACGATGTTGCGATTTGAGTCGAAAGCTACTAAGCGAGGATCCAGCCTACTAATCGTAGTAAATTTGTAGGAGCCATTCTCGTTGTTTAGTTTTATATCTTTCTTCCCAATGTCCGCTAAAAACGCATGGCTCAATACTGCAAACTTCCGCTTCTGCCACGATGCCTCTCCGGGAAAAGTATTTACAAAGAGGAGGCGGGGCCGTACGCCGAGCTCCTCTTTTAACTCTCTTCGCATCGCCTCTTCCGGTTTTTCAAGCGATTCCATATAGCCGCCCGGCAGATCCCATTTGCCCTTGTGTGGCTCCTGACTTCTCCGAAGGAGTAAGAGCTTGCCGTTGCGGATGATTATTGCCGTTGCGGTGCATCGGGGATTGTTAAATTTACACAGCTCACATTCTATGGTTCGAGACATAATTCGATTATATCGTGTGAGACATTGTTTTCCAAATTTGCGGCTACCCGATATAATGTATTTTGCGAGAGAGAAAACCATCTATGACATTTAACTCACTAGAGTTCGTAATCTTCTTTCCAGTAGTCACCGTTCTTTATTTTTTATTGCCGCACCGTTTACGTTGGCTCTTGCTCCTTGTTGCTAGCGTCGTTTTTTACATAGCATTCATCCCGGCGTATATTTTTATTCTTGCGGCGCTCATCGTAATAGATTACTGGGCGGGCATCTTGATCGAGAGATCGTCCGACAAAAAACAGAGGAGGTTATTCTTAATACTAAGCGTTATTTCGACTTGCCTCGTGCTTTTTATTTTCAAATATTTCAATTTTTTCAACTTTAATCTCGGGACCCTTGCCTCTTTTCTCCACTGGAACTATCCGATTGGCGCCCTCTCGATACTTTTACCCCTCGGTCTTTCTTTTCATACGTTTCAGAGCCTAGCTTATGTTATTGAGGTATATCGGGGAAGGCAGAAGGCGGAATATAACATCGGTATCTACTCGTTATATGTCATGTTTTATCCCCAATTAGTTGCGGGGCCAATTGAGAGACCACAGCATCTCATCCCCCAGCTCTATCAAGAACATAGATTTGAATATAAACGGGTTGTAGACGGCCTCAAAAGAATGCTTTGGGGGATGTTTAAGAAAGTTGTTATTGCCGACAATTTAGCGTTTCTCGTCGACCAAATCTACAGTAACCCTCATGGTTATGCGGGCCTAGAACTCATATGGGTTACAATGATCTTCGCTATCCAAATTTATGCCGATTTCTCCGGTTATGTTGATATCGCCATTGGCAGCGCGAAGGTAATGGGTTTCGACTTAGTGGAAAACTTCAGAAACCCTTACCTCGCAAATTCGATTCTCGATTTTTGGAGACGATGGCACATTTCCCTTTCGTCTTGGTTCCGGGACTATGTTTATATTCCCCTTGGCGGCAACCGCGTTCTCGAGTTACACTGGTATTCCAATATACTAATCGTTTTTCTTTTGAGTGGCCTTTGGCATGGCGCCAGTTGGACTTTCATTCTCTGGGGAGCGCTGCATGGAGTTTACATAGTTTTTTCAAAAACAACGCAGGGAATCAGAGAAAAAATCGCCCAGGGTATTGGCTTGAACTACTTTCCGAAACTTCGCTCCTTTATGCAAATCGTCACTACATTTTCCCTAGTATCTTTTGCGTGGATATTTTTTAGAGCAAATAGTATTTCTGACGCATGGTACATCGTTTCGCACCTGTTTGCGGGCGGCTGGGAAAGCATTCCGCGATCTTTGGCAGGCAATTACCTTGTGAACGCCTTAGTGCTGTCGCTCTACGATACGCGTTTTGTTATTCTTCTCTCGGCAATTTTCAGCGCGTTGTATATGTGGCGACACATTCAACGACGCGGCGGCGCTTACAACTTCTTTTTCCACAGTCCCTCCATATTTTTGCGATGGTCTACCTATTTAACCATAATTTGGGCGATCTTTTCGGTCGGCGTCTTGAGTGGGTACCGCCCGTTCATCTATTTCGCATTCTAAGCACATGAAGCGTTTTGTACTAAAATGCATCGTATTCTTCGTCATCAATCTTGCGTTTGTTTTGCTACTCTACATTACGAATAACAATTTCAACATTTATAATCATGCTATTACCGAATCGAATTTTTTGACGATTCCCCAAAACGCGAATTACGACTTTATCATCCTCGGGACCTCGCATGCCAGACAACTCTCGGTTGGCGAGAGGCAGCGACTAATTGAGGAGGGCGTTGGGATGAACTTTATGAACATCGCCGGATCAGGGCTTGGTATTCTGCCGGAGAAAATTTATCTCTCCTACTTTTTTCAAAGGCAGAACAGCGTCAAAGACGTGGTGTATGTTATCGACCCCTTCGTGTTTTACTCGCCACAATGGAACGAGGAGATAACGTTTGACAACGAACCATTTCGCATAACACTCCTTTCGGCGTTAGTCGAAAACCGCTTTTCGACGAACACCATCATGGGTTACGTGGGCAACTTTTTGCGTTGGCCTCCATTCGCTGGATTTGATCCTATTTGGGATAATACAAGTACAAGCACACTGGAAAAAGAAGTGGGCTTGTCGAATTTAAAAGAGGCCATCGATCGCGAGCATAGCGCTCTTTACCCCGATGGTTTCGAAACTTCTAACTTCAACAAATATACGGCGCACCTCAAGAGCATCATTGACATGAGTAAATCGCACGGTGCCCGCGTAATCTTTATTATTCCGCCGACTCTATGGGATTTTGACCCGGGAAAACAAACGACAAAAAACTTGTTGATTAATTATCAAAAAAGTGACGGGGTGGGATTTTACGACCTATCGGGCTCTCTAAAAAATCCTAAATTCTACTCCGACAGCAGTCATTTCAATACAAAAGGAGCGGTTTATTTTTCAACGTACTTTTTGAAACAAATTCTGACTGAAACCCGCGCTACGAAACCCTGATTTTCCCAGCAATACGCGGGATTCTTTGTGGTGCTGGAAGATTAATAAAAATGCTAGTCTTCAACTCCTAGCTCGAGGAGGCGGTTGTTAACGGCGGCGAGACGGTCGCGGATAGGGTTTAAGGCGTCTCTTTCAAACGTAGAGTCTAGTTGTTCTTCAAGCTGGCTTCTCACCGCGAGGAGATTTTCTTTAGATCTTTCTTGTAGCGACTCGACGAACTTTTGGAGTTCTTCTTTTTCCTGGTCCGCTGTCAGCTTAGCAGCGTCTCTCTCTTTTTCCCACTCCTCTCGACTGCTATCACCCCCCGCTTGATCGGGGCCAACTTTTTCAAATGGATTCATAGTTTAAATTGTACTAAACTAGGGTTTTTACTCAAGACGTTCTTAGTAAATAGGTTCTGAGGTATTTTTTGTGCTACATTTATCAGTACTAAATGAATGAAACCAGGGGCAAAACTGTAAACGTGATGCCGCAAGGCAACGTGATTATTCGCTTTAATAAGGTGTCTTTCGAGTACGGCAATAAGCCGATTTTGAATGAGGCGGATTTTTCGGTGCGGGAAGGCTCGAAGATTACGCTTATGGGTCAGAACGGGGCCGGGAAGAGCACGATTTTTCAACTGATTGCCGGGAACTTGAAGCCGGAGATGGGGGCGATTTCGGTGACTAAGGGGCTGACCATGGCCACGGCGCGGCAGGTGATTCAAAGGGATGAGGCGGAGCTCACCGTGCAAGAATTTTTTGAAAAGGCGTTTGATATGAAGATTTATGATATTGAGCCGAGGATTAAGAAGGTTTTAGGCGTGGTTCATTTGGTCGTGCCTCACGATAAGGTTTTGAAGGACTTATCGGGTGGCCAGCAGGCGCGGGTGCTTCTGGCGCAGGCGCTCATTCAGAACCCGGACATCCTTTTGCTCGATGAGCCGACGAATAATTTGGACAAACAGGGGATTGCGCATCTCACCCAATTTCTTAAAGACTACAACAAAACCTGCATCGTGATTTCGCACGACGCGGACTTTTTGAATTCGTTTACGCACGGGGTTTTGTATTTAGATGTTTTTACGAAAAAAATCGAACAGTACGCCGGGGACTATTTGAAAGTGGTTGAAGAGATCAAGGCTCGACTCGAACGGGAACGGATGAAAAATGTTCGACTCGAGAAAGATATTCAACACCGGAAAGACCAAGCGGGATTTTTCGCCCAGAAAGGCGGCCACATGAGGGATGTGGCTAGGAAAATGAAAGAGAAGATTGAAGAGCTCGAGGGGGATATTGTTGAGGTTCGACGGGAAGACAAGGCGATTCGGAACTTTGTGATTCCTTGCCAGGCGGGCCTCGTGGGGCAGATTTTGGAGTTGAAGTCTGTTTCGATTATGAACCTCGGGACCCACAAGCCGATCACTAAAAAAGTGGAGGTGGTTTTGAAGAGAAAGGAGCGTCTACTTCTCTCTGGCCCGAATGGAATTGGAAAGACAACCTTGCTTGAAAAACTGGCAAGCGGGCACGCTAAAGGCGAGCACGTGGCGCACGGCGTTCACATTGGCTATTACCGGCAGGATTTTTCGACATTAGATTTTGAGGAGACGGTTTACGGGACGCTCGCGAACGCCATGAAAGATGGCACCGAACAGGAACTGCGTTCTTGCGCCGCCGGTTTCCTATTAGATTCGGATATTTTGAAAGCTAAAATTGGCTCGCTTTCGGAGGGACAGAAAGGACTGGTAGCTTTCGCGAAACTTTCTCTTGAGCGGCCGGGGCTCTTAATTCTTGATGAACCGACCAACCACATCAATTTTCGCCATATCCCGGTGATTGCGCAGGCTCTGGACCGTTACGAAGGCGCAATGATACTTGTGAGCCACGTGCCCGAGTTTGTGAAGCAGATTCGGATTGATTACACGCTTGATCTCGAAAGTCTTTAAGAGCTTTACAAGACCAGTGTTTTTTGTATATTGGGAGTAGCTCAAGGGGAAAGGAGGTGTTTCAAAATGCCGAACATTTTGGGAGGCGATAGTACACATCCCGCGTACATGCCTCGAAGGTTGACTAGTCGCGAGGTCTTGATTGGAGACAGTCTTTACAGCATAGTCGGCAACGGTCGAAAGATGAGAGTTTCGTTTGAGAATGTGAACGGTTCATGCTGGAGCTGTTCAGCGAATGATTCTAGTTTACCGGTCCAGGTCCAGGCGAGAGTTAGGCTTCTTAAGAAAGCATGGATGGGAAGGTAGCTTCCTTTATCAATCAAATTTATAAACCAGCGCTAAGGCACTGGTTTTTCTTTGTAGACTTGATTTTTGGGAGCGAGAAGAGGAAAATCGAAGCAAGAATGACCTGTCCATTTTGTGAGGTTTTGGTGAGCAAAAAAGAGCGGGTTTTAGTTGAAAAGCTGCATGTCTTTGTGATGTTGAGCGATCCGCGACTTATGCCCGGACACCTTTTAGTAATTCCAAAGAGGCATGTGGAAAAACTTAGCGAATTGCTGGAAGCTGAACGAAAAGAGCTTTTTGATGTTGTGATTGAAGCAGAAGAAAAAATTTTAAGAGAAGTAGCTTCGGGATGTGATATCGGTCAGCACTTTAGGCCGTTTATTTACCAGAACAAGCTAAAAGTGAACCACCTCCATGTTCATCTTAGACCAAGGGAGTTGAAGGACGAGCTTTACGAGAAATCGCAAATATACGAAAAAGATGTTTTTAAGGATTTAAGTCAGGAAGAGTTTGATAGATTTAAGAAAGTTTTTAATAACTAATGGAAAACCCAAACAAAAATAGCGAATCTGGTCCGAGTGGAGATAAGTTTGTAAAGAACATTCGTTTCAATTTAGAGTCAGGCACTTTGCTTTTAGATTTGGATAAAAATAAAACCGATCCAGAGAAGGTAAGGGGTTTTGCCGAAGAGCGAGGTCTTTTAGAGAAAGACGAAGCTCATGTGACAGTTATCGGGAGCGATACGGCTGAGCAGATTATGGCCCGCTTGGGTGATCTTCCCCGGGGCGAGAAGGAGGAGATTTTAGCTAAGATAAGGGCAGTGGTTGAGAGCATTGATTGGCAATTTGTTTTTAAGCCAGAATATTACTATATAAAGAAAGAGTATGACGATCCCGATCCGACTGATTCGAGTAAAATAATTCACGAGGTTCGAGAGTCGGTGATTCAGTTAGCGGAAACAGGGAATTTGGCGGAGTTTTACGCAAAACTAAAAGAGGTAACCGGCTTGGAGCTGGAGGTTCCGATGCCGCATGTAACCTTGTTTACCACAAGCACGCGGGAGGATAAAAGGAAGCGGGGGATTGGAATTTATTCGGAGAGGGATTTTGACGAGTTAAAACCGGAGCGGATAGAAATCTAGAGGCGAATTGCAAGTCATTGCTAAATCCATGGGAAAGGAGTAGGATTGAGGTACTGTGAATCTATCTAATAAACATGTGGTTTCGCTCGTGGAACTCAACAAAAAGCTAGATGTGGAAGCTAGGCGTTTGGTTAAGGGAAGAGAAGAGGGTATTGTGAAATACGTGAGCAAAAAGGCTAATCTACTCGGCAATTCCACGATGGTTTTTAAAAACAAAACTGGAGTGGAGGTGACAATGGCTTTTCGGCTGAACAAGGACGGTGATGTAAGGTTCGCCTACGAAAACCAGTTGGCGTAAAAACGTTCGCTGGGAACAGACTATAACCGCCTGGATTTGTTTCGGCGGTTTTTTGTTGAAATGGTAGAATGGGTGCGTGACTTTAACATCGCTAAACACTTGGGGCGCGAGGGCAGGAAAGGAAAACCTGCTCAAATTTTTTAAAGACCACAGGGACACGGATGTTTTTTGTTTGCAGGAGATTTGGAATGGGGGAGAACACATGGAAGGAAAAATGGCGGGTGGGGCGAAGCTCAAGAATATCACCTTCAGGCTTTTTGAGGATATCGGAAAAACTTTAACCGGACACATTGGATTTTTCCGACCACATTTTGGTGATCACTACGGATTGGCTATTTTCGTAAAAAAGGATTTGAAAATTTTGGAAGAGGGGGAGATTTTTGTTTATCGGGAGCGGGGTTATTTTTCGTCGGAGGAGCCGGGAAATCACGCGCGGAACATTCAATTTGTGACGCTTCGGATGCCCCAGGGAGTTCGAACGATGGTTAACTTTCATGGTCTTTGGAACGGCGGAGGAAAATTTGATAGTCCGGAAAGGCTCACGCAGTCAGATAAAATTGTGGAATTTTTAAAAAACCTGACTGACCCCTTCGTGCTTTGCGGAGATTTTAACTTGCTTCCAGAAACGAAGAGTTTGAAGAAGCTTGAAGTTTTTGGTTTGAGGAATTTGATCAAGGAGTATGGATTCAGTTCGACCCGGACGAAGTTTTACACCAAAGAACACAGATTTGCCGATTACGCTTTGGCTAGCAAGGGGATCCGAGTGAAGGATTTTAAGGTTTTGCCGGATGAGGTCTCAGACCATTCGCCGCTATACCTGGACTTCGAGTAGTATTGAATCGCCAAGCGATTCCAATCAGTTATACTTAGGTAGGAGGTCCCTCGCGGTCGTTCGGGACAATTGATTTTCTAATCTCGTCCCTCGATAACAAAATCTAATCGTATGGAAGACCAAAACCATTTGAAAGAGCCCCACCATCCTTCTGAAGCGAGCAGGAGGATTGTTCGGAGTTTGAAGGCGAAGGCAGACGCGCGGCGAACCAGGTCTGAGAAGTTTGCCGATTGGCTGACCAGTCGGTTGGGAAGCGTTAAGTTTTTACTCGCGAATGTGACCTGGTTTGGGGTGTGGATTGTTTTGAATACCGGACTGATTCCTGGCATTACTCCTTTTGATCCATACCCATTTGGGTTTTTGACCATGATCGTGTCTTTAGAGGCGATCATGCTCGCGATCGTTGTCTTAGTTTCCCAGAATAGAGCCATGAAAGTGGATGATCTTCGAGAGGAAATTGATCTTCAGGTGGATATAATTACCGAGCAGGAAATCACCAAACTCATGAGCCTGGTTATTCTGCTTCTTCAGAAAAACGGGGTGGATATTTCAAAAGATATGGAACTTCAAGAGATGCTCCAGCCGACTGATACCGGAAAGATTCAGAAGATTTTAGAAAAACAGGCTTTTTCCGAGCATTAGGATTGGCCTTAAACGTGGTATAATTAAGCAATAATTCCAATTTAACTTTATGGCATTTTTTGGGGGAAAACATGACGATAAAGCTCACGCCGAAGAAAAAGCAACGAAGGTGGAGCCGGGCGACAAGGTTGAAAAAATTGTTGAGGATAAGAAGTCATTAGGCAACGTTGCTTCACTCAAGCTTGAGATTGAAAAGCAGATTACGAAACCACTCGAGGAAGTTTCGATTGTTAATCTAGTCAATCTATTCATTTATTACGCTTTTATAGCGAGAGCGTCGGATGTTCACCTTGAGCCGATGGCGGATAAGATTAGGGTGCGTTTTAGGATCGACGGTGTGCTTCAGGATATTTTTGACAAGATTGCGATTACGAAATCTTTGCACCGCGAGCTCATCAGTCGCATTAAAGTGATGTCCGGGCTCCGGACCGATGAACATTTCACGCCGCAGGATGGAAGGTTTAAAGTAGAGCCGGATCATGTGGGATCGATTGACGTGCGCGTTTCGATTATGCCGACCTATTACGGAGAGAACGCGGTTCTTCGACTGCTCGCTGAAACCCACACGTTCACCCTCGAGGATTTGGGGTTTTTGCCGGATGAGCTTAAAAAAGTGGAGAAGGCTATCCGGAAGCCCTACGGGATGATTTTGGCTAACGGCCCGACTGGTTCTGGTAAGAGCACCACGCTCTACACGATTTTGAAAAAACTGAACGTGCCCGGGATTTCAATTATTACCGTTGAAGATCCAATTGAATACTCACTTGAAGGGACCACTCAAATTCAGGTGGATACCAGGGTGGGTTTAACATTTGCCGGAGGGCTTCGGTCAATCTTGAGACAGGATCCGAACATTGTGATGGTGGGTGAAATTCGAGACCAGGAAACAGCCTCGATCGCGGTTAACGCCGCTTTAACCGGACACTTGATGCTCTCGACACTCCACACTAATGATTCCGCCACCACTTTCCCGAGGCTGATTGATATGGGTGTGCCGCCGTTTTTGATTGCTTCAACCGTCAATATTGCTATGGGGCAAAGGCTCATAAGGATGCTTTGCGAAAACTGTAAGAAAGAAAGGCAACTTAGCGAAAGCGAAATTCAGAGCCTTAAGGAAATTATTCCAAGCTTTGATTTTTCGAAACATAAAAAGTTTTTCATGACTCAAGGATGCGCGAAGTGTGGCAGTAGTGGATATAAGGGCCGGACGGGTATTAGGGAGGTGCTTGAGGTTAACGATGAGATTAGGCAGCTCATTATGAATCGGGCGAACTCTCAGGAGATTAAAAACGCGGCGGTTAAGAACGGAATGATGACGATGCTTGAAAACGGTATTCAAAAGGCGATTGCCGGGGTGACAAGCCTGGAGGAGGTTCTCCGGATTATCCACGAGTAGGCGACCCAGGATGTGATTTTGGGCACATGTCGCATAGCAGAAAGATAATTCTTCCCGGTTTTTAAAAATTTTATGGCTGGCAAATTACGACTACATAAGTTTTCATTTTTTGAACATCTTTCGGTTCAGGAAAAAATAAATTTTGCGCGCCATCTTTCAATAGTGGTGAAAGCGGGTTTGCCGATTTATGAGGGACTAAAAGTTATTCGCCGGCAAATTACCAATAAGACCCTAATCGAAGTGGTAGATGGCTTGATTGTGGACTTAAATAAGGGCCAGTCTTTGGCTGACAGTCTTGAATTTCACCGACACATTTTCGGAGATTTTTTTATCAATATCATAAGGGTGGGTGAGACTAGTGGAACTCTTTCGCAAAATCTTCTTTACCTGGCTGAAGAGCTAAAGAAATCGAAGGACCTGGCTGGAAAGATTAAGTCGGCGATGATTTATCCGCTTGTGATACTTGTAGCGACGGTGGCTATCACCGGGTTTCTGACATTTTTCGTTTTCCCGAAAATTTTGCCAGTTTTTTCAGGGTTGAACGTTGAATTGCCATTTACCACCCGCCTCCTGATTCAAGTGCTCGATTTTTCTAAAACGTACGGTCTTTACTTTCTTGTCGGAGCGATAGTTTTTATCGTGGGTTTTCGCTTCGCGCTTAGGTTGCCGGTTTTCAGGTACTTTTTCCATCGATCACTTTTTTTTGTACCGGTTTTGTCGTCCCTTATTATAGATATTAATATGGCTAATTTTACTAGAATTTTGGGGCTACTCTTAAAAAGCGGAGTGAGAATTGTTGAGGCCACGATGATTACGAGTTCAACCATAAGCAACATGGTCTACAGTCGAGCGCTTGCAAAAGCGAACGAGGAAGTTAAGAAAGGCGTTCCTTTCGCGCAATATTTATCGGAGAATAAGAAATTTTTTCCACCGCTTCTAACTGGCATGATCGAAATCGGTGAAAATACAGGAAACTTGGAGGAGAATTTGTTTTATCTAGCCCAGTATTATACGGAAGAAATTGACACTCGGATTGCTAACTTGACCAACATGCTTGAGCCGATCCTCCTCCTTTTTATGGGCGTTTTCGTTGGTTTCGTAGCCCTTTCAATTATTACGCCGATGTACTCTATCTCGCAGGGATTGTCTAAGTAGGTTGTGAATAATGAATCTTGAAACACAGGTCATAAAACACGAAAGACAAAGGCGTTTATAATCATGAAAGATATATTTTGAGACATGTCATATGGTTTGGGTTACATGAGGCGGGGCCTAACTTTCATAGACGTTATTATCAGCGTGGCGATTTTGTCTTTGCTTTTTGGAGGAATTTATCTTATCTATTTTTCTATCTTGGATGTGGTGACGGGATTAGACTTCAGGTCGGCGGCGACTTCAGCGCTAAATAGACAATTGGAGCTCATACGTAACCTGCCTTACGACAAAGTGGGGGTGGTAGGAGGAGTTCCTTCCGGGGTGATTCCGTCCGAGCAGACAATCGCGGTTGGGGATTTGGCTTTTACGATTAAGGCTTTGATTAGAAACATCGACGATCCTTTTGATGGGGTCTTGGGTGGAAATCCCAATGACACGGCACCCGCGGACTATAAACTCGTTCAGCTGGAGGTTAGCTGTTCGGCTTGCGCTCGATTTGTACCTCTGATTCTGACTGGAACGGTGGCGCCAAAAAACTTGGAGGGCGCCAGCAATAATGGATCGCTTTTTATAAACGCAATTGACGCGAACGGGTTTGCGGTAGCTCAGGCGGATGTGCGGGTGGTCAACGCGAGCGTCACGCCCGCAATTGACTTAACTGATGCGACAAACTTGAGTGGAGTTTTGCAACTGGTGGGCGTACCGACCAGCACTCAAAATTATCAAATTGTTGTTAGCAAGCCAGGTTATTCCAGTGACCAGACCTATGTGATTGGGGAACCGTCGAACCCAAACCCATTAACACCTCCGGCGACGGTGGCAGCACAAACAGTTACCACTATTACTTTTACGATTGATAAAGTGAGCACGCTTAAAGTCGACACAGTAAGTTCTCTTTGTGTCCCGGTGGGAAACAAAAATTTTTCAATTAGCGGAATAAAACCGATAGGTATAAATCCAGACGTGCTTAAGTTTTCGACGAGCACGACTACCAACGCAAGCGGCACAAAAACTTTTTCAAATTTGGAACTGGATACATACTCACTGGCTTTAAACGAGGCCGCATATGATCTTTTAGGTACAATTCCGCTGACCCCATTTATCGTTAATCCTAGTTCTACTTACGATTTTAAATTTGTCCTGACTCCGGCGGAGGCGCGATCACTTTTGGTGACCGCAAAGAGTCTTTCGGGGGGGCAGCCGATATCCGAGGCGGTCGCAACGCTGACTAAGTCTGGATTTTCGGAAACTCTCGTGACGGGAAGGAACTATTTAAAGTTTACCGATTGGTCTCTAGGAGGTTATAGCAATCAGGACGGAGGGATTGAGCCGGATGACCCAGCGGGCGCTTTAAAACTTGAACTTAATGCTTCTTCAACTTATACGACCTCAACCGTGAGTTGGCTCGAGTCGAACACGATTGATTTCGGATCGACATCTTCGACTTTTTATTTGATAAGCTGGAATCCTGGGTCACAGTCACCGCTAACTGGGAGCGACAGTTTAAAGTTCCAAATCGCCACGAACAACGACCAGGTAAGTTGGAACTATATAGGGCCGGATGGGACAAGTGGCAGTTACTACACTCAAAGCAGTTCAACGATTAGCTCTTCGAACAATTCGAAAAGATATATGCGCTACAAAGTTTTTATGAAAACCGATGACGAAAACACAACTCCCGAACTTTATGATTTAAGAATCGATTTTGGCGGAGCTTGTGTGCCTTCAGGTCAAGCGCTTTTCGGTAATTTGGGATTGGGGGACTACACACTGGAGGTAGCTGCCACCGGGTTTCAGATTGTGACAAGTTCGGTCTCGATTACCGGAAATTGGCAACAAGCTGGTGTGGAGATGACTCCTTGATAATGCAAACCACGAATCCTGAAACATGAAAAACAGAGTATTAAACACCAAAGTGACTCAAGGCTTGAAATTCGAATTTCGTGATCATCAGGGTTTTTCGCTTATCGAGGTGGTGATTGTAGCGGCTTTGGCGGTCGGGGTACTTTTTGTGATTGTTTCTCTTCGAGGAAATGTTGGAAATTTAGAAAATATTATTACTCAGAAACTAGCGTCAAGACAGGACATTGAGCAAGTTTTTCAGATTATGACTACCGAGATTAGGTCGGCTAGCCAGGCTTCGAATGGGGCATACGCGATTGGGGCGGCGACGACAAGTTCCTTTTCTTTTTACAGCGATGTAGATGGCGATAAAATTTATGATAAGGTTAGATATTTCTTAGCAACGAGCACGGCGGTGACAAGCACCGTTTACCGGGGAGTAATCAAGCCGACCGGAAATCCGTTGCAGTACGCAACTTCGAGCGAGATGGTTTCAACGGCCATTAAAAACTTTGTTAAATCAACTAGCACCAATTTTTTTGAGTACTATGACGCAGATTACACTGGCTCGGAGCCGGCGATGACGTCAACTCAAGACATTACAAAAATTAGAATTGTTAAGGTTTCAGTTTATGCGGATGTGACTCCCGGAAAGGCGCCGAAACCGGTTTTCTTTTCAAGCTTTGTTTCAATTAGGAATTTACGTTCCAACTAGTAAATCTTCGAGATGACCTTTAACAAGAAACACAATTTCAAAAGAGAGGGGCAGTTGTCGCTTGAAGTGATTTTCTTTGCCGCGGTGGTGCTTATCATTATGACTGGTTTTATTTTCTGGGCGCTCTCTTTTCTGAAGCTTTCGGTTCGGGTTTTTTATAAAACCATGGCTTTTTCGGTAGCCGAGGGTGGAATTGAATATTATCGTTGGCACTTGGCTCACAATACTACAGACTATTGGGATGGGCAGGGATCAACCAGTACGGGTCCGTACACCCATGATTACTATGATAAAAATGGCCAGAAGATCGGAAGTTTTAGCTTGGAGATAACGCCACCGCCGACTGGATCAACGATCGTTACCGTACGTAGCACTGGCCGAGTTATAGCTGATAGTTCCGTGGATAAGGTGATTGAGGTAAGGATGGGTATCCCCTCGTTTGCTAAGTACGCATGGGCTATCAACGGAGATGTTAATTTTGGAACGGCGGCCGAGGTTTTTGGGCCGGTTCACTCAAACGGTGGGCTTCACTTTGACGGGTTGGCTCACAATTTGGTTACGAGTGCTTTAACATCTTACGATGATCCCGACCACCAAGAACCAGGGACTGATCCACTGGAATTTTCAGTGCATACTCATAGAGCGCCAGTTGACCCATTGCCGCCGGCAGCGGTGCCGAGCCGCACAGACGTTTTTCAGGTTGGCCGACAGCTTTCGGTACCGGCGGTAGATTTTCCGGGTTTGACTCAAGACCTAGCGCAGATTCGAGCCGATGCCTCGAGTACCGGTTTCTATCGGCCTTCATCCACGGCCTTTGGTTACGACATGCTTTTTAAGACTAACGATACTTTTGATTTATTTCGGGTAACTGCCCTAGTTCCGCCGGGAAGTTGTACGAGCTCCCAAAGCTATTGGGGGACTTGGAGTATCCAATCCTCAACTCTACTCGGCAACTATCCTTTTCCGACCAGCGGCTTGATTTTTCTTGAAGATAACGTTTGGGTTCGGGGGCAGATTAATACCGCCCGACTGACTTTGGGGTCCGGTCGTTTTCCCAACCAACAATCCACCTGGTCGAGTATCACCATAAATAATGATTTACTTTATACGAATTATGATGGCCAAGATACCATCGGTTTGATTTCACAGAATAATGTTAATATCGGTTTAGTGAGCGAAGATGATTTGAGGGTGGACGGAGCACTCATTGCTCAAAACGGAAGAGTGGGTCGCCACTCTTATAGTCAGTCGGCCTGTGGGTCAACGCGGAGTAGGGCGCTCTTCACTTCCTATGGGATGTTGGGTTCAAACACTCGCCCTGGATTTTATTATTCGGCTACTAACGGTTATCAGGCAAGAAATTATATCTATGATGCCAACTTACTATATGGACCGCCGCCTAGTTTTCCGCTCACCAGCGACAACTACACCCAGATTTCGTGGGA